>SBGZ01000061.1 GCA_006226415.1 Alphaproteobacteria bacterium
ATCTCGGTGATCTCTACGCGCTCAAAGAGACCGGCCTTGCGATAGGGGTCGCCCTTGGACCAGTCCTGCGCTTCGGCCAAGGTGGCAAATTCCATGAGCAGCATGGAGCCGATCATGGTCTTGCCGTCTTCGGCGATCAGAGGTCCGGCGACCTTGACCTTATCCAGATGCTCGCCGACATATTTCAGGTGTTCCTCCCGATTGGCGAGGCGCAGGTCAAGCGCGTCCTTCTTGTCGCGGCAATAGATGATGACGTCCATGGGCGGTGTCCTTTACGTGCAAGAGGCAGTGAGGTCAGTCGGCAAGTTCGGCGGTGCCGAAGAGCGCGTTTTGAGCGTCTGCCCGGGCCACGTCCAGAGCAAGAATGACAATATCGTGCTTTTCACCCGCTTGGTCTTTCACATGATCTTTTAACAGCGCTTCGCCGGTAAAGCCCATGGTTTCGAACACTTCGATGGCGCCGCGTTGATCGACGGTCATCTGTGCGATCAGCTTTTCAAGCTCCAGCCCAAGCGCCATGACAAAGCTTTCCTCAATGAGCTTGCGGCCCAGACCGTTCTTGCGCATGTCGCTGGCGACCAGCACCCGCAGTTCACCCAGATGCGGCGACCAGGAATATTCGTCGCGCACAACGGCGGTGGTGCCCACGACCTTGTCGCCTTTCATGGCGACGAGAGAGTGGATCGCGCCCTCTTCCAAATCGCGTGCCCATGCGGAGAGTACCTTCGGCTCCGTAATGTTACGGCGCAGGAACAAGAGATCATGCGGCGGCAATTCTTTGGCAAATGCGGCGACTGCGGCTTCATCCGCCGGGGTCATGAGGCGAATTTCGATCTTGTCCCCATCCAGGTCGAGCGCGATCGGGTAGCGTGAAGTGTCGAGGGTCATACGGAACGTTCTCCCAGCCATTCGTCAACGGTGGGCCAAAGCCTCAGGACCGCATTGGGTCCGGCAATGAGGCTGACGTGCCCCCCTTTCAGAACAATTTCTGTTTTATCTTTTGAGCCCACCTTGGAGATGAGCGGTTTGGATGCATTGAAAGGGACAATGTGGTCATGCTGGGCAATGGCATGCATGATCGGCACTTTGATCTTTTTCAGATCTACCTTCTGTCCGCCAATCGTCAGCGTGTCATTGTAAAGCTTGTTGTCCCAAAGCAGGTCTTTTGTGGTCTGGCGGAAATATTCCCCGGCCAGGGGCAGGGTTTCGTTTTGCCAGCGCGTGAACATGCGATAGGAGCGCACGAAATCGTCGTTCCAGAGATTGTCGAGCAGTTGAATGCGCGCCGTCGGCTTGTTGGCGGGCCGCAGCATGTCAAAGGCGGTCATAATCATGTCGGCCGGGACAATGCCCACCGAATCGACCAGACGGTCGACGTCAAAGTATTTCTTGTGAGAGAAGCTTTGGAACAGGTCCATTTCGCTCCAGTCGACCGGAGTGGTCAGACAGATGAGGTTTTTCAAAGGCCCGTCGCTGTGCAAGGCGGCGTAAAGCAGGGACAGAACGCCGCCCATGCAATAGCCAATGATCGACACTTCGTCGACGCCGGTTTCCTCGGCTATTTGCTCAACGCAATCGGGGATGAAATCCAGAACATAATCTTCAAAGCGCAGGCCGCGTTCGTCAGACCGGGGCGGATCCCAGTCGAGGACAAAAACGTCAAAGCCGTGCTTAAGCAGAAACTCCACCAGACTGAAGCCGGGGGCGAGGTCGAAGACATAGGCCCGGTTTGTGGTCGCCATGGTGAGAAGGACCGGCACCCGGTAAATCTCTTCAGACTGCGGGTGGTAGTGGTAAAGCTTCATGGTGCCGCGCTGGGCGATCACATCCTTCGGGGTTTGGCCGATGGTGGGCGGTGAAGATGTGAGAAATTGCACGCCCTTGATATTGCGCTGGATGGTGCGGTCCACCATCCGGCGGATCGTGGCGCCGGTGCCGTCTTTTTCTTCTACCGCTGTCATGAGGCGTCTTTAGATTGTTTCTTGGGCTTGGCGGCCGTTTTCTTGGTTGCCTTTTTGGCCGCTTTCTTGGGCGGCACTTTGGTGCGTGGCGGACCGGATCGGGCGGCCGCGCCTCCCGACTTCTCGCTGGCCAGGGTGGTGAGTATGCGCTCGATCATTGTGAGACGCCGCTCGATCCCGGCAAGTCGGTCGCCGAGATCGGTGATGTCTTCCTTCGAGGGCATGTGGAAGAGTTCCAGGTTTTTTGTCGAAACACCGCCAACCGCATCGCGCAGAGACATGCGAATATCATTAAGCGTGTGGGTGGTGCGCGCGAACTCATCGGTCTTCATGAGCTTTTGCGACATGGAGTCGATTTCGCGCTCCATCTTGGACACCCAGGACCGCCAGAGATCGGCGGGGTCATTCGCTTTGGTCATTTTCAGCACCTCCCAGTGGGATTTATGGATTAAGTCTCAGTCGTAAAGGGCCTGTTCAAGAGACCGGCGATGGCTTCTTTCACTGTCTTGTCGCCGGTGACAATAGCTTCGACCGCTTCGGCGATGGGCATTTCGACCTCTTTCGCGCGTGCCAGAGCAACCAGCGCGCCCGCAGTGTGAACGCCCTCGGCTACAGAATTGCGGTGTGACATGATTTCGTCAAGGGTTTGGCCTTCTCCGAGCGCCACGCCGAGGGACATGTTGCGCGATTGGCGGCTGGAACAGGTGAGAATCAGATCGCCGAGGCCGGAAAGGCCTGACATGGTTTCAGGCTTTGCCCCCATGGCGGTGCCCAGGCGGACAATCTCGGCAAACCCCCGGGCGGTGAGGGCGGCGCGGGCGCTTTCACCCAGATTGGAACCTTCGACGATGCCGCAGGCAATGGCCATGACGTTTTTGATGGCGCCGCCAACCTCGGCGCCAATAATATCGTCGGACAAATAGGGCCGGAAGGTGGGCAGGCCAATGACTTGCACCAGATCCTTGCCCACGGCCTGATCTTCGCAGGCGAGGGTGACCGCTGTGGGCAGGCCTTTGGCCACGTCCGCGGCAAAACTGGGGCCGGAAAGAACCGCAATGGGGTGACCGGGGGCGACCTCGGCCAAAACATCCGTCATGAGTTCCTGGCTGCCGCGCTCAATGCCCTTGGAGCAGATGATGAGCGGTGTTCCGGAAGAGAGATTGGGCACCAATTGCTTGGTGATGGCCCGCAGATGCTGGGCCGGTGGCACGAGCAGAATAATGTCGCAGGTTTCGAAATCGGCAAAATTGCCGGTAGCGAAGATCTTGGTTTCCAGAGGGATACCCGGCAAGTAGAGATCATTCAGGTGTTTGTGGTTGATGGTGGAGACCACCTCTTGCTCACGGGCCCAGAGGGTGACCTTGCGGTCCTTGCTGCCACCCCGCGCCGCGACGCAGGCAAGTGCTGTGCCCCAGGCGCCCGCGCCAATAACGCCAATGTTGTCCATTAAAACTCCTCGATCTTTTGACGCATCCGTTCTATCGGAAATAAGGGCCGGTTGAAAGCCTCAGACCTTGGCGCCGGGATGATTGGCATCTGTATCAAGCGGCCAGCGCGCCCTGGGTGAAAGCGCCAGGGTGTCGCGCTGACCCAGAGAGTAAAGTTCCAGGCCCGCCCAGGCGATCATGGCGGCATTGTCGGTGCAAAACTTGCCCGGCGGGGCGATGAGGGTAAAGCCCCTGTCGGCCGCCGCCGTGTCGAGGTGGGCGCGCAGATGTTTGTTGGCCGCGACGCCGCCTGCCACCACCAGGGTGCGGTCGGCACCCGGATAGTCTTCGATAAACCGTGTCATGGCGTGGCCCGCGCGGCTTGCCAGTACATCGGTCACCGCCGCCTGGAAGGAAGCGGCCAGATCGTTCACATCCTGACTTTCCAGACGTTCCTTGTTCAATCCTTCAGCGGCATGACGCACGGCGGTTTTAAGTCCGGAGAAAGAAAAGTCGCAGCCCGGGCGGTGGATGAGCGGGCGTGGCAGGTCAAACCGGCTCGGGTCTCCGTCCAGGGCCGCCGTTTCCACCGATGGCCCGCCGGGATAGGGCAGGTTCAGCATTTTGGCGGTTTTGTCGAAGGCTTCGCCCACCGCATCGTCGATGGTAGCGCCATAAAGCCGGTATTTACCGGGGCCCTCGACCGCCAGGAGCTGGCAATGGCCACCGGAAACCAGAAGCAAAAGATAAGGAAAGGCCACCTCTTCGGTGAGACGCACCGAGAGGGCATGGCCTTCCAGATGATTGACGCCCACGAGGGGCAGGTTCTGGGCATGGGCGATGCCCTTGGCGGTCATCAGGCCAACGATAACCCCGCCAACAAGGCCGGGACCAGCGGTCGCGGCAATGGCGGTGAGGTCTTCAAATGTCAGATCCGCTTCCTTCAGCGCCGCTGTAATCAAAGCATCCAGCGCTTCGATATGGGCGCGGGCGGCAATTTCCGGCACCACGCCGCCATAAGGGGCATGGGTCTCGATCTGAGAAAGCACCAGATTGGCGAGGATCTGAGGGCGCGCGCCCGGTGTGCCGCGCAGCACCGCCACGGCGGTTTCATCGCAGCTTGTTTCAATCCCGAGAATGGTCAGGGGGGCGCTCACGTTTTTGAAGTCTTCTCTGGTCTCGACATTTGTCCGGTCGGGGGGTAAGGGTCTCCTGACCCTCCCGTTTTCTGCCCCTTAATGGCAAAGGACCGCGCCCCATGCAACGTACAATCCGAATCGGCACTCGTGGCTCGCAGCTCGCCCTCACCCAGGCGCGGATGGTGCAAGCGCTTTTGGGCAAGGCGCATGGGGTGTTTGAGGTGGATTTTGATCAGACCTTCCCGATCCATGTGATCAAGACCAGCGGCGATAAGATCCAGGACCGGGCGCTTAATGCCATTGGCGGCAAGGGGCTTTTTACCAAGGAAATCGAAGAGGCCTTGTTGTCGGGGGAGGTCGATATCGCGGTTCATTCCATGAAGGATATGCCGACCCAATTGCCAGACGGGCTGGCGCTGGACTGCATGCTGGAGCGGGCGGACCCGCGCGATGCCTTTATCAGCGACAAGGCGGCGTCTGTTGCGGAACTGCCAGAGGGGGCGGTGGTGGGATCCACATCGCTCCGGCGGCAAGCGCAGCTCAAGGCCCTGCGCCCCGACCTTAAGGTGGTGACCTATCGGGGCAATGTGGACACTCGGCTGCGAAAGCTGAAAGAGGGGGAAGTGGATGCGACCCTTCTTGCCATGGCGGGTCTGACCCGTTTGGGTCTTACCCATGAAGTGACGGCGGCTCTTTCAGTTGAGGATATGATCCCGGCCCCGGCGCAAGGGGTGATCGGCATTGAACGCCGCGCCGAGGACACTGAGATCGCGGATCTTTTGGCACCGCTCGATCATTTGCCAAGCCGGCTGGCGGCAGAGGCTGAGCGCGCCCTTTTGAAAGTGCTGGACGGTTCGTGCCGCACGCCGATTGGCGCCTATGCGCGGGTGGCAGGCGATCAGATGCGCCTTGACGCCGTTGTCTTGATGCCAGATGGCAGCAAGACCTTTCGTGGTGCAGACGAGGGCGTCGCGACGCTGGAAGGCGCTCTGGCGCTCGGAGAGCGGGTTGGGCAAGACCTGCGCGCTGAGGCGGGCGAGGCGTTCTTTAAGCAACTGGCTGAGGCGCTTTAAAAAAGGGAGATCTTTGATCTCATGCAATTGCTTGTGACACGACCGGAAAAAGAATCAGCGGCGCTGGCGGCTGTTTTGACCGAGCGCGGACATGAGGTGTTGATTGAGCCAATTCTTGAAATCGTTTTCGAGGAGGCAGCAGACGTGCCGCTTGAAGGCGTTCAGGCGCTCCTTTTTACAAGTGCCAATGGGGTTGAGGCTTTTGCGCGGGTCAGTGACAACCGCGCCTTGCCGGTTTTCGCCGTGGGCAAGGTCACCGCCAAGGCGGCGCGGGCGGCTGGCTTTGTCATTGTCTCGGTCAGCGGCGGCGATGTGGACCTGCTGGCCGGGGATGTGGCGGCCGCGCTCAGTCCGCGCAATGGGCCTCTCCTCCATGTGGCGGGCAGTCATGTGGCGGGCGATTTGAAAGGCTATCTTGAAAAGCGCGGGTTTGAGGTGCGCCGGGCAGTGCTCTATGACGCGCGGCAACGGGAGGCGTTCAGCGAGGAGACCGCTCAGGCTCTTCAGAGCGGTAACATGGAGGGGGTTCTTCTTTATTCCTGGCGCAGCGCCAACGGCTTTGCAGAGCTGGCACGGGATCTTAGCGCCCCCTTGGACCATGTGACCTGCTATTGCCTCTCCAAAAATGTGGCGAAGGCGCTGGAAGGGCTGAATTTTAAAGAAATTCTGGTTGCCGAGCGGCCTGAACAAGATCTTCTCTTGAAATTACTCCCAGAGACCTCACACTAGACATAGAGGGATTTTTCAAGACCCCGCCTGTTAACCCCAAGAGCCCCTTAAGACACCCGAATGAGTGATAAACCTGCCAAGGATGACGCCCCGAAACCGGAAGACAATTCCGACGACAAGGTGATTAACGAAAAAGCCGAGACGGTTGCCAAGCCGGCGGCGGCAAAAGGAACCGGCGGGTCCCGTCTGGTGGTCGGGCTTTCGCTTGGGGTGGCGGCGGCGGCGCTCTTGGCGCTCGGCTTGGTCTCTCAAGGTGTAATTCAGGTTGGCGGCGCGGGCGGCGGGGTTGATGTCAGCGACCTTCAAGCGCGAATCAAGGCCCTTGAAACCTCCACGGAAAATGCCGATGCGGCGCAGGTCCAGGCGATCAAGGAGCTGCGCGGACACCTGGCCTCGCTGGATGCCCGCGTTCAGACCGCGGCGACTGAGGGCAGCATGAGCGACGGCGATGTTGCGGCTTTCGCCGAGGAGGTGGCGGCGTTGAAGGAGCATGTGGCGCAGCTTTCTTCTCCAACGGAAAACCAAGCCACGGTCAGCGCAGATGATTTGCAGGCCGCCCGCCATGAGATTGAAAACATGCAGCGGGCGCTGCAAGGGGTCTCCAGCCATGTGGAGGCGGTAGACCGCAATCTGGCAAAGACGGATGTGCGGATCGATGCGCTGGAACAAAATGCACCGCCGGAAGATCTCGATCAGATTTTGAATTCCCTGAGCGCCAAGAGCGATGTGCAAGTCCTGCAGACGCGTCTTGCGAGCCTGGAAAAATATAACACGATCGAGGCAACCCAAATGGCGACCCTGGCGCTGGCCGCCGCCGATATCACCGAGGCCTCTCAGGGCTCGGCGCCCTTTGTGACGGAGCTTGATGCTTTCAATGTTTTGTCACCCGGCAATGAAACCGCGCGCGCGCTTCGCGCCTATGCGGTGGCGGGCGTGGCAACAGAAAATGTGCTCACGGCGCAATTCGACGTTTTGATGAATACGGCGATCCGAGATGAAAAACTGGCGCGGGCTGACAAGTGGTACAAAAAATCCTGGGCAAGTTTTACCACCACCTTTGATGTGCGCCGGGTGGGTGAAGTAGAGGGCGCTTCCACCAAGGCTGTTTTGTCACGGGCGGAAGTTCGCGTGAAGGCGGGAGACCTCTTCGCCGCGGCGCAGGAGCTTGAGGCCTTGCAAGGGGCGGCGAAAGAAACCATGGCGCCTTGGGTTCATGACGTGAAAGCGCGGGTGCGCCTTAACGGTCTTGTGGCCAAGTTGAACGCGCAGGTCTTGTCGAACCTGAATGCCGCCCTAAAAGCCGCCGGGGAGAAATAAAGACCGATGTACCGCGTCCTTGCCTATTGCCTTGTCGCTTTTCCCCTTGCCGCCGGTGCGGTCTGGCTGGCCACGCGCGAGGGACGTTTTCAGGCGGACTGGCTGGGTTACCACATCGAGATGAATACCTCGCTGGCGGTGGTGGTCTATGTGGCGCTCATTGCCCTGATCTTGCTGTTCGTGCGTTGGACCGGTCTTGTGGTGCGGGGTCCTGAAACTTTTTTCGCCTATCGCCGCGAGCATCGCCGGGCTTTGGGGTTGTCGGCTCTGTCCAAAGGTTTGGTGGCGGTGGCGGCGGGCGATTCTGCCGAAGTGCGCAAATTGGCACGTCAGGCGCACAAGCTGCTGGATGAACCGGCATTGACGCTTCTTTTAAGCGCGCAGGCGGCGCAGCTCGATGGCAATGAGAAGAAAGCGGAAAGCTTTTACCGGGACATGCTGGACCAGGAAGCCACGGAGTTTTTAGGGCTGCGCGGTCTTTTCATGATCGCGGCGCGGCGCGGTGACCGGGAAGCAGCTTATGATTACGCCAACCGCGCCTATGAGCTGCGCCCTGACACGCCCTGGGTTTTTGATGCGCTGTTTGAGCTCAATTCGTCTCGGCATAATTGGGCAGGCGCGGCGGATATGCTGGAAAGCTCCCTCAAGGCCAAACATATCGGACAGGATGTCGCCAAACGCAAGCGCGCTGTTCTGTATACGGAGCAAGCGCGCGCTGAAGACGAGGCTGGCAATGGTGCGGCGGCCCAGGAGATGGCGCAAAAGGCGTTGGGGCTTGCGCCGGGCTTTACGCCTGCGGCGCTGATCGCTGCGAAATATCTCATTCAGGCCGACCAGATGTGGAAGGCGGCGCAGACCCTGGAAACCGCCTGGAGCGTGGACCCGCATCCAGAACTTGCCCGGCTCTATGGTAAGATCAAGGTCGGGGATGATGCCAAAGCGAAGGCGCGCTGGCTGCGCGGTCTGGCCAAGTTTAACAAGGACCATGTAGAAAGCCGGCTCTTGCGGGCACGGCAGAATGTGAAGCTGGGAGAATGGAAGGGCGCACGGCGGGCGCTTTCGGGGCTCGTTGAGAATTTTCCCAGTGTGCGGGTTTGTGAGCTGATGGCCGACATTGAAAAAGGTGAGCATGGTCGCTCGGAGGTGGTCTCAGAGGCGGCCCGGGCCTGGCTTGCCAAAGCGGTGCATGCGCCGCGCGATGCCCATTGGATGTGCGGCACCTGTGGCCGCGAGGCGCCGGATTGGTCGGCGGTTTGTCCCAATTGCGGGGCCTTTGACGATCTTTCCTGGCGGGCGCCGCAGATGACCACTTTGACACCGGTCGAAGAGGATGACGATTTAGAGGGGAATGGCCCGGTCGTTATTTTGACGGCGGATTCACCGCAGGAAGTGCCGCCGGTTGTCGATTCGGTACGTGTGCCGCCGCATGGGGGCGCCGCGCCCAAGGCGCCGCCAACCTATCGCAGTCGCCGCGAAGACGTTGGCAAGCAAGGGCTTGAGAACACGGATGCGGCGCCGGTGCCGGATGATCCAGGCCCTGGCGGAGAGGATCCTTATGATCCACGCCCGGAGAAGGTTTCGGGCCGCGACTTCTAGACCCGCGCGTCTCAAAATGGTAAAAGTCAATGCGCTTGGCGTTTCGGGGGGAATGCCAGGATTTTGCAGAATGTAGGCTCGCTGGGCCTTTAAAAGTTTGCGTTCTCGGGTAGTGGGGATCACATGCGTCGATCGATCATTGGTTTGCTGGCTTTTTTGGCTGTCCTAACCGGCGCTTTTCTTGGCCTTGCCGACTTTGACATACCGCTTGAGACCTTAAAGGGCCGCTACGGGGCGCCGCCCTCGCGCTTTGTTCAGCTGCCCGGCGGCATGACCGCGCATTACCGCGATCAGGGCAATGTCAACGGCCGGGTGTTGGTGCTTTTGCATGGCTCCAACGACTCGCTTTTTACCTGGGAGCCCTGGGTCGCTGAGCTTGGGCAGGATTACCGCCTCATCACCGTCGATCTGCCGGGACACGGACTGTCGTCATTTGCTGAAAACAATGTTTACACGAGCGATATCTATCTGAATTTTGTCTCGGAATTCATTGGCGTCTTGCAGCTCGACACTTTCGTGCTTGGCGGCAATTCGATGGGCGGCAAGATCGCCTGGCGCTACGCGCTCGACCATCCGGAAAAATTGGAAGCGCTTGTGTTGCTGGATGCCTCGGGGATTGATCTTGGGGGACCGCCGCAGGAAGAAGGCTTGCTCTATCAGGTCGCCGAAACGCCGGGGCTCAATAAAGTGCTGGATTATGTGCTGCCTGAGAAGCTGGTTGCCAATACCCTGCGTGATGCCATCTATGATGATGATCTGGTAACCCAGGCCATGGTTGATCAGTATCATGATCTTTTGTTGCGTGAGGGGCGGCGTCAGGCTTCCAAGGCGCGTCTTTTAGCCCCTAAAGAGGCGCAGCCGACGGAGCGTCTTGGTGAGATTTCAGTTCCCACGCTTATTCTCTGGGGCGAAGAAGACACTTATGTGTCTGTGGAGGCGGCATATATTTTCGATGCGCAGATCCCGAATTCAGCCCTGATTGTCTATCCAGAGGTCGGTCATCTGCCGATGGTGGAGGTGCCAGAGGATAGCGCCGCTTCGCTTAAGGCGTTTTTGATTCTCCACTAGATTGACTTTCTGAAACTTTACACCCAAAAACAATTGTAATTCTGATTGTGCAATCTTAGATTGTCATAGTGCGATTTGAGTCGAATTATGACAACAATGTGTCGAATGTGAACGCTATCGAGAATGTCAAGGGAGTAGCAAACTGTGACTAACCAAGAATGGGAATACTCTGACACAGAAGATGCGCCGGAGATAGAAGCTGAGCCTAAGCTCGAATATGAAATCATGAATTATCCGGCAGATACAACACTGCAAGGATACCAAGAAATGTGGGATCGGGGGGAGCTCTCGGTTCCCGAATTCCAAAGGGAATTTATCTGGGATCAGGTTAAGGCGAGTAAATTGATTGAGAGTTTCTTGCTAGGACTTCCTGTGCCCGGTGTCTTCCTTTTTAAAGAACGAGAAAGTTCTAAGTATCTAATAATTGATGGGCAGCAACGCATCACATCAATTGTCTCTTTTCTTAAAGGAGTAATTCACGACCGCGTATTTCGTTTAAAGAATGTGGACCGCCGTTGGGAGGGGAGGACCTTTAAAGAATTGTCCGAAAGTGATCGATTTACACTAACCGGCCGAGTGTTAAGGGCGACAATAATTCAGCAAATAAGTCCTGATGATAAAACTAGTATCTATCATATTTTTGAACGCCTCAATACAGGAGGTGTAAATCTAAACCCTATGGAAATAAGACAATGTGTTTCATACGGTCCATTCGTTCAGGTATTGAAAGATATGAATGAAGACGCGAGTTGGAGAAAGTTGATTGGGAAAGATAACATTGACAAGCGTCTTCGTGATGTTGAATTGATATTGAGATGTTTGGCTCTATCGATAAATGCGGACAATTATGAAAAGCCCATGAAAGGTTTTCTCAATAAGTATATGGAACGAGAGCGCGCCAATCCATCAGATTACGAGCAACTCAAAACAAACTTCTCTAACACGTGCACGGAAATCATTTCATGCCTTGGAGAAAAACCCTTTAATTTGAGAGGTAGGCTGAACTATGGCCTCTTAGACTCTATACTGGCGACGGCGCTCAGATTGGGTGTTCCCAAAGACCTTGATGTAGATCTAAATGAATTGCTTAAGAATGAGGAATTTCTGGACGCAATTACAAAAAATACTAGCGACCTTTCGGAAGTAGAATGCCGAATGCGCTTGGCGTCTGAAGCATTTGCTTCTTAGTGGGGCATATGAGATGTCAAAATTGCTTAGGACAGGACTTGCGCTCAAAGAGATAGAATCATTTTTGGGCACGGTTGAACATGAATCCCCGTTGGTTGAGAATTATTTGGCTCAGTATCTTGCTGTGGCCTTTTACTCAGAAATGGAGGAAAGAGTTAAGGCGGTTTATCAAGACAGAATTCAAGGAAGCGGTGATGTGAGAATAGCCAATTTTATCTTGAAGACTCAGGATGCAATGCTGGGGAGGGTTAGAAAATCGGACATAAAAGAAATGGCGAAATGTTTTGGAGATGACTGCAGAGACCGTTTCAATGCCGCTCTAAGCGAAGAATTGGTTCAGAAGTACCAAAACGTAATATTGAATCGACACGAAACAAGCCATACGACTGGAAGTAGTGTCACGATTGATGATGTAAAGGTCGCGGTTGAAGCGGCAGAAACGATACTTGATGCCCTAAATTTGGCTATACAGTGACGAATTTGTTAGCGCGAGGAAATTTCCACTAGATTGACAATTTTTCTCCGCAAACATAGATTTTACCCCAGGTAGAAACTTTGGATTTTAACAGGAGGGTCAGGCGATGGATTGCACCAACACCAGCAACTACCATCACTTTCGAACGCGTGGCCCCGTCTTGGCCCTGCAATCTCACGTTTTGCAGGGCTGATCAAAATATGAACTCCTAAACGGCATTCCTTGATCAGGCCTGTTCGGGTTGCAGCTTCGTTGAAGCAGCGACTTGTCGAACCCCAAAGAGCTTTTTACACGCCACAAAGCTCACGCCTTCTAAAGAGATCAAAAAAATGTCTGTTCTTTCCCTTAAAGACGCCAGCTATCAGGCCCACGTTCAACTTTTTCAGTCGCTCACCTATTCGTTTGGCCGCGAGGACCGGGTGGGCCTTGTCGCGCTCAATGGCGCGGGCAAATCCACCTTCCTCAAGTGCCTGACCGGTGAGTTGGAATTTACATCCGGTGAGGTGACCTTCTCGCGCGGCGCGCGCATCGGCTATATGAGCCAAGAGGTCGAGGCTTCTCTCCTGGACCTGACCTGCCGCGCGGCCATCACAAGTGCCTTGCCGGAGCCGCAGCGCGTTGACGAAAGTTGGCGGGTGGACATGGTTTTAGGCTCGCTCGGGTTTGAAGAGGCTCAATACGAACAGACCGTTGCCACGCTCAGTGGGGGCTGGCAGCGCCTTCTCTTGCTGGCGCGGATCTGGGTGACCGAGCCCGATATTCTGTTGATGGATGAGCCGACCAATCACCTGGATCTTGAAAAGATTTTGTTTTTGGAGAACTGGCTTCTCACCTGGGCGGCGCATATGCCGGTCATTATTGCCAGTCACGACCGGAGCTTTCTGGATGCGGTGACCAATCGCACGTTGTTTTTGCGGCCTGGCCAGTCACAATATTTCAGTTTGCCCTACACCCGCGCCAAGCAGGAACTTGAGCGGGTGGATGCCGCGCTGGCGCTCGAACGGGAGCGGCGGCTTGGCGAGGCCGAGCAATTGCGCAAGCAATCGGCCAAACTGAAAAACATTGGCCTGAACTCCGGCAGCGACTTGTTGCAGAAGAAGCAAAAGCAGTTGCGCGAGCGGGCCGAGCGCATTGAAGAAAAGGTCGAAGAACTGCATGCGGAGCGGGCGGGCGAGATCCGCCTGGCCACAGGCGGCACCCATGCCAAGGTGTTGGTGCGGGTCGAAAACCTTGAGGTCGCGACACCGGACGGGCGGCTGCTCTTTAAGGTGCCGGCACTTGATATTGCGCAAGGGGACCGGCTCGTGCTGCTCGGACACAACGGCTGCGGCAAGTCGACCTTCGTCCGCCTCTTGCGCCGGGCGCTGGTGGCGGGGGAAGAGATCCCCGGCATCCGCGTGACCCCCTCGCTTAACACAGGCTATCTCGATCAGGCACTTTCCGATGTGCCGCCGGACGTGAGCTCGTTTGAGCATGTGGCCCATCGCGGGGAGAGCGACGCGCGCTGTCATGCGGCGCTTGCCAGTGCGGGCATCTCGTTTGACTGGCAGACAAAGCCGATGCGGCTCCTCTCCTGGGGACAGCGGGCACGGGTGGCCCTCCTGGCGCTCAGGTTTGAGGCACCCAATTTCTACCTGCTTGATGAGCCGAC
Source organism: Alphaproteobacteria bacterium (assembly GCA_006226415.1). Classification (GTDB taxonomy): domain Bacteria; phylum Pseudomonadota; class Alphaproteobacteria; order M2410; family M2410; genus M2410. The sequence goes on from SBGZ01000061.1 coordinate 13,625, forward strand.
GAACCATGTGGATATCGCCGGTCAGGAGATGTTGGCCGACGAGATCAAGTCACGCGGTGCCGGCTCGGTGCTGGTCACCCACGACCGGACGTTCGCGCGGGAGACCGGCAACCGGTTTTTGGTAATTGAGGGCGGAAAACTCAGCGAAAGCGCCTCGCCGGAGAGCTATTTTGCCTCCGTCGCCGCTGAAATCTAATCTTGCAATGTGAGGCGGGCAGAAGTAGATAGGGCTACTTTTGCTCCCCTAGCCGCTGTAGCTCAGTTGGTAGAGCAACGCATTCGTAATGCGTGGGTCGGTGGTTCGAGTCCACTCAGCGGCACCATAATTCTTACATAAAAAGAAGCGCGGAGAGCCGCGGGTTATGAGCTCTTCCTGTGAATAACACGAAGGTCCGGTAAAAATGTGTTATCCTTTAAGCTGCGATATCGTGCGAAGGGGTGACGAGAATGGCAAATCCATCAAAGTTTGGAATTTCACTTGTGGCGTTTGCCGCAATTTCTCTGGTAGGTGGTTGCGACCAGGTCGCTCAGAGCCCGCAGAGCATCGAAGCCGAACGTTCAGAGCATGAGGCATCTGTTGGCAAGACAGAAGCCGATCAGCCGATGTTGGTGCAGTTCTCCAACACATGCTCGGCACAGGTTCAAGACGACTTGAACACAGGCATCACTCTCCTGCACTCCTTTGAATACCCGGAGACGCTTCGGGTGTTTTCCAATATAACAACGACGGACCCAAGCTGCGCAATTGCGAAGTGGGGCATTGCAATGAGCCTATGGCACCCCTTGTGGGCGCCTCCTTCGAACGCGGATCTCGATCTTGGCGCCTCACTTCTTGATGAGGCTATCGCGATGGAGGCAAGTCCAAGAGAGAAAGCCTATTTGGGCGCCCTCCAGGAATTCTATTCCAGCAATGACCCTCAAAGCCATCGCCAGAGAGTGTTAAGGTATGAAGCTGCCATGGACAGTTTGCAGTCCAATTATCCTGATGATGTTGAAGCCAAGATCTTCCATGCGCTCGCTTTGCTAGCGACAGCAGACCCACACGACAAGACCTATTCTGTTCAAAACAGAGCCGGGAAAGCACTCAAGGAAATTGGCAGGCAGTACCCGACGCACCCCGGTGTTTTGCACTATATAATCCACAGTTACGACTATCCGGGCCTTGCCCAAAATGCACTTGAGGAGGCCAAAACCTATGCCAAGGCCGCCCCAGACTCTGCTCACGCTCAACATATGCCCTCACATATCTTTACGAGACTGGGGCTTTGGGAGCTCTCACTTGCTTCAAATCATGATTCTACGAAGTCTGCAGAGGAATATACTGTTACCGCAAATCTTCCAGGTCTCTATGACGAGGGATTACACAGTATTGATTATCTAATGTATGCAATGTTGCAAACTGGACGGGACGCAGAGGCTGCGGAACTGCTCAAAAAGATCCAAGGTATCGAGCATGCCTATCCAGAGAATTTCAAGGTCGCATTCACATTTGCATCTTCACCGTCTCGCTATGCGCTGGAGAGAAGACAGTGGGTCGAAGCGAGTGAACTTGAACTTATTCATGCCGACTTTCCGTGGGACAATTTTCTGTGGGCGAAGTCCATTCATCACTTCACCAAAGGCATTGGCGCGGCTCGAAGCGGGCAGCCGGACACAGCTCTGCAAGAACTGGAAACCCTGAGAAAAATAAGAGACGATCTGCCACCTGCGACGCTTCCTTACTGGCGCGAGGAAGTGGATGTTCAGATAGATGCCCTCAATTCCTGGATCGAAGCGGGCAAAGGTAATGAGCAGGCGGCTATTGCTCTTGCTGAGAAAGCTGCGGACAAGGAGGATGCTGTAGACAAGCACCCTGTAACCCCGGGTGAGGTCTTACCCGCCCGGGAATTGCTTGCGGACCTTCTCTTTGAATTTGGTCATCACGAAGCGGCACTGGAGGCATACAGGACAGTTCTAAAATCCTCACCAAATCGCCTCAACGCGCTGATAGGCGCGGAAAAGGCTGCCAGGGAGTTAGGCAACTCTGACCTAGCAGACGACTACAAAAACACGATCATTGAGCAGATCCAATACGGAGATCGGGAAATTCGAATTTGAAGTCTTGTTACTCGCCAGGCAAATTCTGAGTTTCCAAGTTTCGATTGAAACTGGTTGATTTGGCGCGATCCTGATCGAAACCCAGATGGCCTGAATTTCACATTCGTAATGCGTCATGTCGGTGGACCCTAGTCCACTCAGCGGCACCATTTCCATGACGATAAAAGAAGTGCGGAAGCCGCGGTTTTTCTTTGTTGCTGGCCTCACGTCATCTGCATGAATTGATGTATCATGGGAATGATGATGTGCGATGCGTCTTCCTGGCAGAAGTGGCTGACACCTTTAAGGCGTGTCACGGGCGCGTCCGGATAAATCGCTGAGAAATCGGCGATCGCCGTTTCCGGATCTATCGCGCGGTCATCCATGCCGTAGACCAGCATGGCGGGTTTTGATTTCAGGGCCTCCAAGTTTCCTTCCGTCAGTCCGGCCATAATGTAATCTCGGATGCGGCCATAGTGAACATCGAGCGGAAACTCAATCGCGCCCTTGCAGGAAGCGCGGTCCGGGAAGGGCGCAGAGTAGGCGTCAATCCAGGTCTGGTCGACGGCGGCGGAATTGTTGAAGCCAACAATTTTCATGACCGAGAGAACTGTGGAGCCGAGTTCGCCGACGATACCCTCGAGGGTTCCGGCTTTTTCGTGCTTTTCGATCCACTGAAACCAAGGCGTCTTTTCTTCTCTGGGTGGCAAACCGCCGTAGCCAAAGAGCGTGTTCATCAATACGACGCGCTTGATGCGTTCCGGACAGCGAATGGTGAAAGCGCCCATGATCGGACCGCCCCAGTCTTGACCGATCATTGTGATGTCCTTCAAGTCCAGGTCCTCGATCAGACGGATCAAGTTTTCGGTGTGGGTCTTGAGTGTGTAGACCTTGTCCTGAGGGGTTTCGCTTTTGCCAAAGCCCATATGGTCGGGCACGACAACGCGATAATGCTTCGACAGCTCTTTAATGAAGTTGCGATAGAGATAGCCCCAAGTGGGCTCGCCGTGGAGACAGACCACCACCTCGCCCTCCCGTGGGCCTTCATCCACATAATGCTGTTTAAAGCCGTTTACATTTGAAAAATGCGGTTTGTAAGGCCAGGTGCCGTTGAAGGTTTCGTCTGCAGGGATCATGGGAGTGTTTCTCTTTTTTGTTGGCGGGGCGTAGTCAGGTGGCGGCTCTGCGGCTGCCAGGCAGGGGCGCCGGAAAGCCCCCTTAAGCGGCACCGGCTTTCAGTCTTCTCTTAAACTTGCCATCAGCTCTTCCGGGACCGGCAGGAGACCGGCGTCTTCGGCGGCTTTGCGTTCTGCAGCGAGGTGGGCATCTGACTGCTCCAGCAGCGCTTTGTACCTTGGATCGTCCTGAAGTTCTTCAAAAATGACATCCGCGATCAATTGGGAAAATATCCAGTGGGAGCGTGCCCACTGATCTTCCAATGCTTCCAGGGCGGCTTCTTTGTTTCCTTCCGCCATTGCAATGCATGCGCTTAGATAGTCCGTCGTAAAATAGATACCGTCCGGGTCGGCAAGAAGTGTCTGGTGGATGTATTTCAGTTTATCCAGGATGAGAGCAGCACGCGCCCGCTTCCCAAGCTTTCGGCTTAGATAGAGAGACAGGGTCGCGCCATTGCAGCTTGCCCCAATGTCATAGTTTGGTCCCCAGCCGTCAGGGTCGGGGTCGTCAAAGTACATGAGCAGGTCGAGGGCTTCCTGGTACTCCCCTTCGCGGGCCTTCCAGTCGGCCAGAGTGAGCGCGATTTCATGGTTTTTCGCAGCCCCCTCCCGGGCTTCGATTTGCTGGCAAAGACGCCGTGCTGCACTCTCATCTCCAGCTAGCGTGTATAATGACAACGCCATAACTGGATCAAATTCTTCGAAGACGGCGATATATCCAAGCATGCCAGCAAGGGCCTGGGTGTAATAGAGCGCAACGGCATTTGCGGTCAGCGCTTCCAAATTCAGCTGCAGGGTCATCGCCTGCGCATAGTGTCCCTTATGCATGGCGATGAGTGATCGACAATAATCAATAAACAGGGATCCAGGATGGGATGCCTCCAGCTGGCGGAGAGTGGCGTTGGCGTCGTCCCAATTCTGACGGTACAGGTGTTCATTAAAGACACTCGTAAGGGCGAGCAAGGAGACCGGGTCTCGCTCGAGTGCCTTGCGCGCACTCGAAAAGACCGGTGCCGAAGGATCCCCGCCCATTTTATGGGCCTGAGTTAAAAGATTGTAACCACGCGAGTAATTCGGATTGAGGTTGATCGCCATTTCAGCTGAGGTCTGGGCTTTTGCCAGATCGCCGTTCAGCATGTAATACAAGCTCCAAATTCCATGTACCTCAGCGGCAGTGGGGTCGAGACCTTGTGCCTTTTCCAGAAGAGGCCAGGCGGCGGCCAAAGCTTCTTTCAAAGGGGTCCGGCCATAACAGGAGCCATCGTCGGAGAGAAGCAGCATGGCATCGGCCAATCCGATAATTGCAGGCGCATAGTCCGGGTCGGATATTAGAGCGGCCTCAAAGTGCTGTTTGCCCGATTCTATATCTTCCCGCGTGCGTTTCCTCAGAAACTGTTGACCCAGCATATAATGCTCATAGGCGCCGACGCTGGCACTGCGGGCCGATTGCGGTGCCTGCATGGTGCCGCCACCTAGGATGTGATCTTTCAGTTCGGCGACAATGGCGGCGGAGATCTCGTCTTGCACGGCGAAGATGTCATCAAGGGTGCGGTCGTAGGTATCGGACCAAAGGTGCGAAGAGTTGCCGGTTTCAATCAGCTGGGCGGTGATGCGTACCCGGTTGCCGGCTTTGCGGACCGAGCCCTCCAGAACATAGGCGACCTGCAGAAGCTCACCGATCTCAGCGACAGACTTGTCGGTGCCTTTGAAAGCAAAGGACGAGGTGCGGGCAATGACGGTCATCTCCTTGATTTTGGAGAGCAGATTGAGCAGTTCCTCGGAAATGCCGTCGGAGAAAAACTCCTGCTCCGGATCCGATGACATATTGACGAAAGGCAGGACGGCGATGGAAGCGTCTGACTTGGTCTTGCCCGACTTCGGCAATGAGATCGCTTCATTGGGGGTGAGCCGACCGGAGGTCAGATGATGGTCGAGCGCTTGCAGGAGGTCATTGATGCAAGGGGCCTTGCCGCCGGACCAGCCGGAGAAGTCGATGGTCTGAAGCTGCCGAAAGCCCATGGGCGAACGAATGCCGTCCAGCGAGATCGGTAGCAGGTTACCGGTTTCCAGCGCCAGGTCCGCTTCGTCGGCAACCCAACGGGATTTGATCGCGTTCGGCGACCAGGCCACCAGCACGACACGGGCGTGGCGCACCTCGGTCTCGATTTCTGAGGAAAATCTTGTGCCGCCTTTGAGCTGCCGGTCCCACCAGACGGAATAGCCGGCGCCCTCGAGCTCGGCCACAAGGGGCTCAATGCGCGCGCGATCCTCGCTGGCGTAACTGACAAAAATATCGGCCAAGTTCTTCGCGACCCTTCTGGCGTTCCCTTGAATTCCTGACCCTCAAATAAGATCGGGTTTTGGCCTTTCGGTCAATGGGTTATGGGGTGCGGGGCGACCTTCCGTTCCGCGTCTGATGGGATTGGCAGTTATGACAACAGGCCAAATGGAAAACCAAGACGTTGGCCATACCCCTGCCACGGCCAATTTACAGGCAGCTTGACATTCCACCTCCAGCGCTATACATACCGCAGCAGCTCGTCAGGATTGCGCAAAAGCGTGTTTTCAATAATCCGTTTGATCCTGACCTTCCCATTACTCCCACACAGTCTCCTCCAGGTGCGCATGGAACATGACGCCCTGATAACAGACCGCAGTTTAGAGCGGTCGTTGCCGCACGCTGTTGTGCGCGCGAGACAATTGGAAATTAAACCTAAATGACAAATTCTAATTTTGCCGAGCTTGGTCTCGGAAACGAACTCCTTAACGCTTTGCACAAGGAAAACTACGAAAGCCCGACGCCTATTCAATCGCAAGCCATCCCGCCGCTCCTTGAGGGGCGCGACCTGCTTGGGGTTGCTCAGACCGGGACAGGTAAAACGGCAGCTTTTGTGCTGCCTATTCTTCAAAGACTTTCTGCCAAACCGACAAAGGCTGTCTCCCGGCGACCCCAGGCATTGATCCTGGCGCCAACAAGGGAGCTCGCCATTCAGATCGGTGAAGCCGTGGCGACTTATGGTCAAAACCTTCACTTGCGTCATGCGGTGATTTTTGGCGGCGTTGGACAAGGCCCGCAAATTCAAAAATCTGTGCGCGGCGTCCATGTGCTGGTCGCCACACCGGGTCGGCTGCTTGATTTAGTGCGTAATGGTCATATCTATCTCGACAAGCTAGAGACGCTTGTTCTTGATGAGGCCGACCGCATGCTCGACATGGGCTTTATCCATGATATCCGAAAGATCATCGCACTGCTGCCCGAGAAACGGCAGTCTGTTCTCTTGTCAGCGACCATGCCGCGGGACATTGAGCGTCTGGCTCGAAATCTCTTAAGTGATCCGATCAAAGTTGAGATTTCTCCAAAAGCGGTCACAGTCGAGCGTATTGAACAATTTGTCTATTTCCCGAATAGCGTTGATAAGTTCTCGCTTATGTTGACGGTTCTCGAAGACAAAGCTTTGTCGCGGGTTATTGTGTTTACCCGAACCAAGCACCGCGCCAATCGTGTTGCAGAGGTGCTGACAAAGAATGACGTAACCGCCGAAGCAATTCACGGCAACAAGTCTCAAGGCGCCCGTCAGAAGGCCTTGAAAAATTTCCGTGATGGCAAAACCCGGGTGTTGGTGGCAACTGATATTGCGGCGCGCGGGATTGATATCGATGGCATCAGCCATGTGATTAATTTTGAACTTCCCAATGAACCTGAAAGCTATGTACACCGAATTGGCCGCACCGCGCGCGCCGGAACGGAAGGTGTGGCAATTTCTTTCTGTGCGCCGGATGAGCGTCCGTACCTGCGTGACATTGAAAATCTGATCAAACGCCCTCTGGTTGATGCTGAACATCGGCCATTTATGGCCACAATTCCGAAGAAACCCAAGACGGGGCAACGGGGCGCCGGGAACACATCTCGCAAACCGAAAAGGCATGCGGGCAAGCACCGCGGTGCTGCGTCCCAGGGCGGCGGCAAATCTTTTGACCCTGCGAAACCGCGGCCACGCCCGGCGCGTCGGAGACGTTCAGCTGTTGCGGCGTAGTGCAGGTCAGATGCGGTTTGACAGGATGAAAAAGTCGCTCAACGTGTGATTTGGTCCGCTCAGGCGCGCCGGACCAAGGTTAGCTGAACCGGAGGGGGCTTTTAAAACCGTCCGGTTTGATGGCAAGAACGGAACACTCGATCGCGTTGAGGACCGTCTCTGCCGTATTGCCCATCAACACGCCGGGAAGGCCGGTTCGGGCAAGGGTTCCCATCACGATGAGGTCGGCTTTGATTTCTTTGGCAACCCGAGGCAGCTCGGTCCCTGCATCTCCCTTGGGTAAGTGACGCTTTGTGCTTGTGCGCGAAAAATCCTGCTCAGGCATCCAGTCTTGCGCTTTCTCAAGCAATTGACCCAGCCAGGTCTCGTGTAATTCACGGTTGGCCTTGAGGTAGGTTTCGATTTCTTCGTCCGTTGAATGAACACGGGTGCTCTTCATGAGGTCTTCGCCGATGGCCTCCCAAGCATGAACAACATGCAGCTCGGCGTCATGTCTTTGTGAGAGACTGCCGGACAGTTCCAAAATTTTTCGGTTGAGCGGTTCAGAGCCTTTGTCAGACTGTGGGTCAATTTCACTAAAATCAACCGCGGCTAAAATTCTTTCAATCTTGAAGTCGGTCCCTTCCTTGACCAACCAGACGGGACAGGGGCATTTGCGCAGGATATGTATGTCCGTTGCTCCGAGGAGAAGAGCGCGCAGGCCGCTCTCTGGATCGGCGGACTTGATGACAAGGTCTATGCGGTATTTGAAAACCTCTCTGATGACCTCGACGAAGGGCTTTCCTTTAACCTTCTTGATGGTGACATTGACTTTGTCTGAAAAGGTTTTGGTCAAGGCAGCCATGAAGTTCTCGACCTCCAGATCTTTCGATGCGATCAGGGAGGGCGGCGCCAGTCGTTGAAGGTATCCGGGCAGCTCTTGCAACACCACCAATACCGTCAGCTCGGCGCTGTTTGTCACTGCCAGTTCCGTTGCGGCCTGAACAGCATTTGGTGAGGCGTTGGTGGCTTCCATCACCAGCAGGATATTGCGAAATCTTTTCATGCCATCACGGCCTTAGGGAGTTAATCAAAGACACGACTCTTTTGGGTGAATGTTCAGGCTATCAAGCCGACAAGAGCAGTTTCAGATATGGTGGATTGTTGGCCGGATTCAAGTTATCAATCGATCAGGCCTGGGGTCACTGATCCCCAGGCCCCCAGGCCCCCAGGCCAAAAAATGACAAATGTCAGTATCCAGATACCGAGATCGCTTTGCATCAAACCGCTCCCTTTGTCGAAGTTCTCATTTTCCTGCTTGCCGCCGTCGGGGTGGTAACGGCTATTCAGCGACTTAGGACCAGTCCCATTATTGGCTATTTGATCGCCGGGGCCTTGATCGGACCTTATGGGCTTGCGCTGATCCACGACTCTGACAGCACGCATATATTGGCCGAGCTTGGGGTGATTTTTCTCCTGTTTACGATCGGCCTTGAATTTTCCTTTGCGAAATTGCGAAGTATGGCGCTGCAGGTCTTTGGACTGGGTGGTCTTCAGGTTCTGATAACGGCCGTTGCCATTGCTGGGGTTGTCGCCGCGCTTGGGGTCAGCCGGGAGGGGGCGATCATCATTGGCGGAGGGTTAGCCCTTTCGTCCACGGCCTTTGTTCTGCAGCTGCTTGGGGAGAGGGGGGAAAGATCCACGCCCTATGGCCAAACGGCCCTGGCGGTTCTGCTGTTCCAGGACCTGGCCATTGTGCCTCTGCTCATGCTTGTGACCCTGCTGGGCGGCGATCACGGCGCCTTTTGGAGTGTCCTCGGCATGGCTATTCTGGAGGCGGCTGTGGCTTTGACCTGCATGGCCTTCGTCGGCCGGCTACTCCTCAGGCCGCTCTACAAGCTTATTGCGGGGACGGACAATAGCGAGCTCTTCGTCGCCACGACGCTTTTGGTGATCCTGGGGGCGGGCTGGGTGCTCAGCTTGTTCGATATCTCGATGGTCTTGGGGGCCTTTCTTGCAGGCATCTTGTTGTCGGAAACTGAATATCGCCATCAAATTGAATCGGATATCCATCCCTTTAAGGGCATCCTTCTGGGGTTGTTTTTCATGACCGTGGGCATGTCCATTGATCCTGCCTTTATTGTGAATAACTCTTTAGAGATTCTGGCGGCGGTCTTTGCTCTGCTGATTTTCAAGATGTTTCTGACCGGGGGGTTGACGCTGCTGTTCAAGCAACCGGTGGCCCTGGCTATTCGAACCGGATTTATCCTGTCGCAAGGGGGTGAATTTGGTTTTGTCCTGTTCTTGGCCGCCGGCGCCTTGGGGCTTCTGACCGATCAAATGGTTCAGTTTTTGTTGACCGTGGTCGCGCTGACCATGGTGTCGACACCCTTTGCGGCCATGGCGGGTCAGAGGCTGGCGGAACTATTTGAAAAGAAGCTGCACAGAGACTTAGAGCCCGGGACCCAAAGCGTTGCAGATCAGTCGGGGCACATCATTATCGCCGGTTTTGGGCGTGTCGGGCAGGTGGTGGCTTTGTTGCTTCGAACCGCTGATTTCAAATGCGTTGCGCTGGACCTTGATGCCAACCGGGTTTCGAACTGCCGGACCTCGGGGTTTGACATTTATTATGGTGATGCCAGCCTTGCCGCCATCTTGCGCGCGGTCGGGATTGAGCGTGCCAGGGCTCTGATTGTGTCGATCGATCAGCCCGCTTCGCTGGAAAGGATCATTTCCGCAGCGCGGGAGGTGGCGCCCGAAATTCGAATATTCACCCGCGCGCGGGATCTGGTGCATGGCAGTAAGCTTGTTGCCAAAGGCGCGACAGAGGCCGTCCCTGAATCCCTGGAAGCCAGCATTCAACTTGGCTCCATTGCTCTGACCTCTCTGGGGGTAGACCCTGACGAGGCCCAAAAGATCGTTCAGGAAATTCGAGATGATGACTATGCGCCGATCCGACAAGAGATTGAGTAAATAGGCATCTCAATCGCCCTGGTCACTCCCCTTTTTCATCGCCCCCTGGTGACCATTTGGGATGTGGGGGTGTTGGCGGTGAGCTCAGAGAACTTGGTAAGGAGATTGAGATGCTCCTGTGATATGCCGTCGGAGAGAAATTCCTGCTTCGGGCTGGAAGACATGTTGACGAAGCGCGTGTTTGGGTGAGAGCCATTCTACGGGTTTGCGCTCAGGACCAAAACCCGGTACCCCTAAAGAAAACAAAACATTCGGGAGTGAGACATGGAATTTGATGACGTCATTATGGGGCGGCGTAGCATTCGAGGCTATAAGCCGGAGCCGGTTCCCAAAGAATTGATCGAGGAGATCCTTAAACTGGCCATGCGCGCGCCCTCGTCGATGAACACGCAGCCCTGGAATTTTTATGTGATTACTGGCGAACCATTGGACCGCATTCGCGCCGGGAACACGGAGCGGAATCTGGCTGGTGTGCCGCATTCGCGTGAGTTTCGCATTGGTGAGCCCTTTGCCGGCAAGCACCGTGAACGCCAGATCGGAGTCGCCAAGCAGCTCTTCGGCGCCATGGGCATTGAACGTGAGGATAAGGAAGGGCGGCTCGACTGGGTGCTCAGGGGCTTTCGTCAGTTTGACGCGCCGGTCTGTGTGATCATCACCTATGACAAAGAACTTGCTGGCAGTGATGACACGCCCTTTGACTGCGGCGCGGTGACCACGGCGCTGGTCAATGCGGCCTGGTCGCGCGGGCTTGGCGCGGTGATCAACAGCCAGGGGATCATGCAGTCGCCAGTGGTGCGCGAGCATGCGGGCATTGCCGAGGACCAGGTGATCATGAAGGCGGTGGCGCTTGGCTGGCCGGACGAAAGATTTCCGGCCAATGCGGTGGTCTCGACGCGCAAAGAGGTGGATGAGGCAGCGACATTTGTCGGATTTGACGACTAAATACCCCTTCCTCTCCCTTACGCCGGGCTGATAACACCCTGATCAATCCGCATGCCGGATTGCGATTGCGATGAGGGTGTCGACTTCATCTCGGAAATTCTGGCTGAAATTATCTCGTTGTTTGGACCACCAATTCATGATGCCGGGGCGTGAGACAATGTGTTCGAGCTGGGTGTGGTATCGATGTGCCAGATCGGGGTTGATAAGCCCTTCTTGTTCCAGCACCAAATGACTCTCGTAGCCATTAAACGCTGACGCGCAGAGAAGATTGAACTGCATCCACTCATCCTCATCCAGGTCGCTGTCTCCTTTTAAGCCCTTGCGCCAAACACGCGCGGCCTGCTTATCCAAGCCGAGGGATTGGTTGTAGCTGGCAATTCCGGTGACCGTGGCATGAGACAATTGGATCTTCATCAGGCGGTTGTTAATTTTGATCTGAGCGATGGCGTAACCTAAGGACCCGATGATCGCCAAAGCGGCTACGATTTGGGCGATAAAGTAGGCTGTTTCTATGTTCATGGCGGGTCCCCTTTGTTAATTCGCCAAATCCGACATTGCGCTCAGGATAAGCTTGCACAATTTCTGCTACAAAAGAATCTGAAATTGGGCAAGGCATTCGTCTGAAGACAGGTCTTCTTGTCTGGCGGCCGATCGCAGGCTTCGCAACGGTGTCATTGAAGCCGTCGACATCCACTGTGATTGGCTCAGTGTTCAATTCGCGATCTATGAGACGACCCAAAAGATCGATGACCGGCTGCGCGCTTTGGACTGAGCCCCGTCCCTGCCGATCAATGGCGCTCCTGAAGCTTCTGTTCAATTTCAGAAAGCAGATCTGACGCCCGCTTTGAATGCTGCTCCAGCACGTTGCTAACCAATGTATGTTGCTGGTAAATGCGCGGCAGCCATTTTATGGCTTCGGGGCGGGAGATGAAATCTTCAGCGACGGTCTCGATTTGAGCCGGGTCCAATTGAAACCCTTCCGGCTGCCCCCATGTGCTGTCGTTGTTTTCAATCAGGATCAGGATGTCCTTGTTTAAAACCCCGGCGGTCTCGTGGACATAATGTTGCTGGGCACCGGTTGCATCAATCACCAGTTCCCAATGGTCAATTTCTGAATAATAGGCGGACAGACCTTCTCTCAAATCTTCAGACTCGATGAGGATCATGTTGCCGGTGTTGACAAGCTCTGAATAGACCGTGCGGTTGATCGGCAAATAAGACTTCCAGGCGGCCTTCTCAATGGCCTCGACAAAGGCGCGTTGATTGCTTTGGGCCAAGTGGGGCGCTTCAATGATCTGATAGAGAAGCTCAATCTGCGCGCGACGCTCGTTTACCAGTTTCTGGCCGAACTCGAAATGTGCAATGTCGTTTTCGAGCTCCTGATGAAGCCGCTCCAGGTACCGCGTTTCCAGATTGCGCTCCAGGCGCGCGTCATTCCAGCTATTGACCTGAAGGCCGACGAAGATGCCCGCGACCACAATGGTGAAATCCAGGACGGCGGCCGTCCAGTTCTGCTGTGTGACGTGATCCATAAACCGTCGCAGTAACATATGTGTCCCCTTCAACTGTGTATCAAGTATAGGGTTTAATGGACGCTCACCTCAAGGTCCGGCTGGTTTCTTATGGTCTTTGAGTGACAAACCCTAAAGTCTCCCTATAATCTCTGAGCAAAAGAAAAAGGAAGCTCCATGCAACGTCATGAGGGCTCAAGCCTTGGGAGGACATCATGGCATTAAAAACACGTTTTACAGAGACCTTTGGCATTGAACATCCGATTGTGCAGGGCGGCATGCAGTGGGTCGGCTATGCGGAGATGGTGGCGCCGGTAGCAAACGCTGGCGGGCTCGGGTTTTTGACCGCGCTGACGCAGCCGACGCCGGAGGATCTCGCCAAGGAGATCGCGCGCACCAAAGAGATGACGGACAAGCCCTTTGGGGTCAATCTGACCCTTTTGCCCGCGATTACCCCGCCGCCCTATGCGGAATATCGGCAGGCGATTATCGAGGGCGGTATCAAGATTGTCGAGACCGCCGGCTATAAGCCGCAAGAACATGTGGATCACTTCAAGCAACACGACATCAAGGTCATTCACAAATGCACGGCGGTGCGACATGCGCTTTCGGCAGAGCGGATGGGCGTTGATGCCATCTCGATTGACGGCTTTGAATGTGCGGGCCACCCGGGCGAGGATGATATTCCGGGTCTTATTTTGATCCCGGCGGCGGCCGACAAGGTGAAGGTGCCGATGCTGGCATCCGGCGGTTTTGCGGACGGGCGGGGCCTGGCGGCGGCGCTCGCCTTGGGGGCGGACGGTATCAATATGGGGACGCGGTTCTGCGTGACCAAAGAAGCGCCGATCCACGAAGCTTTCAAACAGCGCATGGTGGAAAATGATGAACGGCAGACCAAGCTTATCTTCCGCACGTTGCACAATACGGCGCGGGTGATGAAAAATGCCGTCAGCGACGAAGTGGTCGATATTGAGAGACAAGGCGGGGCCAAGTTCGAAGACATTCAGCATCTGGTCGCGGGCGTGCGCGGCCGCAAGGCTATGCAGGACGGTGATCCCGATGGCGGCATCTGGTCAGCGGGTATGGTGCAGGGGCTGATCCACGACATTCCGACGGTCAAGGAACTCATCGACCGGATCGTGGCGGATGCCGAAGCGATTATCAAACAGCGCCTTGATCCCCTTCTCAGCTAGGCTGTGTTCTCGCGCGGGTCTGCCGCCAGGGAAGAAGGCGGCAGATCAAGGGTTTTGAGGAAATCCCAATAATCCTCCCGCGCCTTCAATCTGGGGGTGACCGGAAATTTCAGATAGTCCAAGAGGGGATATCGGACCAGACACCCATGTGGGTGGCGGGTGCGGATCATCTCTTTCATCAAAGCCAAGAGAGCCTCGTCATCTGCATCCAGCATATGGATCCAGAAGAGCGCACTCTCCAGCTGGCTCTTTGTGGACGTGGTATTGGATTGAATGGCCTTCTTGGCGATACTGAAAAAATCCTCGTCCCCACAAAGCTGGAAGCCCCAGGATATCCAGCTGTCAAGGAGCGGTGTCGGATAGTCCGGACGCAGATCTTTGGCGCGCCCCAATTGTTCGCGCGCCGCATCCGACTGGCCGCTCTGGGCGAGCGCAACCCCGTGTTTGACATAGGCCCAAATACTGTCCGGATAAAGGCTGTTCCATTTTCCGAAGGCCTCGGCAGCGGTGCGAAAGTGACCGCTCATGAGCGCGGTGATGCCGACCGCATGCATGGCATTGCCATCCAGCGGATCAACTTCAATGGCGCGGCGCGCCATCTCGCGGGCCTTGTCCAGGCGCAGGGTCATCCAGAGAAATTCCGCATAGCGGTGAAAGGGCACTGGACTTAAGGAAGATAAAGAGATGGCTTTCTCATAGGCGGCATCTGTGGCGCGCCAGTCGAGGGTGATAAATTCATGGACCGAGGCGATGGCGCTATGAGCCTCGGCCAGATCCGGCGCCAAGCGCACAGCGGTAAAGGCGGCATCACGAGCTTCGGCCAATACGGCATCATTCTGGTAGTTGCCGTAGCTGTAAAGCTGCGACAGGGCATCGCTTATATCCGCATAAGGGAGGGCAAAGCCGGGATCCAGGCGAATAGCGGCACGAAGCTCATCAAGGCCCCTGTTGATGACTTCAAGGTTGGTGCCTTGAATCAGGAAATGACCTTTAAGGTAATGATCATAAGCCTCGACATTGTCGCTACGTTCAGATTGGGTGGTGGCAAGCTCTTTTGCACTCAGGATATGGCCTTTGAGAGCCTCCACGATGGCAGCGGCGATCTCGTCTTGAACCGCAAAGATGTCATCTAAAGTTCTGTCGTAAGTTTCCGACCATAAATGAAAGCCGGACGAAGCCTTGATAAGTTGAGCGGTAATGCGAACCCGGTTGCCCGCCTTTCGCACGCTCCCCTCCAGAATATGGGCAACGCCTAATAGGGATCCGATCTCCTGGGTGGATTTTTTCGTATCCCTTAAGGCGAAGGAAGAAGTGCGCGCGGCCACATGCAAGTCGCCGAGCTTGGCGAGAAGGTTTAGAAGCTCCTCGGCAATTCCTTCGGAAAAATAGGCCTGTTCCGGATCTGAAGACATATTGACGAAAGGAAGGACGGCAATGGATGCGCTTTCTGCGGCGTTTTTGATCTCTGTTTCCGCTTGCGGAGAGACGAAGCTTTGAAGGGCCTTCAGGAGTTCGTCGAGACAGGAGGTTTGCGTGTCTTCCTGCCACCGGGAGAAATCAATGGTTTGGATCTGCCGGAAACCGATGGGCGCCGGCACATTGTCAAAGGAAAGCGGCACAAGCTTGCCCAGTTGAAGGCCTAGGTCTGCCTCATCTGCGACCCAGCGGGATGTGATGGCTGCAGGGGACCAGGCGACGAGAACAACGCGAGCTTGCTTCAATTCTTTCTCAATTTCGGCAGAGAAACGGCTGCCCCCGCGAATTTCACGATCCCACCAAACCGAAAATCCCGCGCCCTCGATCTCTGTAACGAGCTGCTGGATACGCGCACGGTCTTCGCTGGCATAGCTGACAAATATATCGGCCAATTTCTTGAAGCCTTTTAGGTTTTCCTCGCGACTCTCTGGCAAATAAGACCGGGTTTTGGGAGGCGGGTCAATGGGGTGCGGGTGAGCATCTTAAAGCGGCGGCGATGCACTTGCAGGGTTTTGCCTGACTGTTTGTCGCGCGTAGAAGAAGATGAGCGTGCTCAAAGCGGCGGCAAAGAAACACCAGACGGAAATCAGGGCCTGGAAGAAGAAGTATTGCGAGATTGCAAATGACACGGCGACCAGAGCGCCAAAGGCAACCAGCGTTCGGCGACTTGACAGGAGAAGCGGCAGGATGACCGCGACGGCATAGAAAACCACGAGCCAATCGTTGGTTTTGAAGTCTGATTCATAGCGGATGGAGTGACCGACAATTTCTGCGCTATAGGGCCAGATGATCATTCGTAGGAGAAGAAGCGCGGCAATCAGATATCCATAAGGAGTGAGCCACTTCATGACCCGGCTCCTTTGAGGCTCTGTCTCGACACGCCGAACGGCCGGTGCGACCAGGGCTGGCCATATGATCTGCGCGAAGAATAAAAAGCCGTGCGTGGAGAGATCGCGCAAAAAGCCAATTTGACCCGTGCCAAGCTGCAGCCAAAGCACGCCTTCTGTGAATTGCTGGGCCGCGAAAATCAAAGGGATTGCCAAAATAGGCTTTTCCTCCGGGCTTTTAGCCTGGCGAAGAGACATCACGCCAACGGCGGCAAGGCCGGCGCTCAGGGCAAAACTGGCTTCAGCGGAAAAACACATTAAGGGCCCCCTTTGGCGCGGATCATTTCAGGAAGTATAGCATTGCCTTTCTGCGGAATGATAGCTCAAGAACAAAATGGGCGGCAGGGCGTCTCGCAGCCCGCAGGGGCCCTTTGATTCCAATTGTATATAGATCGATGAATCTTTATGCTGACTAAATCTTCTTGAAAGAGCGCTGGAGGGAATAATGCGCAGGTTTGTGATCGAAAGGGATCTACCCAAAATCGGTGAGGCAGGGCCTGAAGAGCTGAAAGGGGCCGCCAAGACATCGAACGATGCCATTGCCAAGGTGGGAACTGTCAAATGGGAGCACTCCTATGTGACAGAAGATAAGACGTTTTGCATCTATCAGGCAGAAGATGAGGATGCCATTCGCCAACACGCCGAGGTCAGCGGATTTCCGGCCACGAAGATAACCGAAATTCTTCGTGAGATCAGTCCGGCCACGGCTGACTAAAGCGAAACGGGCGAGCGGTCCAAATCTCTTAGGTGGTCTCGCTGGAAAAGTTCCGGTCTATTTGTTCCAAGTTTTCCGGGCTCAATGGGAGGAGGCCTGAGAGCTGCGCTTTTTCTTTCTCGCGTTCTGAATGCGTGCGATCCCGATCTTGAAGTTCCTGGAACTCTTCTTCCTGCCATAACGGCTTGAGCAATGGGGTATTGATCAAAACCTTGGCCATGCCTGGCGCCTGGCGCGCAAACTGCCGAGCTTCGCGGATGGCAACGGCGTGTTCGCCATCCATCATACAAATGCAGGCGCCAATAAAATGGGTACCGCGATGAACGCCCTCGTGGTCGGTCAGATAGACCGAATAGACTTCTTTGAGCCTGCGCTTGTCGGCATCGGCGGCAGGGGCGTCGCCCTTTCGCGCCTTAATGGCCCAAAGCGTGATCGCGCCGAGGCAGAATTCGTTAATTTCAAACAAAGGTCCCCATCCCGATGTTTCTCGGGGTTCCAGCTCGGTTAGAATTTCGTGGGCGGCCTCAATCCGATCATTTAGAAAATGCCAATAGGCAAGGATGGTCGGCGTTGCATCGGGAACCTCATTCTGCAAAACGGCGGCCATGCGATTGGCGTCCTCGGTCATGCCAAAGAGCGTGTAAATGTTGAAGGCGGAGCCCGCGTCAAGATGTTCGACGGTTGGGCCATCGCCGAGAGCCGTCATTACCGTTTGCAGGCAGGTACTCCACTGCGTTTTATTAAAGACGTTGAGCCTAGAAAGGCAGATACTGAGGCATTTTCGAAGCTCGCCCCGGTTCCATGCAATATGAAATGCGCCCCATTGACTGAACATTGAATTGGGCTCAACGACCTCAATACGTTCAAGCAGTTGTTGTGCTTCGTCATAGCGCATGCGTTGGGGCAGTTCTTCCAAGAGATTGAGAAGGTCCACGCCGGATACGGGGTCGAGGCTCAGGGCTTTTTGCAAGGACCTGACAACCAGTGCGCGCGGGTTGGCGCCCCGTTTCAGGATCAGGCCCAGCAAACGATAGCCGCGGGCGCAATTGGCATTGATGCTGATGGCCTTTTCAACATGGGTTTGCGCTTCGGCCATATTGTGGCCCATGTAGAAGTAGAGGGCCCAAGAGAGAAGGCACTCGTCGGAATTAGGGTTCAGGCGGGCAGACTTTTCGAGATAGGGCCGAGCTTCGATCAAAGTCTCTTCAACCGGGCGCGTGCCATAACAAATGGGGTGGTTGCTTGATAATAAAATGGCGTCGGCCATACCGACTAATGAAGGGACAAATTCTGAATCCGCCTGCAGGGAGATTTCGAAATGGCGATGTGCCTCCTTGATGCTCGCGACGGTACGGGTCTTGAGGCTTTGCTGGCCAAGCAGATATTCTTCATAGGCCGTAATGGAATGGGCGCGGGTCACGGCTGGCGCGACCGGGTTTACGGCAATGCGCTCTTTTAAAGCATCCACGATGGCGGCGGCGATTTCGTCCTGAATGGCGAAGACGTCTTCAAGCACCCGGTCATAGGTTTCTGACCAGAGATGACTGTCGTCGGCCACTTTGATGAGCTGAGCTGTGATACGCACCCGATTGCCGGCTTTGCGCACCGAGCCTTCCAGCACATGCGCCACGCCAAGGATCTCGCCCATAGTTGAGATCGACAGGTTCTTGTCTTTGAACTGAAACGACGAGGTGCGGGCTGTGACTTTCAAATTACCGATCTTGGCCAATAAATTGAGGAGTTCTTCGGAGATACCGTCTGAAAAGAACGCCTGTTCCGGGTCAGATGACATATTCACGAAAGGCAGAACCGCGATGGAAGCCTCGGGGGTTGCAGATCCGGTGGGCGACCCGGTTCGGCCGGCGGCCTTGTTTTGTGAAACATGAAAATGGATGGCCTGATCCAGGGTTGTTAAGGCGTGACTGTCCTCGCCCAATTGCCATGTCGTAAAATCAATGGTCTGGATTTGGCGAAATCCGATTGGGGCATCCAGAACGTCAAATTTTATGGGGATCAGCTTGGCGGCAGCAAGTGCGCAATCCGCCTCATCTGTCACCCACCGGGACTTTCGTGATTCCTTGGTCCAGACGACGATGACGGCTTTGGCTTGTTCGAGCTCTCTTTCGATTTCTTCTGAGAATCGTGAGCCACCGCGCAGGTCGTTGTCCCACCAGACGGAGTAACCTTTTTGTTCAAGGATTTCGACGAGTGGTTTGACCTCAGCGTGGTCGTGACTGGAGTAGCTGACAAAAATATCCGCCAATTCGCTTCAGGCCCCTTCAACCGCCATGCGAGAAAATCAGTCCCCAGATAAAAGCCTCTTTCCCCTTTCGGGTCAATGGCATGTGGTTCGTCGTGGGCGGGGAGGGAGAAGTTTTGATTGGCGCGACCCCGATAAAAGCCACTGAGGAGGGCGGTGGTGGACTTGTTGTCTTGTAGATCGGAAAAATCGATCAGATTGACAATTATAACTCATTTCACCAATTAAATTCTGAGTGATAAGCGTGGTTATAGGAGCGCTGGCTCCTCTGCAACATGTGAGGAGAAATCATGGCAGACCAAAGTAAATGCCCCTTTTCCAATACGGCCAACAAAGCGGCCGTGGGCGGCGGCACAGTCAATAACGACTGGTGGCCTCATCAACTTAATTTGAAAATCCTTGATCAACATTCTGATCAGTCGAACCCCATGGGCGGCGACTTTGATTACGCGGAAGCTTTCAAGAGTCTCGATCTTGAAGCGGTCAAACAGGACCTTTATGACCTGATGACCAACAGCCAGGACTGGTGGCCAGCGGACTACGGCCATTATGGCCCGCTTTTTATTCGCATGGCCTGGCACAGTGCAGGCACCTATCGCACGGGTGATGGGCGCGGCGGTGCGGGCACGGGCAATCAGCGCTTTGCGCCGATCAACAGCTGGCCAGACAATGGTAATCTGGACAAGGCGCGGCGTCTCTTGTGGCCAATCAAGCAAAAATACGGCCGCAATATTTCATGGGCGGATCTGATGATTCTGGCCGGCAACTGCGCCATGGAATCCATGGGCTTTAAAACCTTTGGCTTTGCCGGGGGCCGTGAAGATATCTGGGCGCCGGAAGAAGATATCTATTGGGGGTCGGAAGCCGAATGGCTCGGCGACAAACGTTATACTGGCGAGCGTGATCTGGAAGATCCGCTGGCGGCTGTGCAAATGGGCCTCATTTACGTGAACCCGGAAGGACCCAATGGGGAGCCGGACGTGCTCGCCTCTGGCCGCGATGTTCGCGAAACCTTTGCGCGGATGGCCATGAACGACGAAGAGACCGTTGCGCTGGTCGCCGGTGGTCATACCTTTGGCAAGAGCCATGGCGCCGGTGATGCGTCATTGGTGGGCCGGGAACCGGAAGCTGCTTCGATTGTCGAACAAGGGCTCGGCTGGAAGAGTTCCTTTGGGTCGGGCAAGGGTTCGGATACCATTACCAGTGGGATCGAAGGCGCCTGGACCGCCCATCCGACAAAGTGGGACAATGGCTATTTCGATGTTCTCTTTGGCTATGACTGGAACCTTGAAAAGAGCCCGGCGGGTGCCTGGCAATGGGTGCCGGTCAATCCGGATGAAAAGGATCTGGCGCCGGACGCAGAAGACGCCTCCAAGCGCGTGACGACCATCATGACCACCGCTGACATGTCACTGCGGATGGACCCGATCTATGGTCCGATCTCAAAGCGGTTCCATGAAAATCCGGATCAGTTTGCCGATGCCTTTGCCCGCGCCTGGTTCAAGCTCACGCACCGGGATATGGGCCCCAAGGCGCGCTATCTTGGCTCGGAAGTGCCCAGTGAAGATCTCATCTGGCAGGACCCGATTTCGGCAGAGAGCTGCTCGCGGATTGATGCCGGTGACATTGACGCGCTGAAGGCAAAGATCCTGGTTTCCGGTCTATCGGTCGCGGAAATGGTCTCAACCGCCTGGGCTTCGGCTTCGACTTTCCGGGGCTCTGATATGCGCGGCGGCGCCAATGGTGCCCGCATCCGCCTGGCTCCGCAGAAGGACTGGGATGTCAATCAGCCGGAGGTGCTGGCGAAAGTCCTGGGTGTCCTTGAAGGCATTCAGAGCGAGTTCAATGGTGCGGCTTCTGGCGGCACTCAGGTTTCGCTTGCGGACCTCATCGTTTTGGCAGGATCAGTGGCGATTGAAAAGGCGGCCAAAGATGGCGGCTTTGATATTACCGTGCCCTTTACACCGGGTCGGGGCGATGCCACCGCAGAGCAAACAGATGTTGAGTCCTTCTCTGTGCTGGAACCCAAAGTGGATGGCTTCCGCAACTTCCAAAAGGTGCGTATGTCAATTCCGGCAGAAGCCATTTTGGTGGACCGGGCGCAGCTTTTGACTTTGACCGCGCCGCAGATGACGGTGCTTGTCGGGGGTCTGCGTGTCCTTGGTGCCAATACGGATAGTTCGGCCCATGGTGTCTTTACGGATCGTCCGGAGACGCTCAGCAATGACTTCTTTGTCAATCTGCTGGGTATGGATTGCGAGTGGCATTCAACCAATGAAGACGAAACCCTCTTTGAGGCGACCGACCGGGCAAGCGGCAAGGCGAAATGGACGGGCACTCGCGCCGACCTCGTCTTTGGTTCAAACTCCCAGCTTCGTGCCCTTGCCGAAGTCTATGGTTCCGCCGATGCTCAAGAAAAGTTCGTTGCAGATTTCGTGGCGGCTTGGGTCAAGGTGATGGAACTTGATCGTTTTGATCTGAAGTAAAGCTCTGCAAGCTCATAAAAATGACAAAAGGCCGTTCCAGAGATCTGGAGCGGCCTTTCACATTTAGGGAAGGAATTAAATTATCCGTTCTCGGATGGACCCTGTTCGTCCGGATCTGTTTCGGGCTCTGGGC
Organism: Alphaproteobacteria bacterium; assembly: GCA_006226415.1. Taxonomy (GTDB): domain Bacteria; phylum Pseudomonadota; class Alphaproteobacteria; order M2410; family M2410; genus M2410. The sequence goes on from SBGZ01000061.1 coordinate 35,465, forward strand.
TTCCGGGGTCAGGAACCACTGCACCTTTTGATTTTCGCTCGGCGACAAAGGCTTCAAATTCTTCCTTGTCTTTGGCCTGGCGCAGGCGGTTGAGGTAATCCTGAAACTCGGATTGTTCTTCTTCCAGGCGGCGCAGCACTTCCTCGCGATAGTCATCAAAGGCTGAATTACCGCTTGAGGGTGCGTGGCGTTTGCGGCGATGCCCGCGAGGGCGCCCGCCACATCCCCCGCGATAGCGGCGGGGATGGCATGTCTCTCGCGCGTGGCTATTGCCGGAAGGGCCGCCCGCCAGAAGATGTCGCTCGTAGCGCCAATCGGAAAACCTTCCGGAGAAGATCAGGAAGAACAGGGCGGCAAGGCCGACCGGCCAGAAAATAACAAATCCGAGGATCATTAAGGTGAGCCAGGCGGGTTTTCCCATCTCATCCATTTTACTCAGAAAGTCTTGCATGGGGTTCATCTCACTGAATGTTAATGTTTATAACATTAACATAGATAGGGTAGATCGAAGGCGCTGTCAAGATAGAGATGGGGAAGAAAGACGCCGGGCTCAAGAACCGGGAGAGCTAGATCGGGCGTAGATCCACCCAAAAAGGTGGTTTTCAGCCATTTTTGGCAGGTGAAAGCGGGATGCCCAGGCCTTCCAGATAAATTAGAACGCCCGCCTCGAGGAGGTCTTCGGGCTCCATGGGAATGGGGTGAGCATTGGGATTGTTGCGGCCAAAGAGGTCGGCAATGCCGTGCGACAGGGACCAAATGTGCAAGGCCACCATCATGGCAGGCGGGCGCTTGGGTTTCGGCATGTCGGCAATGAGGGTCTCAACAGCCTGGCGCAATACGGCAAAGGCATCGGTACTGGCGTCGGTCACTTCCTGTTGCAGTTGAGTGGGCAGGCGCGCTTCAAACATGGCGGCGTAATAGGCGGGTTCTCTTTCGGCAAACTTCAGATAAGCCCGTCCGACGTTCATGAAGGCGGTGCCGGGATCGGGCGCGCCTTCGTTCCAGGCGGCGTTCAAAGCGGCGGTGAATTTTTCAAAGCCACGGCTGGCGATATGCGCGATCAGCGCCTCACGATCCTTAAAATGGCGATAGGGGGCAGCAGCGCTGACGCCAATCACGCGGGCGACTTCAGCAAGGGTAAAACCAGCCGGCCCAAACTCGGCAATGAGTTTGAGGGCCACATCGGTCATGGCCTCTGCGAGGTCGCCGTGGTGGTAGCCGCGTTTGCGGTGGGGTCTGGATCGATGTTCTGACATGTGAAGGGTTTTTACATGAACTGGCCGCGTTTTGTCGCGTCTTTTGTTGCGCACAACCGAAGCCTCATGCTTTCCTGGGTCAATTGGCAGGAGAAAGGATCAAATTGTGACAGCGGTGCTCGCAATAGCGCATTTGAAAATTCACGACCCGGAAACTTACGCCCAATACGGCGAGCCTTTTATGGCCATTTTGGCGGGATTTGACGCCAAGCTTCTTGGGTTTGCCGATGGGCCGGAGGTGCTCGAAGGCCGTTTTGACGGCACGCGGCTGGTGGTTCTGGAGTTTGCCAGCCGTGAGGAGCTCGATCGCTGGTATCAGTCTGAGGCCTATCAGGGGATTTTACCCCATCGGCTCGCGGCCTCAGACGGAGATGTGTGGATCGTGCCCAAGTTGGACTTGCCGTAGAGGCCGCCAAGACACTATCTTGACCACTTGATCAGCCACTCGGGTGGCTTCCCTTGCAAAAATTTCAGGTGTCGTGCTCATGAAATACCGTCTTTCAAGCCTTCTTTTGATTTCAGCTTTTCTGGTTTCTTGCTCCTCGCTGGAGCGCGTTAATCCATGGGACCAGGGCCCCAAGGAAGAAAAGAAACTGACGGCTGAGGAGTTCCGCAAAGCTTCGGAGACCGTGGTTTCGTGGCACGCGAAAGGAACTCCGCGCAAGCGCTCCGGCGAAGATTATCTCGATGTCAAAATTCTTGGCATCAATGACTTGCATGGACATCTCAACGGAGAGACCTTGGCGGGGCGGCCACTTGGCGGCGCGGCGGTTCTTGCTTCTTACATTGACGCGGCGGAAGTACCCGGGCGCACATTGATCGTCCACGCGGGGGATATCGCAGGAGCCAGCCCGCCGGTCTCCGCATTGTTGCAGGATGAGCCGACGGTTGCCTTTCTCAACATGCTGGCCAATGACCATTGTTCGCAGGAAGATCTTGCCAACCCGAACTGCAATATGGTCGGGACTATTGGCAACCATGAGTTTGATGATGGCCGCCCGGAAATGATGCGGCTCATCAATGGGGGGCCGTTCAAGGACGACATAGGCCAGGTGCGGCAATGGGAGGGATCAGAGTTTCCTTATGTTTCCGCCAATATCGTCGTCACAGAAACCGGTAAAACTTTGGTGCCGCCTTATGTGATCAAGGAAGTGGAGGGTGAAAAGATCGCCTTCATTGGCGCGGTCCTTGAAGATGTGGCGAGCATTGTCATGCCGGCCTCGGTGGAAGGTCTGACCATTCTTGATGAAGCGGAAGCGGTCAACAGCTATATCCCGGAATTACACGCACAAGGGGTGCATGCCATTGTGCTCATCATTCACCAGGGGCTGCGGCAAGAGCATTTTGGTAAGCATGCCATTGTCGGCGAGGGTGAGCTGTCGGGTGAAATTATTGACGTCACCCAGCGGCTGCATGATGACGTGGACCTTGTTGTTTCCGGTCATGCCCATGCCTATACCAATGTTTTGGTGCCCAATAACAATGGCAAGGAAATCCTTCTGGTGCAGGCCTATTCCTATGGGACGGCCTTTGATGACATCGACATCACCATTGACCGGGCTTCCGGGGACATCGTTGCCAAATCCGCGACGATTGTGACCACCTGGGCCGACAAGGGACCCGGGCTTTCGCCGGATATTCAAGTGGCCCAATTCGTCGCGGCCAAGAACAAGGAAGTGGAACCCCTGGTGACCCGTGTTGTGGGTCAGGCAGCGGAGTTTTTGACGCGGGTCCCCAATGAAGCTGGCGAATCGCCGCTCGGCGTCCTCATCGCCGAAGCCAACCGCGCCGCAACGGACGCGGATTTTGCCTTTGTGATGATGGGCGGGGTGCGCGCTAGTCTTGAAAAGGGGGATATTCAATGGGGGCAGGTTTCAACTCTTCTGCCGTTCCGCAATCAGCTCATCACAATGAGTCTGACGGGCGCGCAATTGGAACGTCTGATGCGTCAGCAGTGGCACGCAGAAGGACGTGACCATATTCTGCAGGCCTCAGGCATGGTGTTCACCTGGGATGCGGCCAAGCCCTGGGATCAACGGTTTGTCAGTTTCAAAAAGGCCAATGGGGACCCCATTGAGCCGGACAAACTCTACCGGGTGACGGTAACGAATTTTCATGCCTCGGGCGGTGACGGCTTTACCGTCTTGAAAGAAGGCACCGATGTGGTGCCAGGACCGATGGATATCGATGCGCTGATTGATTACTTCAAGGCACAAGGCGGGCCGGTGTCGCCGCCCACGCCGGGGCGTGTGATCCGGCTCAACTAGGCGCTGTTGAAACCTCCAGTCGAGGACAGAAAGGACGTCAGGTTCATGTCAATCAACTTTCCACTGAAGGGCGGCTGTGCTTGCGGTGCCATAGAATTTGAGTGCCATGCCGACCCCGTCTTTTTCTTCCTGTGTCATTGTGTGGATTGCCGCAAGGCAACTGGCAGCGTTTATGCGCCCAATGTCTGGTTTTACATTGACGCGGTAAAGATCACGAAGGAGCCCGCGGCCCATCTTGAAAAAAGTATCGCGGGCGATGATGTGCGGCATGAGTTCTGCCCGGACTGCGGCACGCCGATCGGGATGTCGACGGCAGCCAATCCCAATATGCGCGGATTTCGGGCCTCCTGTTTTGAGGATCTGCAAGGACTGGAACCGATTGCCAGCATTTGGATTTCCACCAAATTGCCATGGGAAAAACTTGACCCCTCGCTCCCGCAATTTGAGACGCAGCCAACCCGCGAGGAATTTCTCAAGCTCATTGGCCGTGGTTAGAGGTTCGTTGGTCTGATCGGACGGGATTGCGGGCTAATTCAACAGGCGGTTAAGAGGCCTCATTCTTGAGCTGCTCCAAGACCTTTGGCAAATTATCGGTGATCAGCGAAATATGGCCGTGATCCGGTTCGCGGTAGAGCGTGGATCCAGGAATGTGTTCGTGCAACCAGGGGCCATGAGCGCCGGGCACCATCTTATCGAGATCCCCTTGCCAAATGGCAATTGGTACTTTGATGCTGGCAAGATCAACGCCCCAGTCGCGACAAAAGGCAAGGTCGTCATCCACCCAGCCATCCATGCTGACATGTAGACCCCAGCGGATGCTGGCGGCCAGGGTGTCGGCGACCTCTTCAGTGAAGGCGGCTTTGTCGACGGGTGGAATGAGGCTGCCAAAGGCGTCCGCAAGGTCAGGACCGGTCACCTCGCGCATGCCCTTAAATGCATCCGCGATGGCGGGGCGCAGTACGTCTTCGCCTTCCAGAGCGGCTGAGAATTCCTCAATGTTTTCCTCTCCCATGCCCGCCATGAAATCGAGATCCGGGGCGCCATAGGGGGCGACCCCGGCAAGGCTGGCCGCGGCCTTGCAGCGGTCTGGCATCAGTGCCGCGCAGGCGATGGCATGAGGTCCGCCGCCGGACCAACCGGCGGTGATGAACGTGTCCATATCCAAACTGTCCAGTAGATGCGCGGTATCTGAGACCGCGTCAGCAACCTGGCGGCCCGGATGGCGCGTGGACAGGCCATAGCCCGGACGGCTGTAGGCGATGATCGTTATATCGGCGGCGGCCGCCGCGGCCTCCCACTTGTCATAGACGAAGGAAGAGCCGGGCGTGCCATGGTGGCAGACTAGCGGCAGACCCTTTGGCGCGCCCAGCCGAATGTAATCAAGGGTTCTGCCATCCGGCAGTTCGAGGGTTTTGATTTTTTGTCGGAGGGCTTGTGAAACGGGAGAGGTCATGTGATGGGTTTCTGCTTTAAGCCCTCGGCCGCTGATCACCCAGAACCGACACGCGTTCGCCGTAACGCGAATGGGGATAATAGTCCCAGACGGCATGGTGCTGGGTGCAACGATTGTCCCAGAAGGTGAGCGTGTTTTCTTCCCATCTTACGCGGCAGGTCAGACTGGGCGTTTCAGCGATATGCTTAAACAGCATGTCCAGAAGGGCGCGACTTTCAGCCGGGGCGAGACCTTTGATACGGGTCGTGAAGCCTGAGTTGACGTAGAGCAGTTTGCGGCCGGTTTCCGGATGGGTCGCGATAACGGGATGCTCGTTCCTGGGATAACTTTGCCCCTCTGGTGCGCCAATGCCATAGGCGCCGATATAAGGAAGCGCGCCGTCGTGAATGGCGGTCAGGCCGGAGAGGAAATGCTTCATGGTGTCCGAGAGCATGTCATAGGCGCGGTACATGTCTGCATACATGGTGTCGCCGCCGCCGCTTGCGGGTACTTGCGTGATGTAAAGCATGGAGCCCAAGGGCGGGATCTCCTCGCAGGACACATCTGTATGCCAGCCATTGCCAGCAGTGTAAGGCGAGTCTTTTGTGGTTTTAACGACAAGGACTTCGTCATCGCCGCCGCGTGCGTGGTTGACCGGGTGCACGTGCAGTTTGCCAAAAAGACGCCCGAAGGCCTTGTGTTGGTCTCGCGTTAATTGCTGATCGCGAAAAACCAGCACCATATGGTCGAGCCAGGCCTGGCGGATATCGCGGATCTGGGTGTTGGAGAGTTGCTGGGAAAGGTCAATGCCGCTCACCTCGGCGCCGATATGCGGGGTCAGGGGTACGACATCAAAAGAGTCATATTCGGTTCGCGGCAATTGATTTTCTGGGTCCATGTTCTTTCCTCCCTTTTTTTAAGAAGGGTCTCACAGGCGCCCGGAATTGGCAATATCGCCTGCGGCTATAGCATCGGAAATGTCGGCGCCGCTTTTTGCCAAACCAGCCATCCCATGGCGATCATACAAAAGATCTGACTGATAAAGAAAAGGAAGCGAATGAGGACTGTCGCACTTGTTTCACTGAAGATCACGTGCGTTAGCGTTTGTAAGACGCGGCACGCAAGGAGAACGACCGCGAGCTGCGCGAAAAGGGCGGACTGAAGCCCGGTGACACTTTCCAGGTACACTAGCACCATCAGGATGGGCAGGTTTTCAAGGCAATTGGCATGGGCGCGAATGATGCGGCGATAACGCGGGCTGCCATGCGGTTGATCGCCTGGAAAATCTGTTAAGGCGGCGCGGCCGGTCAACACTCTTGACCAACGGGACACGCCGATACCGAACATCAACACAACCAGCGTCCATAAGGCAAAACCGAAAAGTACCCACTGTGAAATCGTCATGGCGTGTATCCCTTCCTTGACCATGATTGTCCGTTCCAAGACTAACGGGCCGATTTTTCAAGTCAAGCGCTAGAGAGGGTGTGTGGCGCGCCTAAGGGCGCACACTGGCTGTCGCTGGCTTGTCCAGCAATAGGAGTAAGGGAGCAATCAAGATGGTTACCCACATCATCATCAAAAAGTCATTGGCATAGGAGATGACCGCAGCTTGCCTTGTCACCTCGGCGTTGAGTGCCAGAGCGCCCTCGGGCATATGCCAGTTCCACAGGGCTGGGGCATCCGGCCCGTTGAGCGCCTGGTTGAAGGGCGTAAGTGTCTGCGCGATCTCAGCGTGATTGATTTGCATGTTCTTGGCGAAGATCGCCATGACTATCGAAATGCCGATGGAGCTGCCGATGTTGCGGATGAGATTGTAAAAAGAGGTCCCTTCTCCGCGCAGGTGATCGCTCAAGGTGGAAAAGGACATGGTGGAGAGCGGTACGAAAACGAAGCCGAGACCAAACCCTTGCAGAAGCCCGGACCAGGCGACCGTATTGAGAGATACATCGGGCGTGAAATTCGACATGATCCAGAACGAGATCACATTGAGCGACAAGCCAAACAGGAAGAGCATGCGCGGGTCATACCTGGCAATTAGCCGCGCGATCATCAACATCGCGACCATCATGCCAACGCCGCGAGGCGCCAAAATCCAACCGGTGGTGCGCACCGGCACGCCCATCAGATTTTGCAGATAGGGCGGCAAGAGGACGTAAGTGGCAAGCATGGCGCCGCCGATGAAGAAGGTGAGCACCATGCCGACAGTAAAATTCTTGTCGAGGAAAAGGCGGGGCTCAAGGAAGGGTTCCTTGGTCGTGAAGATCTGCACGACAAAGAGGTATAAAAAGAGCAGGGTCAGGGCGAGTTCAATCAATATCTCTGGTGAAGCAAACCAATCCTGGGACTGTCCCCGGTCGAGCATCATTTGCAGGGCGCCGATGGAAAGGCTGAGCACAAGAAAGCCGAAGACATCAAAGCGGCGCGATACTTTTTCGGTCTCGGATAAAAAGCTTGAGATGCCGAGAAAGGCGAGAATGCCGAAAGGCAGATTGATGTAGAAGACCCAGCGCCAGGAATACATGTCCGTGAGATAGCCGCCGAGGGTCGGTCCCAGGATGGGGCCGATCATCAGGCCGCCCGACCAGATGGCCATGGCGGCGCCGTATTTTTCGCGCGGATAGATGTCGAGCATCAAGGCCTGGGACAGGGGAATAAAGCCCGCACCGAAGGCACCCTGAAGCAGGCGAAAGAAAACAATCTCCGGCAGGGTTTGCGCCGCGCCGCAAAGCATGGAAGTGACCACAAAGCCCACAATGTAAATGAGGAAGAGGCGCTTGCGACCAAAGCGCTGGGCGAGCACGCCGGTGGGTGGTGTCATGATGGCGGAAGCCACGATGTAGGAGGTGAGCACCCAGGCGATCTGATCCTGTGTCGCCGACATGGCGCCCTGCATATGCGGCAGGGCCACATTGGCAATGGTGGAATCCAGCGTTTGCATGATGGTGGCCATCATGGCCGCGATGGTAATCAGGTTGCGGCGCAGGATCGGATTGGCGGCAATCGCCTCTCTCACGAGGGCTCTCCGCCTTTCGGCGCGCGTGTGTCGACCCGCACCTCGGCGCTCATGCCAGCGCGCAGCATGGGCGCCCCTTCACGCGGATCGATGGAGATGCGCACGGGCACGCGCTGCACCACCTTGACCCAGTTGCCGGATGCGTTTTGCGGCGGGATCACCGAGAACTCGGCACCTGTGGCCTGGGCAATACTTTCGACCTGGCCGCGCCAGCTTTCGCCTGGATAGGCGTCGACATGTATGGTGACCGGCTGGCCCACCTTCATGTGCGTGAGTTCTGTTTCCTTGAAGTTCGCGGTAATTCGGGCGTGGTCGCTGGCGACGAGGCTCATGACGGGACTTGAAAAGAGAGAGGACCCGACAACCTGTTCGCCGACATTTGGCGTGTCACTGGCAATGCCATCAAAGGGCGCGCGGACAACCGTGCGGTCGAGGTCATATTGGGCGCGATCCACGGAGGCCTTGGCGGCGAGATATTTCGGATGCGCTTCGATGGGCGTCTCCGGATCGCCGGCCAGTTTGGCGCGGATGTCGGCCAATTGCTGCTCGGTAATGATGATCTTTTGACGCGCGGTTTCCACAGCAAGGGCAGCATCGTCGTAGGCGCTGTCAGAAATGGTCCGGGACTTAAGAAGCTTTGATTGGCGACCGAGTTCCTTTTCGGCGAAGGCAAGAGTGGTGCGCGCCAGAGAAAGCTCTGCTTCTTTCTGGTGATAGCCTGCCCTGAGGCTAAAGAGTTCGTCTCGAATGTTCTGAAGATTGGCTTCAGCCGCGGCCAGCGTGATCTGGTAGGTCCGATCATCGATAATAAACAGAACCTCACCTTGCCGGACGGCCTGATTGTCCCGCACGGCAACGGACAGGATCGGACCGGAGACTTCTGCGGCAATCATGGCCTTGTCGGTTTTGATATAGGCGTTTTCGGTCGAGATGTAGCGACCGCTGGTGGCGTAAAAATAACCAGCGATAAGCGCCAGTAGGGCGGGGCCAAGAAGCAACAAGAAAAGCCGCTTGCCTTCTCGGGTTGAAAAGTCGAGCCGGTTGTGCCGGGTAAGCGTGCGAACAGAGGCGGCATTGTCGTTTTGCGCGGCGCTTTCTTCTTTGGTTTTTATTTCTGCGGCAGCGTTGCTGGACATGTGAGTGGTCTCTCAGGGGTTACTGAATTTCTGTTTGCAGCAGGGGCGCGGGCACCTGCTCGGGGATCGGGCTTGCCTTGAGCAGATTGGCCTTCATTTTTTCAAGCGCCTGGGTCATGGCCTTGAGTTCGGCCTCGCTGACACCGGCCTGTGCGAGGTCGCGCGTCTCTTCGGCCAGCTGCCAGACCTCTTCCATGAGGGATTGGCCTTTGTCGGTGAGGAAGAGGCAGAAGGCGCGGCGGTCTGAGGGATCAGGGCGTCGCTCGACCAGTTCTATGCCCTGCAGATGGTCAATAAGCCGGGCGAGGGTCATGGGCTGGATCTCAAGCGCCTCGGCGAGCGTTTTCTGATTGGCGCCTTCCTGGCGGGCGAGGGCGACGAGGGCGCGCCACTGCGCCTGAGACAGGCCCAGCCCCTGCGCGCGTCTGTTGAACTCCTGCCGCAACAGGCGGGTGACGTCTGAAATCAGAAAGCCAAGGCTTTGGCTCGGGTCATAGAGAGGTTTTCGGGCCATAGGCACCTTTGTTTGGTTTTTTGGCGTACATTTGCAATGTCACCTTATTATATGCTCTACTTACTATATTGGGAAGCGAGCAGTTTTAACAAGCAAAAACAAAGGGTTGAGCCTGCGCGCGGGGAAGGGGTTTGGGTGGGATTAGCCTGAGAAATGGCCCCAGATCGACCAGAGGCCGATGAGGACAAATCCGATGCCGGCGATCAGCTCCAGCGGCAGTCGTTCAAGGTGCGCCTGCGCGAAGTTGCCAACGAGGACGGCCATGGCGGTCGAGGCGACCAGGGCTCCCGCCGCGGCAATGAAAACCAGGATGGGGGACAATTTTCCGTCCGTCGCGAAGAGGAGCGTTGCGAGCTGCGTTTTGTCGCCAAGCTCAGCCAGGAAGACGGTGACGAAGATAACGAGTAGAGGTTTCATAAAAAAAATTTCCCGAAACTATTTGGTTTTGTCGTCTGCCGAGCGGCGCTGAATTCTTTCGGAAGCCTGACGAACAGAATTTGTGACTTTGAGGACCGGATCGAAGATCAGGCCAGAAACGTTTGAAAATCTGGTCACTCGGAAAATAAGACCAGAGGGCGTCATGGGCCGCACCCGCCGCACTTCCTGCATCATGGGTAGGAACAGAAGTGCTACAATGAGACGCGCGCAAGTGGCCGACATGAAAACGCCGTAGAGCGCAAACTCCCATTGCAGTTGCCAGCCGAAAAGGCTGACGGACAGGGGCAAATGGGTGGAAAGCCATCCGCCAAAACTTGCCCCGAAAAAGACTGCCGTTGCCGCGATGGTGCCGTGCACCGCCATATAGACCGCGCGTCGATGCGGCTCGGTCAGGTCGTAAACGAAATTCGTGGCGCTCAATGTGAAACCCGACCAAGTGACACCGCTCAGCGCCTGGAGGCTCAGCAGGTAGTAATAATTCGACGACAGGGTCCAAAGGGTTGGAATGAAGGGGATGGTAAATCCCGTCACGACCAGGATGAGGCGATTGCCGAAAAGATCGGACAATCGGCCCCAGCGGCTGAGGGTGAGGATTTGGAACAACACCGAGGTGGCGTTGTTAAAGGTCAGTTCCACGTAGCTGAAATGCAGATCCCGCAGCATATGCACCACGATAAAGGGGCCTGAAATGGCCACGGCGAACTGCATCAGGGCGAAGAAAAGTGAAAACCGAATAAAACGGGAGCGGGTCAGGCGCCGCAGGATATTGGGGCCGAAGAGCGCCAGCTTGGGGCCTCTCTTTTGGCCGGGGTCGACCATCTGCAGGAGATGCCATGTGGATATGCCGCGCGCGACAGAGGCGGCGAGGAAAATGGTCATGAAGCCATAATAGGGCATGGCCCAGCTGTCGAAGAGCTGCAAGGTCAGGCCGGCTCCGATGAGTGCGGAAAAGCTGGCAATGGAGCAATAGCGCGTCCGCCGCGCGAAAAACCGCCCGCGTTTTGACTCTGGCACGATAGCGCCCATCAGACTGCCCCATTGGGGCGAGCCAAGGTGCGGTCCGATGTAATAGAGGATGATGCAGAGGATCAAAATGGGCACCGCATGGGCGGGGAACAGGAGGGGCAGAATTGCCAAGGGGATCAGCATCAAGGCCTGGATTATGGCGCCGGCAATAATGATTTCCTTGCGCCAGCCGGTGCGATTGCCAAGCCAAACGGAGATAAGTTGAAAGTAAGAGGCGACCATGGGCGGCAAGGTGGCGATGGCGCCAACTTGAGCGGTAGAGGCCTTGAGCAGCACGGCAAAGGCTGAGAAATAGCTCTCGCCCGCCCCGGCCATCAAAGAATAGGTCACCCCATCCCTCACGGAGTGCTGGAGGGAGCGTTCTGTGATTTCATCTGACGAAAATTTCTTCCGCCGCCGCGCCATAATTAAATGAACCTTTTGGGGAGCTTTATCCGAATAATGGGATCTCTCGCGATAATCGGTTTTTGCAGATGCGTAAAGAAGAAAGAGCAAGGGACGGGAAACTGATACGGTCCTTTTGCGAGGGCCGGCCAGGCCGGAAGCTTCCTGCAGGGGTTGACCTTCCGGTGAATGGAGGGTCCATTAATGACCTCTAAATTTCCCTTTTGTATGGATGCACAGGCCGTTCTCAAATGATCTCCCGCCGGAAATTTCTCTCCTCAATATCTCTGGCCTCGCTGGGTTTATTGGGCCCTTTGCCGCTTTGGGCGCAAGTGGCTCCTGCGCAGCCCAAACATCCGCGCGGTCTGTCCGGCAAAGATTTTCGCCTGGATATTTCCTCCTCCAATATCCGCATTGATGGTCGCCCGACCCGGGCGATGACTGTTAACGGCAGCACGCCTGCCCCGCTCTTGCGCTGGCGGGAGGGAGACAAGGTACGCCTTGAGGTGAAAAACCACCTTGAAGCCGACAGCTCCATTCATTGGCACGGCATTTTGTTGCCGGAGCATATGGACGGGGTGCCGGGGGTTTCCTTCGACGGGATCCAACCCGGCGAGACGTTCACTTACGAGTTTCCTGTGCGGCAGGCGGGGACCTATTGGTATCACAGCCATTCAGGCCTTCAGGAGCAGCAAGGTCACTACGGTCCCATCATCATTGACCCGGCGGGCTCAGATCCGGTGGCCTATGACCGAGAATTTGTGCTGATGCTGGGGGACTGGACCTTCATGGACCCGCATGAGCTTTTCCGAAAGCTGAAGCTTGCCGCCCATGACCTTAATTACAACCGCCGCACACTTGGCGACTTCTTTGCCGATGTGGGTGACAAGGGATTTGGCGCGGCATTTGCCGAGCGCCACATGTGGCAGACCATGCGCATGTCCTCGCGTGATATCGCTGACGTGACGGGAGAGACCTATACCTATCTGATCAATGGTCATGGACCGGGGGACAATTGGACCATGATCTTTACGCCCGGTGAGCGCATTCGGCTGCGCGTTATCAATGCGGCGGCGATGACGCTTTTTAATTTCCGCATTCCGGGGCTCACCATGGAAGTGGTGCAGGCGGACGGGCAGGATATTGTGCCGGTCCCGGTTGAAGAGTTTCAGATCGGCCCTGCTGAAACCTATGATGTAATTGTGACGCCGACCGAGCGGCGGGCCTTTACGGTGATGTGCGAATCGATTGATCGATCAGGCTTTGCGCGGGCGACCTTAACGCCAGAGCTTGGGATGACAGCGCCCGTGCCGCCGCTTCGAGAGCCGCCAGAGCTGACCATGCGGGATATGGGTATGGACCACGGCGCTATGGACCACGGAGCCATGAATTCTGGCACCATGGATCACAGTTCAATGGACCACAGCCAGATGGGGCATAGTCAGATGGATGGGTCTCTCGATGTCACGCGAAGGGACTTTTCGCGCGGGCCCGGGGTGGCCAACCTGGTCCAAATGCCGGGAAGCCGCCTCAGCGAGCCGGGCATTGGCCTTGAAAATGTGGGGCACCGGGTTCTCACTTACGCGGATCTGAAGGGACGCAAGATGATCCCCGACATGCGCGCACCGGGCCGGGAGATCGAGATCCATCTCACCAGCAATATGGAGCGCTACATGTGGTCCTTTGATGGCAAACGCTTTTCAGAAGTTGTGGACCCGATCCTCTTTCATGAGGGCGAGCGCCTGCGGATGACGCTTGTTAATGACACCATGATGCCGCATCCCATTCACCTGCATGGCATGTTCTTTGAGGTGGTCAACGGCCATGGCCATTTTAACCCACGCAAGCACACGATTGTGGTGAAACCGGCAGAGAAAGTGTCGCTGGACATCACTGCCGATGAGGTGGGGGACTGGGCCTTCCATTGTCATCTGATGTACCACATGCATGCGGGCATGTTTCAGGTGGTGCGGGTTGAAAAGTCCGCGATGAAGATGGATCACAAATCCCACCAGATGCACGACATGAAAGATATGTCGCACGGCCCTCACAAGATGGACAAAGGAGCGCGCCATGATTAAACGCGTGCCTTTGGTGGCATTTTTCATGGGGGCGGGACTTTCCGGTGCCTTTGCTTCGGACGATTTGCCCGCGTCCTATCAAGCACTTTTGGCCGGGACGGGCGCACAGACCCATTGGCAGGTTTCCTTTGACCGTTTTGAGGTTCAAAGCAACGAGGGCGACCTGAGTGCGGTCGCAGAAGGTGATTTCTGGTTTGGCGGCGACCTCAATAAGCTTTGGATCAAAATGGGGGGCGAGTTTGATCTTGAGACCCATGGCGGCCATGAGGTGGACGTCGAAGCGCTCTACGCGCGCGCCATGACGCCCTTCTTTGATTTACAGATGGGGCTCGCACACGATTTTACCGATGGCGACGACCGCAGCTATGGGGTCCTTGGCGTCATGGGACATGCGCCTTATTGGATCGGTGTTGATGCGGCGCTTTATGTCAGTGAAGGTGGAGATCTTTCGGCACGGTTTGAAGTTGAACGCGATATCCTTTTGACCCAGCGGCTTATTTTGCAGCCACGCTTTGAAACGCGCTGGCTGGCGGAGAGTTTACTGGCGGACATGCTGGGGGCTGGTGTTACCGGCACGGAACTTGGTCTGCGGCTGCGCTATGACGTGAGCCGCCAATTTGCCCCTTATGTGGGGGTCAGTGCGGCATGGGCGCTTGGAGACACGGCAGATCTTTTGCGTCTGAGCGGTGAGAATACCCAGGACACCTCGCTCGTTGTGGGCCTCAAATTCTGGTTCTAAAACTAATGGCGGCGCTTGGGCCCGGACAGGCAAAAGAAAACCGGGGCGTCACGCCCCGGCCTTCAAAAAGAAATTTTGTAGCTGTCTCTAATCGCGTCCGGCAAATTTGAAAATCTGAAACGCGAAGATGATGTAGCCGACCAGGACAATCGGTTCGGTAATCATGAAGATGGGCTCTGCAGCTTCTGGGGTTGTGGCCCCTTTGACCAACAGAAAAAGATTGATCAGGATGATCGGCACCATGGTCTGATGAATCCAGAAATGTATTTTTGGCAGGATGCCATCCTGCATTTTTGGAAACAGGTGGTAGGCAAAGCCAAATACCGCCATGGAAACAAAACCCAGAAGATTGATATGGGCATGTGTTGGCGCCTGTGAATGGTCGCCCGATGCGCCCATGTGGATCCCAAGCGCAACGCCGACAACGATATAAAGTGAGGCCATCACCAAAAACGCGCGACCAATATTCATAACTTCTCCCCCTTTTGTGATCGAGAATGATTCGCAGTTGAACTTTGATACTGGCGACATCGAAATTCAAGATGTTTTCTGGGCCTTAAATCAGGACACGAACTATCGCCTGGAATATGTAAAATTTCCCGCGCCCTGATGACAGGGACCGAAGGTCGCAAAAAAGTGCGGTATTTTGAGACGTGAGCTTCTAATAGACGTGGCCAGATATTATATGGGCATGTTATCAGTTCATAACGCGTCCTGACAAAACGTCATCTTTGATCATGGGAAAGAACGTGCGTTCTCTCATTTCTTTTGTTGCCCCTATCTGGTTGGTTGCGGCCCTGGCCTTATGGTTGCCTGTCAACGCACCCATGGCCGCGGCGGCTGAGATTCCATCTTGTGCGGCCGGACTGCGCTTTGAAAGCGCCGTACCAGAGGTTCATTGTCAGGCCATGAAAGAAATCTTAGCGGCCTCGCCACTGAACCCCGGTGACTCCCTTCTTATTCGTGGGTCCAAGGCCAAAGAAATGTCAGCGCGATTGCAGGCCTATCTGGTCGGGGAAGGTTATTATGAGGCGCAAGTCCATGCGCATTACTCAGATGCCCGGCGCAGCGAGTTTGTCTTTGTGGTGGGGGCACAGGATCGATACCGGATTACCGGTTACAAAGCGGTCTATGTCGGCGATCCTGCGCAAGAGGCTTTGCCCCAGCCCGGAGATTTGTTTGAGGATCTCACGCCATCGCCTGTGGCCCGTGATATTGTCGCTGTTCAGGCGCGCATGCTGACCTATCTCCACAATAACGGGCATCCCTTTGCTCTGCTTGATGAAAGATATTTGGAGGCTCACCAGGAAAGTCAAAGCGCGCAAGTGATCTTTCAGATTAACCCGGGCGCATCTTGTGTTTACGGCCCAGTGGAGGTGCAAGGGCTCGACCGGGTTGAACGCTCCTATGTGCAAAACCTTTTGACCTTAAAGCCCGGTACGGCTTGTTCGCGGGAAGGGATAGCCGCGCAAAAGTCCAAACTGGGAGGTACCGGACTTTTTTCCTATGCCGACGTCAAGTTGGTTCCGGAAGAAGCGGATGGATCCCATGTCCCGGTCTTAATTACGGTCAATGAAGGCCCGCCGCGAACCCTGCGCATTGGTCTTTCCTATGAGACAAACACGGGTCTTGGGTCAAAGGTCAGCTGGACGCACCGCAATCTTTTTGGCCGCGGCGAAAAGCTTGAGGCCGTGGTTAAGTTACGGGAAGTCTCGCAGTCCGTGGCGGTGGATTTCCGAAAATTCTACCCGAAGCGCAACACCACTTTGTTTGGCGGTTTCGATGTGGTCCAGGACCGCCTGGATGCCTATGACGCGACGCAGGTTTCCACACACCTTGGGTATGACCGGCCGTTTCTGAAAAACTGGCGGCTCAACTATGCGCTCTATCTGCATTATGTGGAGGTGGAAACCGACGGTGTGACAGACAAGGGTGTGGAGCTTTCCTTGCCGACCCGTCTGCAACGCGCCAAGGTTGATAATGCATTGTCGCCCCTTGCCGGTTACAGGATCAGTTTTAAAGTCGAGCCTGTGCGCTCAGCTGTCGGCGATGGCCTCACCTTTGTGCAAATGCAGTCTCGTGGATCGTTGTACTATCCCCTTGATGACGACAAAAAATATTCTCTGGCTCTCTGGAGCCATGTCGGGGGCACCTTTGGCGGGAGCTTTGAGGATATTCCGTCAACACGCCTCTTTTATGGTGGGGGGTTGCAATCGGTTCGGGCAATTGAATACGAACGGCTTGGCACGATTGACGCCAATAATGTACCGGTGGGGGGGCGATCCATTTTTGAGGGCGGCATGGAGCTGCGCTCGCAAATCAATAAAAACTGGAGCGTGGTGACCTTTGTGGAAGCCGGTCGCAGCTTTGCCGCGGAAGTGCCGGACTTTAAAGAAGACCTTCTGGCGGGCGGCGGGATTGGGCTGCGCTATGGGACGCCTGTGGGGCCGCTGCGCATGGATCTGGCTGTTCCCTTTGATCCACGGCCATCGGATGCGGAGCTGCAGTTTTATATCGGCATTGGGCAGGCATTTTGATGAGACCCTGGCAAAAGAAACTCTTGATCGCCGGTGCCACGCTCGTGGGGGCGGGCAGTCTGCTGATCGCCGCGTTGCAATTGCCCTCTGTGCAGCAGCGTATTCTCGACAAAGCATTGCATGTGGCGGCTCAGCAGACAGATACGCATATTCGCCTGGAAGGCACTCATGGGTTCTTTCCCTGGACCTTGCAAGCGGACCGCCTTCGTGTCGCTCAAGCCGATCACGAGCTCCTTGACGTCAGCGGACTCGTCGTGCGTTGGTCACCCATGTCGCTGCTGCGCAAACAGATCATCATCGATGAGGTGCGCATGGGGGCGGCATCGTTCTGGCAACCCCTTGAGACTATGACCGATGATCCTGAGGCGGTAACGGTCCCGGACTTAAGTGCCTTTCCTTCGTTGCGGGTCACTAACTTTCAGATTGAGCGCCTGGCCTTTCATGCGCCCAATGCAAGGGCGCAACATTTCAAATTCCTGGGCGGGTTTGAACTCATGCCGAACGGTCAGGTGTTGCGGTTTGATCTGACGGACCTCGACACAGGGGCAGAGCGTATACAGCTTGTTCTCGATCACAGCCTTGAGGCGGATCGGCTTGACCTGAGCGCGGATATCGATGTGACGGACCAGGGGGTCCTTGGGGGTCTCCTTGGTTCTTTGGATGCGCCGCGCGGCAAGGCAAAACTGGTTGGCTCAGGCCCTGCCTCCAATTGGCAGGGGCATCTTAGTTTCGAGATGGGAACGGCGCTCGGCGCTGATCTGGATTTGACCTGCGCCTGCAATCGAACCTGGAGCTTTTCATTAAAGGGTTCAGCCCAAGGAACTGCTCTTGCGGCCTTGGACCAGGCCCTTGGCAACGAGGCGCCGCTTGATTTGGGTCTTGTCTTGGCGGGTGAGGGGCTTTCGCCGCAGCTCACCTTGAAGGACCTTCAAATCACCAAGGGTGATTTTAAGGCATCTGCTGGGGCGGAGATTGATTTTGCACCGGAAGCAGGGGCTGTCTTAACGTTTGATCTTACTGCTTTGATCAAAGAAATCGGCCGCGAAGAGTTGCAAGCCTATCTGCCCTTGCGGATTTCGGCGGAGGGAACCTACGGTCAAGACGGAGGGCTCATCCTTCCGCGACTTGCCGCAGAAACCGATTTTGGCCAAGCGGTGCTGGCCGACTTTACCCGGGCGCGCGATGGTGCGATGGCGGGCAGGCTTCAGGCAGAAGTGATCAGTGATCAACTCCCCAATGTGGATTTGGCAGCACTTGAACTTGGGTCCGTTTCTTTGTCTGGTGACCTGGCGTTTTCGCCCGCTCAGATTTTTACGCTTAGCAAGGGGCGCTTTGTTGCAGACGCGCGCGCTCTTGAGGGTCAAGTTGACGCGGTCTTTGACATTCCCTCTGAGACACTGCACCTTGAGAGCGCTGCGACGGTCCAGCAAGCGATCACCGTACAGGGGCGATCTGTTGAACTGCAGGGGGCCGTGCGTCTGACCGCAAACGCGTCTGAATTTACCCAGAGCGGCCAGCTCGCGCTCCAGCTTGAGCTTCCCGCTCTTTTGCTGGACCATGAAAATGTACCGCCGCTCCATCTGGACGCGTCTGTTGAAGGGATTGCCTCTCCTCAGCTGGTGCAAGTGGCATTGACGTCAGAAGGCTCGACCCCCTGGCTGTCGGAACTTGATTTGACGCTCCAGTGGCAGGCCAATGCCGCCTCGGCGTGTTCGGGGGAGTTAAGGCTTCATGTGCGCGGCCTGGATATGAGCGGCGATGCTCAGGGCTGCTTGATCGCCAGCAATCCTTTTGCCGGGGGCACAGCGGCGCTGCAAGGACAATCTCTGCGATGGCTGGAGACATCGGCAGGTGAAGTCTCGGCAAATTTAGATTGGTCGCTACATGATGCAGATCGCTTTGTCGGCTCTGCTTCCGGGGCGGGGAAGGATCTCAACCTCGGCGGCTTGCTTGTGCCGGAAGCGCAAATGTCTGTGCAGGCCTCTCGGGTGGGTGAGACCCTGGCGGTAAAAGTTGAAACCTTTGAGGTGTCGCTGCGCGAGGCGGACTATAGCCTGGCGGCCCCTTTCGATCTGACCTGGGCGGCTGGCGCGATCGATCTTACAGATGTGCGTCTTAACAGCGAGAGCGAAGAGTTTGGGGCCGGGTCCCTGACGATTTCCGACCTTCGGGTGGGTGAAGAGATTTCTGCCGCCGCGGCCTTTGACAATCTGCCCTTGGTGGCCATACCGGCAAAGCTGGATGGATCGGCGCGGCTTTCTTTATCGGCGCGCCAGGTGGAGGGCGATGTTGCTCTTGCTCTGACCTCTCGTCTTGACGGCGTGCCGCCGACAAAGATCTTTCTGAAGAGCGATTGGCGCGATGGGCGTATCGCGGGCGGGGCCGATATCTCGTTCGGCAGTGAAGAAGCGGCGCCCTCGCGGGTTGCGCATTGGCATATTCCGCTTGAGGTCTCGCGCGGCGCCAGGGGCTGGACTGCCCAGGTGGGGCAGGCCTCGGCAGAGTTTGAATATGATGGCCCGATTGATCCATTGATTGCGCTTTTGCCGATCTATGCGCACGAGGTCAGCGGACATTTGGTTTTAGAGGGCGATCTGCAAGTGAGATCGGATGGGCCGTACTGGCAGGGCTCGGCCGTTTTGTCGGAGGCGAGTTACGCCTATGCGCGCGGCGGGGTGGCGCTCGACCGGATCTCGGCGACCGCGACTGCCTCCGGACAAGGCATGAAGATGTCGGGGGCCGTCGATCTGGTTCAGAAAGGGCCTGCGGCCGACGGCGATGGGTCAGACGAGGTAGCGGCCCAGTTGATTGGCAAAGGGACGTTTGATTTTTCTTCTTTTGAGAGTTGGAAGACAGCCATAGATCTTCAATTAAATGACAGCCCTTTGTTGCACCATGCCTCTTATCAGGGGCGTGCGAGCGGCGATCTGACTTTGCAGGCCAGTCCGGCAGCTGCGACGCTTAAAGGAGATATCCTTTTTGATACGCTGGACATTCAAATACCGCCACCGGGCCCAGCCGAAGTGATCCCGCTTAAGATCGTGCCGGTGGATGCCAATGGGGTCCCGCTTCCGACGCGGGAAACCCGCAAGAGCACCACCTGGTTGCCGGGGCTTGATCTGGACGTGACCCTGGAGGCGAAAAACCGGCTGATGCTGACAGGGCGCGGCATCAACACAGAATGGCAGGCCAAGGGCGCGCTCAAAGGTCCCGCTTCGGCGGCGGCGGTTTCGGGATCCATGGAGGCCTTGCGCGGAACCATTGAATTTGGCGGCCGCGTCTTTGAGATTGAGCGCGGTGCCTTTGACCTTGTTAATGGCGACCTGGACGGCGCGCAGATCGACCTTCAGGCGAGCTATGGGGCGCCTGGTGGCACGACGGCGCGTATTCTGGTGGGCGGAACTGTCGGCACACCCAAGATCAGCTTTGCCTCCACACCGCCCTTGCCGGAAGAAGAGATCGTTGCCCTTGTTCTCTTTGGTAAGCCGCTTGCTCAACTGGGGCCTCTTGAAGTTCTGCGCACCGGAACCGCCGTGGCGCAAATTTCCGGGCGTGCTGGCGGTTATGACGGCGGTCTGGTGACCCGGATGCGCCGGTCGCTGGGGATTGATTATCTGTCGATCGATCCGACAGGCGGCGGCGGCGAGACACCGGTCGTTACCGCTGGCAAATATATTGGCAAGGGGGTCTTCCTTAAGGTCATCCAGGGGCTTGGGGATTTTACCGGTGCGCTCAGCGTTGAATATGCGGTGACCGATGAGATCACCCTGTCGACGGAGGTCAATGAAGTCTTTCAGTCGGAAGCCGCGATTGAGTGGAAGCGGGACTACTGACGCTTGTTTCTTGCGTCAGGGGCCTCAAGATATTTGATTGACCTTAGGGCCTGTTTGGCTTGATAAAAGTCTCGGTGATCCCGTCCCTTAAGGGGCGCGTGTATCGACAAACAGTAAGACACCCTCGATGGACATTGAATTTGCCAGAACCTTTTTAGCTGTTATCGAAACCGGTAGCTTTCTGAAGGCGGCCGAGAAGGTCCATGCGACCCAGTCGACGGTCAGTATGCGCATCAAGGGGATTGAAGAGCGTCTCGGGCAGGCTTTGTTTGAGAGACGTAAGACGGGGGTGATCCTCACGCCAGCGGGCGCAAAGTTTCAGAGGCATGCCTTGCAACTGGTTCGGGTTTGGGATCAAGCCCGACGGGATGCCAGCTTGCCGGAGGGCATTCGTTCGACCCTTGCGATTGGGGGCCAGTACAGTCTGTGGGACGGGTTTTTACTCAACTGGCTCGCCGAGATGCGGCAGCGGCACCCAGATTTTGGTATCGAGGCGCGGTTTTCGCCGGCCGCTCAGCTGATGGATATGTTGGCTTTGGGCATGCTGGATATCGCGGTTATGTATTCGCCGCAGGTCCGGCCTGGCTTTCAGGCGCAATATCTTTTTGACGAGGAACTGGTGCTTGTATCCAGTGCGTCAGACGCGGGTGTCTTTCACCCAGATGGCTATATACAGATGGACTGGGGACAAAGCTTTCAGGCTGAGCTTGATTTGGCGATGCCTTTGGACGATGCCCCGATATTGAAATTTGATCTGGGATCGCTCGGGTTGCGTTATCTGCTCGACAATCCGTCCTCAGGATATCTCCCTCGGCGAATCGTGGCGTCCTATCTGGAGAGCGGAAGGCTGCGTCAGATAAAGGGGTCGCCGGAATTTTCCTATTCTGCCTACGCTGTTTATGGCAAAGATTCTGATCGTAGAGCTGTTGAGGCGGCGCGCGCCCAACTCGTCGAAGTGGCCCAAAGGTTTGAATCTCGCAAAGGAGCGCCATGATTCAGAATCCGCAATCAGATGGATTTGGCTTCAAGCCCGGCTATGTGCTTGCGGGCAAGTACAAAGTTTTGGCGCGCCTTGGGTCCGGGATCGAGGGTGAGGTTTACCAGATTGAGGAAGAGCTTACCAAGCTAACCCGCGCCGTGAAGCTCTTTTACCCGGCCCAGGAAGCAAAGCCCCGCGCGGTGGTGCGCTATGCGAAAATGCTGGAGCAGCTGCGCGACTGCCCTTCAGTCATTCGCTACCATTCGATTGAGAAGATCCGGTGGCGCCGGCAGCAGGTCTTTATGCTGGTGAGTGAATATACCAGCGGCCTGCTTCTGTCGGATCTGATCCAGGACGCGCGTGGCAAACGGCTGCCGGTCTTTGAGGCGCTTGCCATTGTCTATGAGGTCACCAAGGCCTTGCAGGAAATCCACAAGCGGCGGCTTTATCATGGCGATCTGCACTCGGGAAATGTTCTCGTTCAGCGGCGCGGGGTCCACTTCGATATCAAGATCGTTGATTTCTATGACAGGGGACCGTCGACGCTGAGCGAGCGGCAGGAAGATGTGGTTGATCTGGTGCGTCTGCTCTTTGAGATGCTGGGTGAGCGCAAGCATTACCAACAACTTCCACCTCAGGTCCGGGCGATCATTCTTGGGCCGCGGCGGGATCGCATTCTGGCGAAATTTCCGACGGTGACCAAATTGCGCGATCATCTGGATCAATTTTCCTGGTAAGGCCGCTCTGATATCGAAAAGTCCGATAACAGGTATATGAGAAATTCGATATACAGAGGACATTGTCCGATGGTCTCATTTAGCGCATGAGGTCGGAGTTCCTGGGCTTGCGTTTGGGAGCTGAGCGTTATCGAGCCAGATCTTTTCGGGCCTCAAGGAAAGCGGCTCAACATGGCTGAGGGCAAAATTGGCTCGCATCACAGTCGAGGACTGTATTCCTCATATTCCTAATCGATTTGATCTTGTCTTGCTGGCTGCGGAAAGGGCGCGCCAAATCGAACGGCCATCGCCGGGCTCGACTTCAGAACCGGCCCCAGAACCCAAAACTGTCACCGCCCTTCGGGAATTGGAAACAGGTCTTTGGAACCCCGCGGATATGTCTGAGGGCCTTGTGCGCCGCATGATGCGTGCGCCCGTGCCCGACGAGGATTTACCGGAAATGGTTGATGCCATGGCTTTGGCATCTGAAGAAGCCTTTTTGAGAGAAAATCTCGCTTCCATTCGTGCCGGCGAGATGCGGAGACGCAAGTTGGCGACGGGATTTGATGGGGACTGGTAAAAGAGCGTTGATCCAGGTGTTAGGTGATTGAAAATGGAAAAATCTAAAACGGGTTACCACGAAAAATTCGAAACTTCGGAAATGACCAAGCAACCGCCTCGTCAGTCTATTGGCGACGAGGCGTGGGATGTGCCCAAGTCCAGTCGCTACGAAAACCGCATGAAGTTTAAGAAACGCGATGCCCGTCGCGGCGCCTGGGACGACGACGAAGACTGAGTGGTTATACGGGCCCTTTGATCGACTTTTGCGCCAGGTAGAACACCAGGGCAAGGGTCACTAGGATCTGTCCTAGAATCAGGACCGGAAACAAGCTCACTTCAAAAGCAGATCCCAAATTCCAAGCGCGCGGCAGATAGCTGGGCGCGGCGAGGACAAACGACAGGATAAAGACCGCGAGGAGCGCGCGGCTGCCCCCGAATATCCGCCAGCAAATCAATCCATAAGCGGTCTCAAAGAGAAGCTCGGGGAAGGGAAGCGCGGCGATAAAATTGGTGCCGTATTTGGCATTGCCGATAAAGGGGGCAAGGGCGATGTCTGGCTCATGAACCGCGATATCAAGCAGGATATGTGAGAAAACGGCGGCCGCCAGCGCTGCGGCCACGCGAGCGGAGCCTTTCCGCCAGAGGGCAAACATCGCCAGGAGGGCCGCACATAGGATCGTTCCCACAATCGAATGTGAATAGGGCATATGGGTCAGATGCATATCAGTGATATGTGTGCCCGGCGCGTCCAGCGTGACAAATTCCACCCCAACTAGATTTAGGCCGACCCAGATAAATTCAATCGCCTCAGTGGCGAGTAGTAAGGGCAACAAAGGCGCTTCTGGAACCGTCTTCTTGACGACCAGGGCTGTTGCCAGGTGGTTGATGGCTTGCATGATGGGTTCCTTTCGAGGGTTAGCAATTGCTCACCTTTGCGGCAAAAAAATTATCTCAGCGCGGCGCTTAACAAACGAAACAAGTCGGAAGTCAGACGTGTTGCAGGCCCCTCTGTGGCGCCCAGATAGAGTTGACGTGTCAGTTGAGTGACGGTTCCTGTGACCAGGGCGATTTGAAGCTCTAATGAATGGTCGCGTGAGACAGCTCTCTCTCGCCTTCCTTTCATAAGCAATTCCCGGGTCAGGGTAATCACGGTTCGCTTTTTCATGGCGGCGGGCATATGCGGCCAAAAATCCGGCAGATAGTTCGCCAGAAAAATGGTTGCTTCAGGTGCCTCGTCATAGAGACGGGCGAGGGTGCGCAGATATTCGCGCAGGCTCTGGTCAAAATCTTTACGGTCTTTGAGGGCCGTGTTGAGACGCGAAAATTGTTCCCGATAGCAAAGCGCGAACAGATACTGAGCGAGGGCTTCTTTTGAGGGGAAGTGCTTGTAAAGCGCGGGATTGGAATAGCCTGTAGCAGCGGCAATGTCCCGGACCGTCGTTTCAGATAAGCCCTTGCTGGCAAACAGACGCAAACCCTCGGCCAATATCCGCTGTTTGGCAGGCGGATCGTTGGGGTCAATGTAAAAGGGCGTCGTTGTCATACCGCAAGGTAAGCATTTGCTAACTGGCCTGTCAATTCAGCAAGGCAGTAAATTGTTCGTTCGTTACACGCGGCCTTTGACCGGCAGGCGCGTTCCCGTGACGCCTGAAGCAGCATCGGACAGCAGGAATGTAATGACTTGGGCAAGTTCATCGGCTGTGACCCAATCTGCGAAATTGGCATCTGGCATGTCGCGGCGATTGGCAGGCGTGTCGATAATCGAAGGCTGAATGGCATTGACCCGAATGCCGTCGGATTTAAGTTCCTCCGCCAGGTTTTCAGTGAGGCGCGAGACCGCGGCCTTGGAGGCTGCATAAGCGCCCATGCCGGCCGCCGCGCTTTCGGAGGCGGCGGCGGAAATGTTTACAATGGATCCACCTGGGCTGGCGAGGATGGGCAGTGCGGCCTTGGACATGTTGAGTGCTGTTTTGAGGTTGAGGGCCCACATGCGGTCCCAGGTGTCGACCGAGCCCTCTGTTGTCATTTCCCAGACAAAGCCGCCGGCGATATTGACGAGGCCGTGGAGGACGATATTTTCGTCTTTCAGCGTGCTGATAATACGTTCAGCATCCGCAAAATTGGTAAGATCTGCTTTTCCAAAATAGTGCTCGACCGGGGCGGGGGTCGTTTCTGCGAGGTCGACGCCTATCACCTCCCAGCCATTTTGATCGAGATGTCTGGCAACGGTTTGTCCAAGAGCTCCGGCGACGCCGGTAACAAGTGCGCGCATATCATTTGTCCGTATTTGTAAAGAAATCGGGTTGGCTGTTGGTTTAGCAAGTGTTCCGCGTGCCGTCTATGGGGCCGAGCTGCTTGTTTTGACCTGTGGTTTTGATAGACTTTCCACCAGACACCCAAGGGAAAGGATTTTACATCATGTCGTTTGGCAAAATTCACAGACTCTCTTTGCTTGTGTCCGCTTCTGCGTTGATCTTATCGGCTTGCGGTGAGGGGAAAAAGGAAGAAGAGACAGCGGTTATCTCACCTGCCGCCACTGAAGACATGACCTCAGCGGTTGTGGAGGCGCCGGGCCCCAATGTTTTGGAGATCGAGGCGGTTGGCATGTCCTTTGAAGGACCGAGCGAGGTTCCTTCTGGATGGACCACCATTCGCATGAAGAATACCTCCGACATGCTGCATTTTGCGATTGTGGATGTTCTGCCGGAAGGTGTGACCGCTGAAGCCTTTGCCAGTGATGTCGCTGTACCATTCCAAAAGGCCATGAATGGTATGAATGCGGGAGACGAGGAAGCCACGAATGCTGCCTTTGGGGAGTTTCCAGCCTGGATTGCGGAATTGGGGCGTAATGGTGGCCCGGGATTTACTTCAGCCGGACATAACAGTGAAGCGACGGTTTATCTGGCGCCAGGGCAGTATGCGATTGAGTGCTATGTCAAAACGGCGGGTATTTTTCATACAACACCGATGGAAGACCGCCCTCTTGGTATGTTGCTCCCTTTGACAGTGACTGAAAGTGAAGCGGCAACAGGTGAGCCGGAAGCCAATGTCACCGTTAATGTGACGAATTCTGGGTATGAGATTGTCGAGGGGGCTCTGCAAGTGGGGAGCAATATGATCCGCGTCAATTTTGTCGAGCAACAGGCGCTTCCAACATTTGTAGGTAACGACATCCATCTGATGCGCGTGTCAGATGAGAGTGATCTCGATGTTGCCAATAGTTGGATGGACTGGAGTGCGCCGGAAGGTATGGAAACCCCGTCGCCTGTGGAATTTGTTGGTGGGCTCAATGATTTGCCACAAGGAGCACACGGCTATTTTAAGGTGGATCTGGCACCGGGCGATTATGCGTTCATCGGTGAACAACCTGATCCGGCCGCTCACGGCTTCCTGCTCCCTGTAAGCGTCTCGGAATAGAACTGGAAATGACAGCCATGATACCGAAAATCACCTACAGTCTTGCTTTCACCCTTGCCTTGACCATGGCATTGAGTGCCTGTGCCTCGGAGGCGCCTTACGGCCCGGCCGCGAGCAGCGCTTCGAGCGGGTATACGCAGAAATCCCTTGAGGAAGGCCGCTACCGGGTGACCTATCGTGCTCGTACGGCGGAAGCTGCTCGTGATGGGGCGCTCCGCCGGGCGGCCGAGATTACGCTTGGCGATGGCGCCGAGTGGTTCCAAATTGTGCACGCCTATTCAGAGGGAACCGCCGCGCAGCCGCGAACCTCGGTCGGCATTGGTGGCCACTCCGGTGGAGGCGGCTCTGGGGTTGGTGTGGGTATTGGCATGAGTTTTCCGCTCGGTGGCGGCTCGTCCTACGAACATAGTTTTGAATTCATCGTCGGCTCAGGCGAACGGCCAGAAGGCGGCGATGTTTATGATGCCCGCAGCCTCTTTCGAGTGGCTGGATAGCTTGTGACCAGGGCTGGGCAATGAAACTCCTTGGCGCCGCGCTTGCGGCCCTTTTGATGATGCAAGGGGCGGTGCGCGCTGAAGACTTTTCTTTGTCGCAAGCCTGTCCGCCCAGTTTTCAGAAGGTGGATGGGCTTTGCCAGTTTCGCTCGCTTTATCAGCTTTATCCATCGCTTGAAGGCCAGGGGGTTGGCGGTCTTAAAACTGGCCTACCGCCGATCCGGGACGGGTTTTCACCTCAACAGATTGATCTGGGTCGCTATCTCTTTTTTGACCCTCTCCTGTCAGCCGATGGCACCGTGGCTTGCGCCTCTTGTCATGAACCTGACAAGGGGTTTGCCGATGGCAGGGGGCGGGCGATCGGGATCACGGGAGAACCGGTCAAGCGGTCGGCGCCATCGCTTTGGAATGTTGGATTTTTGAAGCGGCTCTTTTGGGATGCGCGCGCCGACAGTCTGGAAGCCCAAATGGAAGGCCCGCTTTATGATGCCATGGAGATGGGCAACACCCGGGAAGGGCTGTTGGCGGCGCTCAATGGCAACTTGAATTACCGACGGCTTTTTGCAACGGCCTTTGAGCGCCCGGCAACAAACGAGATCACCTTGGCGGAAATTTATCTCGCCATTGCCGGGTTTGAATCCAGTCTCATCTCTCTTAACAGCCGCTACGACTATTATGCCCATGGGCAAGCGGATGCACTTTCAGAGGAAGAAATTGAGGGGCTCAATGTTTTTCGCTCCTTCGTGGCGCGCTGCGCGGAATGCCATACGCCGCCGCTTTTTACCAATCAGCAGATCGCTGTGATCGGGACACCGGAGCCGGAAGGCATGGCGCGGGACACAGGGGTGGCAGGACCCACGGGCGACCCTACGCTGCGTGGCGGTTTTAAGGTGCCCTCGCTTCGCAATGTGGCTTTAACCGGTCCTTACATGCATTCGGGCCGTTTTAAGACGCTGGAAGAGGTTGGCGACTTTTACACAAAAGGGCGCGGCCATGCGGTGCCGGAAGGTGAAGAGCTTTATTTGCATTGGCATATCTGGGAGCCGCAGTTGCGGCCGGAGGAAGTTAAAAGCGTTGCGGCTTTTCTTCAGGCGCTCACCGATGAAAGCATGAAACCGGAGACACCTGCCGCGGTGCCTTCGGGGCTTCGCGTTGGCGCGCGCGTGCTGGATTAGGGCGCAAGCCCCTGCTAGGCTGGCGACTCAAGATTGAAGTTAACTCTGGGGAGGGTTGGTCTCGTGGAACGTCATCTGAAATGGATTGTGCCGGTCGGCACCGCTGCTATCGGCCTTGTTCTTGGCGCTCTGATTTTTGGCGGCGGCGACAAACCGCATGACGAGGTCCTGGTGGCAGCCAACCCGCTTTTTTCAGGCGGCGATGGCGGCTCCCTGCAGGGCATGCAGGTCACGGGCGTGCGGCATGAGGTTCATGACGGGGAGAGCATTCAGGCAGCGGTTAAGGCGGCGAAGGCTGGCGATGTAATCGCTGTTTATCCTGGAACCTATCATGAGACGGTTTATATCGATAAGAGCAGCATTACGATGACCGGGGTTGTTCGCGAGGGCCGATATCCGACCCTTGATGGCGAGAAGAAGCTCAATGATGCTTTTCTTTATTCGGGCGACAATATCACCATCGAGAATTTCAAGATCATCAATTACAAGGGCAATGGGGTGATGGGGCAGGCGGGCAACAATTTTGTCATCCGCAATAACCTCATTCATGACGCCGGGGTCTACGGCATCTTTCCCGAGTTCGGCAAGAACGGGTTGGTGGAACACAATGTGCTTTCCGGCATTGAAGATGCGGCGATCTATATCGGCATGTCGGACAATGTGGATGTGCGCCACAATAAGGTCTATGACAATGTGGCGGGGATTGAGATTGAAAACTCACGCCATGCTCTGGTGGAAGGCAACTATGCCTATAACAACACGGGCGGCATTCTGGTTTTCATTACACCGGGCCTGCCGATTAAAACCACCTATGATGTGATCGTGCGCGATAACTTTGTGCTCGACAACAATCACGAAAACTTTGGCGCTCCGGGCTCGATTGTTTCCGGCATCCCGGCGGGCACGGGGATCCTTGTCATGGCGGCGGACGATGTGGTGATCGAAAACAACATCATAGCTGGCAATGATAATGCGGGGCTCATCGTGACCGATATTTCGTCTGTGACCAATGTGGCGAGCGATCCGGAGTCTGAACCCAACCCGGATCGGGTGCGTATTCTCGAGAACGTTATGTTCAACAATGGCAATAATCCCATTGGTGAGCTGAAGGCTCTGATGTTGACGCAGTTGGAGACCAAGGGGCCGGATATTGTCGATACCGGGGCGGGCTCTGACAAATGCGTGATGAATGGCGCGCGCTACCGGGCCTATGGGCTTGGGAGCTATCGGCCTTGCCGCGCTGATGAAATCTCGACAGCGACAATTGCCAGCATGACCTTGAGCGCGCCGGCCGAGCCTTTTGTGATCGCGGCGGACACTCAAGATGGGTATGAACGTATCGTGGGCGAGCGGGCCTATTACGGCGTTTGTACCGGCTGCCATGCCTATGGGGTGCGCTTGATTGGTCCTCCGGTGACGGAGATCCAGGCGATCTATGAAGACAATCCCGAAGCGCTCGCCGCCTATATTGCCGATCCGGTGAAGGTGCGCGAAAATTTCCCTGAAATGCCGCCGCAGGACTATCTCTCCGAAGAGACGCGCCTCGCGGTTGCCAAATATATTCTATCGACGACCAATACGGACGGGCGGTAGGCCAGGCTTTTGTTTGCTGCCCTGGACCCCCGCCTTCGCGGGGGAACAGATTTTACTTACTCCGCCGCCATCGTCGTGGGTGCTCGTTGCGCGCCGCGAACCAACCTGCCGGGCAGAGCGCCGGTGGGTTTACCGCCCGACATAACCTCCACACCGCTGACAAATGTCGCCTCATAGCCTTTTGCGTCCTGGAAGAGACGCTTGCCGCCTGCTGGCAGATCATAGGTGACGCGCGGTGCATTGAGGGTCAGACCGTCATAATCGATGAGATTGATGTCGGCCTTGTAGCCGGGTTTTAAGAGCCCCCGATCCTTCAGGCCGACCGCTTTGGCGGTCTCTTGTGTTTGGGCCTTAATCACTTGCGCGAGATCCAGCTTCGGGCCGCGCGTGCGATCCCGGGTCCAATGGGTCAGCATATAGGTGGGGAAAGAGCCATCGCAGATGATGCCCACATGGGCGCCGCCATCGCCAAGGCCGAGCACGGTGGACGGGTGCTCGATCATTTCCCGCGAGGGTTCAAGGCTGCCGCTCGCGTAGTTCAGGAAAGGGTAGAGCAGCATGGCGTGGCCGTCCTCAGCCAGCATGAGGTCGAGCGCAAGTTCCTGCGGGCTGATGCCTTTGGCGCGGGCCTGCGCCCCGAGGCACATGTCCGGCTCGGGCTCATAGTTGGGCGGATCGCTTAAGGGAAACATATTGTCAAAGTTGCGCAACACGGACTTCATGAAAGGGTTTTCGCTGGCCCCTTTGTCAGAGAGCAATCGCGCGCGGAACTCAGGATCTTTCAGAATACGAACTTTTTCTTCCAGAGGCTTGTCAGCAATTTCCTGGAAGGCCGGATGGCCGGTGAAGGGGTTGAGGGTGAGCTCGAGGCCGAGGAGAAGACTGACAGGGCGGCCGCAGACCTGGGCTCGCATTTCAAGGCCCGCGTCATTGGCGGCTTTAAGGCCTGCCAGGATGCGTTGATAACTGAGCGGCGCCACCGGGCTTTGCGCCAGGGAAACCGAGAGGGGGCGACCCGAGGCTTCCACCAAATGGCGCAGCATGTTGAACTCGCGTTCGGGGTCGTCGAAATCGGTGACGAATTGCAAGACGCCGGTGCCGGCTTCCTTCAGCCCCATGGCAATGCCCAGGAGCTCTTCCTCCGCCGCTGTGAGTGTGGGGGTGGGGTCGCCCTTGGAGGTGCGGTGGTTCAAGGTGCGGGAGGTGGAAAAGCCGAGCGCGCCGGCCTTGATGGCCTCGCGGGCGAGCTCGGACATTTGCGTAATTTCATCGCTGGTGGCGGCTTCGCGGTTGGCGCCGCGCTCGCCCATGACATAGACCCGGAGCGCGGCATGGGGAACCTGCGCGGCAATATCGATGTCATGAGGCCGTGCCTCCACGGCGTCGAGATATTCCGGGAAGCTCTCCCAGTTCCATTCAAGCCCTTCGGCGAGGACCGCGTGGGGGATGTCCTCCACGCCCTCCATGAGATGAATGAGATTGTCGTGGTCTTCCTGGCGGCAGGGGGCAAAGCCGACCCCGCAATTGCCCATGACGGCGGTGGTGACCCCGTGGTTTGAGGAAGGCGAAAGCTCAGAGCCCCAGGTGGCCTGGCCATCGTAGTGGGTATGGATATCAACAAAGCCGGGCGTGACCAGAAGGCCGTGCGCGTCAACCTCACGGGCGGCCGAACCGGTGATGTCGCCCACGGCGGCAATTTTGCCGTCCTTCACCGCCAGATCGCCGGTAAAAGGCGCCGCGCCGGAGCCATCGACAATCGTGCCGCCGCGTATGATGAGATCGTAGTTCATTGTATGTCCTCCCTGGCGCTCTAGTAGAGCCCTGAACTTTGAAGAGGTCAATATGAGGACCAGCAAGGGCGGGCTTTGCAAGCGCCGCGCTTGTGCCTAAAGTTGCAAGAAAAAGAGGAGGAGGCCCCCATGGCACGCACGGCTGAGGAACAGAGCGCCTGGCTGGACCAGGTGCAGGAAGTGATAATTGATCCGGAGCGGCGGATTATTGATCCCCATCACCACTTGTGGCGCAATCGGGAGCGGCCCTATCTTCTGGATGAGCTTTGGGCGGATACGGGCACGGGGCACAAGGTTGAAAAAACGGTCTTCATCGAATGTGGCTCGGAATATCGCGCGGCAGGTCCTGAGCATCTGAAGCCCGTGGGGGAAACCGAATTTGTCGCGGAAATCGCCAAGGCTTCGCGGGCCGGACCGGGTCCCGAGATCGCGGGCATTGTGGCGCATGCCAATCTCTTGTCGGACCGGCTTGAAGAAATTCTGGATGCCCATGAAGAAGCCGCAGATGGGCTCTTTCGCGGTATCCGCCATTCGGGCGCCTTTGATGACGCGCCTCAGATCCGCGCCGGACATTCCAACCCGCCGAAAGATCTTTTCCTGCATCCCACCTATCAGGCATCGGTGCGCGAAATTGGCGCGCGCGGTCATACTTTGGATGTCTGGTGCTACCACAAACAGATACCCCAGGTTACTGAGCTGGCCCGCGCGGCGCCGGAAACCATCCTTATCTTTGATCACTTCGGCGGGCCGCTCGGCATCGGGCCCTATGAGGGGCAGCATGCGGAGATTTTCAAACAATGGCGCGAGGATGTGGCGGAACTTGCCACCTGCCCCAATGTGCATGCCAAGCTTGGCGGTTTTGCCATGGTGGTCAATGGTTGGGGCTGGGACAAACGCGGCAAGCCTGCGACGTCGGATGAGCTCGTGGCGGCGCAAGGGGATTGGTACGCCCATACGCTGGACTGCTTTGGTCCGGAGCGCTGTCTCTTTGAAAGTAATTACCCGATGGATCGGCAGTCGATTTCCTATGGGGTTTTGTGGAATGCCTTTAAGAAAATGGCCAAAAATTTCTCTGAAGAGGCCAAGGACGCCCTCTTTTACGGAAATTCTAAACAGATTTATCGGCTGTAAAACTGGCTATTTTCTGCGGAATTTTCCGTAATGGGCGCAAATTTCCCATAAATTACTTCAAAATTTACGCTTTCTTTACGCGAATTCTATTTTTTAGAACCTGACAAAGCAGCGGGCCTCCCTTTTCCCTTTCAACACCAAGGGCTCGCGCCAGGAGTAAGTAAGATGATTTTGAAAATTACAACGGTCATGGCCTGCATGTTCTCCGCTTATCTGGTGGTGGTCACAACCTTACTCTAACTCACTACAGCATTACCCCGGTTCGTTTTCCCGCGAGCCACTTCCTCTGGAGTCCTCACACTCACACCCAATCTCAAGGGCTCCAACCAATAAAGCCCCGCACTTTTCCCGGTGCGGGGCTTTTTCTCATCCAAAATGTTTTGCGAGGTCAGAGCAATTCGCTGGCCAGAAGCTCCATGGTCTGCGTATTGGCGCCGCCGATCAGCATGGAGCCGACATGCCCCTGGCGCGCGGCGTCTTTCCAGACCGAAAGGCGCTCCTTGACGCGTTCGGCAGGACCAATGAGGGCAATTTCATCGACCAGCTGATCCGGCACGGCGGCCATGGCTTCGAGCTTCTTGCCGTCCAGGTAGAGATCCTGGATCTCTTTGGCGGCTCCCTCATAGCCCAGCTTCTTGGCGTAGTCGTTGTAGAAGTTCTTGTCGCGGGCGCCCATGCCGCCAATGTAGAGCGCAAGCATGCCTTTGACCGGCATGCGGGCCTCTTCCAGGTTGTCGCTGATGACGCAGGTGACAAAGGGGGCCACATCGAAGGTGTCGAGGGACTTGCCCTGGGTACTGCCAAAACCCTCCTGAATGGAAGGTTCAAAAATGTCAAAGCGCTCCGGGTTCATCCAGACCGGGAAGAAACCGTCAGCGATTTCCGCTGCGAGGCGCACGCCTGCGGGCGTAATGTTGGCGGTGTAGATCTTCTGGGACGGGTCGCCATGCAAAATGCTTTTAAGCGGTTTGCCAAGGCCGGTTGTGCCTTTACCTGTGTTGGGCAGCTGATACTCCTTGCCTGCATATTCCAGCGGGCCCTCGCGGGCAATGATCTGGCGAATGATCTCGATATATTCACGGGTGCGGGTAATGGGACGCGGGTAAGGCATGCCGTACCAACCCTCGGCCACTTGTGGACCTGAAGGGCCGAGGCCGAGAATAAAGCGTCCACCGGAAAGCTGATTGAGCGTCATCGCCGTCATGGCGGTGCAGGCGGGTTGGCGCGCCGGGATCTGCATGATGGCGGTGCCTACTTTGATCTTCTTCGTTTGTGACAGGATCCAGGCCGATGGGGAAACAGCATCCGAGCCGTAAGCTTCTGCGATCCAAACCGAATCAAAACCGATCGATTCCGCCGCCTGGATGGTGTCCATGGGCAACGAAATTTCCTTGCCGGAATATCCGACGAGCATGCCGAGTTTCATAAAAAAAGGCCTCCCAAATTTTTCGTTTGGAAGACCTTACGCGGATGACCTTGGATGTCAAAGGTCGAAATGGCAGGAAACCTGATGAGGCAGGCCTTCCTTGTCGCCGACTTCACGCAGCTGCGGCGCTTCCTTTTTGCAGATGTCCTGTGCAAAGGGACAGCGCGGATGGAAGGTGCAGCCCGATGGCGGGTTGATCGGCGAGGGCACATCCCCCGAGAGCACAATGCTTTCGCTCTTGTTGTGCGGGTCGGGGATCGGAATTGCCGAGATCAGCGCCTTTGTGTAGGGGTGGCGTGGCTTGCGGTTTACCTCATCACCATCACCGATCTCTACGACCTTGCCCAGGTACATAATGGCGATGCGGTCAGAGATATGTTTCACCACCGCAAGGTCATGGGCGATGAAGAAGTAGGAAAGATTCATCTCCTTTTGAAGGTCGTTCAAAAGATTGAGAATTTGGCTCTGGATCGATACGTCGAGCGCGGAAACCGGTTCGTCGCAAATGATCAGTTTCGGATTGAGCGCGATGGCGCGGGCAATGCCGATACGTTGGCGCTGACCGCCGGAAAACTCAAACGGATAACGCGATGTCGAGCGTGATTGCAGGCCGACGATATCAAGAAGCTCGAGAACTCGCTTCTTGCGTGAAGCGGCGTCTCCGATGCCTTGAATTTTCAGCGGCTCTTCGATGATATCGCCTACCGTGTGGCGCGCGTTCAAGCTTTCCACCGGATCCTGGAAGATCATTTGGATGTTGCGGCGACGGGGCTTGAGGCGCTTGGCGGACATATTGGTAATGTCTTCGCCTTCAAAGATCACCTTACCGCCGGTGGGCTTGTAAAGCCGAATGATGGATTTGCCGAGGGTTGATTTTCCGCAGCCACTCTCGCCCACAATACCGAGCGTCTCTCCCTGGCCAACGGTCAGACTGACGTCATCGACTGCCTTGTTGAAGACCTTGGCACGCATAAGCACGCCCTGACGCACGGGGAAGTGCATTTTCAGGCCCTTGATCTCAAGGAGCGGTTTGCCGGCTTTGCCTTTGTTTAACAGGTTGGCCATTCTCATGCGTCTCCCTGACCCTGATCAATTTCGCGCCAGCGGTAGCAGCTGACCTCATGTTCGCCTTCAACCGTTTCGATGGGCGGCGGCGCCGTGTCGCAGATCTCCCGCTTGTAGGGGCACCGGTTTTCAAAACGACAGCCGCTGGGCAGGTCGAGAAGTCCGGGCACCAAACCTTCGATGGTGTCGAGCTTAGTCTTGCGCGCATGCTCCAGACGCGGGATCGATTGCAAGAGCCCCTTGGTGTAGGGGTGCTTGGGTGCATCGAAAATATCGTAGACGGAGCCTTCTTCCGCCACTTTGCCGGCATACATAACCACCACCGAATCACAAGTCTCGGCAATGACGCCAAGGTCGTGGGTGATGAGAATGACCGACATACCCATCTCGTCCTGCAGTTCTTTGATGAGGCGCAGGATCTGAGCCTGGATGGTGACATCCAGCGCAGTGGTGGGCTCGTCGGCAATGAGCAGGCTCGGCTTGCAGGCCAGGGCCATGGCGATCACGACCCGCTGGCGCATCCCACCGGAGAGCTGGTGCGGATATTCACCGACCCGGATTTCCGGAGAAGGGATGCCAACTTTTTGCAGAATTTCAACGGATTGGCGCAGAGCCTCTTCCTTGGAAACCTTCTGGTGCAACAAGATCACCTCGGCAAGCTGTTTGCCGATGGTGTGCACCGGATTGAGCGCCGTCATGGGCTCCTGGAACACCATGCCAATGGACCCACCGCGCACTTTTTCCATCTCTTCGCGGGAAAGCTGGGTGAGGTCACGGCCGCCAAACATAATGCGGCCCGAGACGATCTTGCCCATGGGCTGCGGAAGGAGCCGCATAATGGACAAAGCCGTCACGGACTTGCCGCAACCACTTTCACCGACGACGCCCAGGGTCTCGCCCTGCTTGACGACGAAGCTGACATCTTCAACAGCCCGGACCTCGCCTTCGTCTGTGTCGAAAGCGGTCACCAGATTGTGAATTTCAAGAATATTTTCTGACACGAATCCTCGCCTTACTGTACTTCGTCTTTGTACTTGTCGTAGACATTAATCTCAACAGGGAAGGTCTCGCCGGATTGGCGCGCTTGAAGGGTTTCTTCCTTCATATCCTCGTCGATCCAGTGCACGAACCACTGCCAGTCATATTCAGAGTGCTTGACGTTGCCCACACCTTCCGGATAGCGCAGCCAACGCCAGTGTGCGGTGCGATAGAAGGGTTCATTCCAGCCGGGCACATAGATCGCCAGATCGTGTTCGCGCTGAATGATCCGGTGCGACAGATCGATCATCTCTTCCTTGTTGCCGCTGGTGCGGTATTGGTCGATCATGGCGTCCATTTCAGGATCGGCCAGAATGAAAAAGTTGTTGGTTTGAGTTTTGATCTTACGCTCCGGGTTGACGGAGCCATCTTCCAGGAACGCCTTGTCATAGGCGTTGTCGGAATGGAGGCTTTGCCAGAAGCTTGGATACATCACATTCGGCGTTCCGAAAGCGGTGAACATGAGGTCGTGCTTTTTCTCCTGAACTTTTTTCCAGCCGGCAGTGCTGTCGAGCACCTCGAGGCGGAACTCTAGGCCGGCTTTCAGGGCCTCTTCGCGCAAGATGGTCAGGACATCCTTAAAGGTTTCATATCCCGTGGTGAGTTGGAAAGAGAGCCGCTCGCCCTGATCATTGACCAACACTCCATCTGGTCCCCGTTTTGTGAATCCTGCCTTGGCGAAATATTCTTCGGCCTTGGCAATGTCAAAGGGGTGCGCCGTAACGTCCGGATGTGAAAAAACACCAAAGCCGTCAGCTGAAGTGTTCTTCCGGGTATAGTCACCGCGGAACAATTTGTCGATGACGAGTTGGAAGTTTGAGGCATATTGAATGCCGGTGCGAACATCCTGGTTGTCCAAGAAATTTTTTGTTGTGTTGATGTAGAGCCCATAAGTGGCTTGAGGATGAACGTTGTAAAAGACATCCTTGGCGATATAGCCGTTCTGAACGTCTTGGTCAGAGTTTGGCAGCTTGTCGTACCAATATTCGGACTGCGTCACATTAAAACGATCAAGTTCGCCGCGTTTAAAGGCTTCCAGTGCTTTTGGCCGGTCGCGGATGACGGTAAAGCGCATTTTGTC
>SBGZ01000069.1 GCA_006226415.1 Alphaproteobacteria bacterium
CGTCCGACACTTTGGCAAGAGCGACCGCGAGGATGGCGGTGCCGCAGCCAAGGTCGAGGGCTGTCTTTATGTTTTTCTTCTGGGCGATATCATCAATGGCCATGAGGCAGCCTGAGGTCGTGCCATGATGGCCCGTGCCAAAGGCCTGACCCGCGCCAACCAGAAGCGGGATGTCATCCGCCGTGGCGGTCATCTCGTTGTGGGCGGCGTAAATATAAAAACGTCCGGCGCGCACCGGCTGGAGATCCTCGAGGGATTTTTCCACCCAGTCGATATCGGGCAAGGGTTCCACGACCAGCGGACCGTGATCAAAGTCAGCCAATTGCCGCGTGATCTTGTCTTCCTCTGGACGGGCGGCATAAAGGGCTTCTCCGTACCACTCTTCGGAGGTGGTATCTTCAAATCCCGAAACGGAGGTGGGCTCGTTGTCAAAGGTCGCTTCAAGCAACTCCAGGGCGGCCATCAGGTCCGTCTGGTCGATCTTGAAGGTGAGCCTCCAGTAGGGTTTGATATCCATATCGTCTCAATGCCGTTCTACAAAGGAGTCGATGACCCGTTTGACCCCGGCTTTCTCGAAGTTGACTGTCAATTTATTGCCGTCGATGGCGGTAATGGACCCGTAGCCGAATTTTTGATGAAAAATGCGCTCGCCTTTCATAAAGGTCTGGGCTCCCGGATCGCTGGTGGCGATGAGCTCCCCGTTTTCATCAATCACTTTGCCGGGGCGGGTGGCAAGGCGTCCCTCGCGGCGAGCGGTTTGAGCGCGGCGCCAGCCCGGGCTTTCGTAGGAACTTTCAAAGGCCGTCATTTCCATCGGGCTGAGGCCGGTGCCCGCGCCGGAGCCATAAAGCCCCTGATCGGAATCCACCTCCACATGGTCGGCGGGAAGCTCGTCCAGAAACCGTGAGGGAATACCGTTTTGCCAGCGACCATGGACCATGCGGGTCGAGGCAAAGGAGATCACGGCGCGCTCACGGGCGCGGGTGATGCCGACATAGGCAAGGCGGCGCTCTTCTTCCAGAGCCTTCAGCCCATCATCAAGGGAGCGCTGGTGAGGGAACAGACCTTCCTCCCAACCCGGCAGGAAGACCGTTGGAAATTCAAGCCCCTTGGCGGCATGGAGGGTCATGAGATTGACCTTGTCGTCGGTGTCGGCCTGTTCCAGGTCCATGACAAGAGAGACATGTTCAAGGTATTCAGGCAGGGACTGGAACTGCTCCATGGCGTTGATCAGCTCTTTCAGGTTGTCGAGCTTGGTGGGCGCATTAGGCGACTTGTCGTTTTGCCACATCTCCGTGTAGCCGGACTCATCGAGGATCTGCCCAGCGAGATCTGCGTGGTTCATTTGCGAAATGAGATCGGTCCAGCGATCGACATTCTCAATGAACTGGGTCAAGGATCCCCGCGGCTTGGGTTTAAGCTCGTCCGTGCGGATCACTTCACGGGCGGCCTCATAGAGCGAAATGTTACGCGGGCGGGCGAGGCCGTGCAGTACCTGCAGGGTGGCTTTGGCGAGGCCGCGCTTGGGGGTGTTGATAATGCGTTCAAAAGCCAGATCGTCAGAGTGATTGAAGATCAAACGCAGATAGGCATGGGCATCACGGATTTCCTGTCGCTCGTAAAAGCGTGGGCCACCGACGACACGGTAGGGAAGGCCAAGAGTGATGAATCGGTCTTCAAACTCGCGCATTTGAAAGGAAGCGCGCACGAGGATCGCAATATCGGCCAGGCGGTGGCCATCCCTTTGTAGCGTTTCGATTTCGTCGCAAATGGT
This sequence comes from Alphaproteobacteria bacterium, assembly GCA_006226415.1. Taxonomy (GTDB): domain Bacteria; phylum Pseudomonadota; class Alphaproteobacteria; order M2410; family M2410; genus M2410. Next base: position 1,775 of record SBGZ01000069.1, read on the forward strand.
GCGGGCTTCCTCGCCGCCGTCCCAAACGCCGCGCACACGAACCTTTTCGCCTTCATTCAGTTCGGTCCAGAGTTCCTTGCCGAGACGCCCCTCATTGGCATTGATGAGGCCGGAGGCGGCTTTCAGAATGTGGGGTGTCGAGCGATAGTTTTGTTCGAGGCGGATGACCCTGGCGCCGGGGAAGTCTTTTTCAAAGCGCAGGATGTTATCAACTTCCGCGCCGCGCCAACCATAGATCGATTGGTCGTCGTCGCCGACGCAGCAGATGTTCTTGTGCTGCATGGCGAGCTGACGCAGCCAGAGATATTGCGCCACATTAGTGTCCTGATACTCGTCGACCAGAATATATTTGAAGCGTCTTTGATATTCCGCCAGGACATCCGGGTTCTGTTGAAAGAGTGTGAGGCAGCCGAGCAAGAGATCGCCAAAGTCAGCAGCGTTTAAAACCTTGAGGCGTTCCTGATATTGCCGATAAAGCTCCTGGCCGCGCCCATCGGCGAAGCGATAGCTTTCCTTGCCGGTCACATGGTCCGGCGAGAGGGCGCGGTTTTTCCAATCGTCTATGAGATAGGCAAATTGTCGGGCCGGCCAGCGCTTGTCGTCGATGCCCTCGGCTTCCAGGATCTGTTTAATCAGGCGGATCTGATCGTCCGGATCCAAAATCGTGAAGTCGCTTCGAAGGCCCAAAAGTTCCGCGTGGCGGCGCATGATTTGTGCGCCGAGAGCGTGGAAGGTGCCCAGCCATTGCATGCCTTCCACCACGCCGCCGATGAGGCCTTCAATGCGGTTCTTCATTTCGCGGGCGGCCTTGTTGGTAAAGGTCACCGCCAGGATCTGGCCGGGCCAGGCTTTTTGCGTGAAGAGGAGGTGGCTGAGGCGAGTGGTCAGCGCCCGGGTTTTGCCGGTGCCCGCGCCGGCCAGGATCAGAACCGGGCCATCGAGGGTTTCGACCGCTTCGCGCTGGGGCTTGTTGAGCCCGCGCATGTAAGGGGGCTCAGCCGCCGCGCGCGCGGAAATGCTGTCTGCCGGGGCTGGCGCGGAGGAGCGGGCGGTCTCGTCTTCCGGCAGAGAGCCGAGGTCAAAGGGGTCTGAGGTCATGGGATTAGGTGTAGGCGAGTGCGAACAAAAGCGCAACAAATTCACAGGTGTTCTTCGATATTGGCCTCGATCAGAGCCTTATTAAAGACCTGCAAGGCCCTCTGATAGGTGACATATCCCAAAATCTGGTCCTCATCCGCGTGCTCGACAACGAGCAAGCGTTCCGCGCCGGACTTTTCGAAGGTGTCAAACACATACTCAAGGGAATCGGTGAGGGTCAGCGTTGGCAGATCTGAGCCCTGTTCGGCGGCTGCCGCTTCCGGGTCCGGGGTCATGGCATCGCGCACTTCCAGGGTCTCCAGAAGCAGTTGCTGCGGTCCTTCAGCCACGTGGTAGCCGTGGCTTTCAATCTGGAAGTGGAAAAGCGAGCGCCCGAACATGGCCTGGGTCAGAACTGTGGAGACGGAGGTTGCAATCATCAAGGCGATCATCACGCCATAGTCGCCTGTGAGTTCAAAAACGATGAGGGTGGTCGAAATGGGCGCGCCCAGGATGGCGGCGGAAACCGCGCCCATGCCAATGATGGCATAAAGACCCGGCTCAGAAGCGTAACCCGGGAAAATAGATGCTGCGATAATGCCAAAGGCGCCGCCGACCATGGCGCCCAAGAAAAGGCTAGGGGAAAAAACACCGCCGCCGTGCCGGGATGCCAATGAAATTGTTGTCGCGAGCAATTTTGCGCCGAAGAGGGCAATCAGGAAGAGAAGTCCGTATTCGCCTTTGAGGGCATTGTCGGTGGGGCCATAGCCGACCCCCATAACTTCAGGAAAAACAATGGCAATGAGGCCAACGAGAAAGCCGCCAAGGGTCGTGCGAACGACAATGTCGAGCTTCATGCGGGTTTGGGCCCGGTCGGCGAGGACCGATAGGCGCATGAAAAGCACTGCGCCCAGACCCGCGACAAGGCCGAGGAGGGCAAAGGCAGGCACTTCAAAGATGCTTTGCAGTTGATACTCCGGCAGCTGAAAGGCGGGCTGTGCGCCAATGTGCAAACGGCAGACAAGGGCTCCGGCAACAGATGCGATGACAATGGGCGCAAAAGCGCGGGCGGTGTAAAAGCCCAGGATCACTTCCAAAGCAAATATCACGCCAGCAATCGGCGCGTTAAAAGAGGCCGCCACGGCGGAGGCGGCGCCTGCCGCCATCAAGATCTTGGTGACCCGCGGGGGATAATTCATGGTGCGGGTGACAAAGCCCGTCAGCGCGGCGCCCAAATGGGCGGCGGGGCCTTCGCGGCCGGTGCTGGCGCCAGTGCCCAGCGACAGAGCGGCAATCAGGGAGGATTTTAATCCCATCACCGTGTTCATGCGGCCGCCGTGAAGCGCCCGCGATTCAATGAGATCCGCCACCGCATGGGCGCGCTCGCCCGGAACCCAAAATTTTAGGAGGAGGCCGACAATGAAGGCGCCCACGGTGGGGATCAGAACCAGTTGCCAATCGGGCAAGGCCTTTACGGCGTCCAGATAGGAGGCCTCGGTGGCGCCAAAACTGATAAAGGAAAACCCGTCGATGAGCGCGCGAAAGCCAATGATGGCATAGCCAACGCCGATGCCGATAATCAGAGCGACGATCCAGACCCCCGGCTGGCGCTGCCAATGCATTTTGCTCCAATGCAGTTGCCGTACAAATTCATGCTCTGGCAATCCGCGAAAGAAGTTCAAAAGGCGCGACATGGGGGTGTCCTGTTTATTGCTCTTGCTTGAACGAGTTAAGAATGTGGGCGCGGTGCGCGTCAAGGTCGGGAACGGGGCCGCGGGTGGGCGGATCGTCGAAACTTGAAAGTTTGATGGGGTTGCCGGCCATTTTGAGCGTACCGGTTTCGGGATCATCCGCCTCGACAACCATATTGCGGGAAAGAACATGCGGGTCGCTCAGCACCTGTTCGACATTGTTGATCGGGCCGCAAGGAATTCCCACCGCTTCAAACTGCGCCAGCCAATCCTCGACAGATTTGGCGGCGAGGGCGGTTTCCAGCTGCGTTGTCAGCTCATGGACGTGGTCGCAGCGCGCCTGGTTTGACGTAAATCTTGCGTCGGCGGCGAGCTCCGGGCGAGCGATCTCTTCGGTGAGGCGTTTAAAAAGGCCGTCATTGCCTGCTGCAATGATGAGATAACCATCTTTGGCGTGATAGGCCTGAAAGGGGGTGATGGAAGGATGCCGCGCGCCCAAGGGCCCTGGAATTTCTCCGGAAGCGAAATAACGCGCGATGGCGTTTTCAAGCAAGGCGACCTGGCAGTCGAGCATGGCAACATCGATTTTTTGTGCCTCACCCGTCATGGCGCGATGATAAAGCGCGGAGGAGATGCCGATGGCGGTAAAAAGACCCGCAGTGATATCGCCAACCGAAGTGCCAACCCGTGTTGGCGGTGACCCTTCATGGCCGGTCAGGCTCATGATGCCGCCCATGCCTTGGACGACCATGTCATAGGCGGGACGTTTGGAATAGGGCCCAGAGTGACCAAAGCCGCTGGCGGCGGCATAGATCAGTTTTGGAAAACGGGCCTTTAAAGTGTCCCAGCCGAGGCCAAGCTTTTCCATGGTGCCCGGGCGATAGTTTTCGACCAGCACATCCGCGTTTTCGAGCATCTTTAGGAAGATGTCGCGGTCTTGGTCGTCTTTCAGGTCAAGGGCGATGGATTCTTTGCCGCGATTGAGGGACATGAAATAAGCAGATTTGCCTTTGACAAAGGGACCGATGTGGCGCGCGTCGTCGCCGACTTTGGGGCGCTCGACCTTGATCACACGGGCGCCAAGGTCTGAGAGCACCATGGTGCAATAGGGTCCGGCCAGAACACGGGTGAGATCAATGACCGTGATGCCGTTTAATGGACCCTTGGGGGGCACAGGCGGCTGCGCTGAGGGGTCACTTGTCATCGGGCTCGGTGTCTCCGGTTTCGAGTTTTTTATTGTCGTGCGCCTGGCTGGTCCGCTCATTTTCTGCCTTTGCGGCGTCCTTTTCTGCCTTGGTGCGCCCGTGTTCGACCCGGTTGCGCTCAGCCTCGCTTTGACGGGATTTGCGGGCCTGTTTTTTGCGAAATTTGTTGAGATTGACGACGTTTGACATAATGTGGGCCGAAATATAAGGAATTCTGCGGATTTGTGAGGTTCTAGGCTTCACCTTTCTCTCACTTTCCGCGGTTAGAGTGCTTATTCTTGGCCGTTTGGGGGCGGGGAAACAAGAAAAACTCGAAGATTGGGCGGTTTTTGCGCCGCCAAGTGACGTTGAAACGGGGATTGTGGCGTGGGTCGTTATTTCACGATCGGATTTTTTGTCTTTCTGGCAGTGATGCTCATCATCATGAGCATCCCAAGCTTCATCAACTGGAACCAGTACAAGGGCACGATTGAGTCTGCCTTGAGCGATGCCTCCGGCTACGAGGTCAGCGTCAGCGGCCCGGTCAGCTTCGCGGTTCTGCCCCAGCCAGCCTTGACCCTAACCGGGGTGGAGGCTTTTGCGGGCAATGAGGCACCGTTTCTGACCCTCGACAATCTGGCGGGGCGCATTGCTCTCGCGCCTTTGTTGACAGGCAAGGTGCGGGTTACGACCTTGAAAATTTCCGGTGCCCATCTTCGCACCGATGCAACAGATCTGGTGGCGCGCACCGCAACCGAGGCTGACGGGCAAGTCGCGCGGCATCCGCGAGGTTTTGAGGGCTTTGTCGTGGGTCTGGTTCAGGATGTTCGTGTGGACAGCCTGGAAATTGAAGACTTCAAAATCGGGTCGGGCGATGCCAATGCCATCCCGGCGCTGGTCATTGATGATGGCGCGGTTTCCTTTTTGTCTTTGAATGGCCCGTTCACAACAGAATCGACCGTGGTTGTGAACGGCAAGCGGTTTCGGTTGACCGGGGAGCTCGGTGAGATCCGGTCTGACCAATCGAGCGCTTTTGTTGTGCGTGGGTTTTCTGGTGACGGAACAGAAATCTCCGTCCAAGGTGCCGCCCACGACCTTAAAGCCTCGCCGAAGTTTGATGGCGCCCTCAAGCTTTCCGGCAAGGGGTTTGCGCCCATTTTTGATCTGTTTCAAGTGATGGGCGGTGCCGCGCGGGGCAAAGATGATCCAGCGCCGATTTCAATTGATCTGCCGCTTGTGCTTTCGGGTGATATTTCTTTGACGGCTGAGAAAGTCGAGGCCTCTGCGCTCGCCATGCAGCTGGGGGACAGCCGGGCGGTGATGACGCTTGATCTTGATCGCGGGGAGGCGCTGACCGGCGTTCTCACATTGCGGGCGACCAAGCTGGATGGGGATGGCCTGTCTCAAGCGCTCACTTTGGCCGCGCCAAATGCGGCGGATGATGACAAGATGCGCGTTCTTCTGGATTTGCGCAGCGAGGGTGTCTCCTATCAGAATAAAGTTTTGAGCAATTTGGCTCTGACCGGCACTTTGGCTCATCATGGCTTTGCCTTGCAAAACCTGGATGTCACGGCTCCGGGCGCGACGAAAATCAATGTGAAAAACGGGACGGAACGCCGGGGCAAGTGGTCAGGGGATCTGACAGCCATTTCGCAGAACGCTCGCGAATTTGTCAGCTGGCTGGGCGTTGATGTTTCTGAGGTGCCGCGTGGTCGGCTGGCGCTCGGACAGGTTCGCGGCGGGTTGTCGCTCGAAGGCGGCGCCGTGACCCTTAAAGACATGTTGCTCGACATCGATGGGGCCAAGTACACGGGGCGCTTTTCAAGAAGCGGCGGTGAGCGTCCTTCGTATGAGTTGACCCTGCATGGCGGGTCGATTGATCTTGCCGATTATCGCCGAGAGACCGATCTGGAAAGTCTTGCCAAAATGGCGGGTGCCCAAGATGCGCGTCTTGATTTGAAATTTGCCTCATTTACCGGGGCGGGTCTTAGCGGCGCGGCTCTTGAAGCAGGTCTCGTGGTCAAGGACGGCACTGTCGATGTTCAGAGCTTGTCCTTGACGACGTCGCAAGGAGAAAAACTGACGGCCAAAGGCTCTCTGGAAAATCTGACGAAGGAGCGGCTTAAAGGCAAGCTCGACTGGCGACTTACCAATTGGCGGAGTTGCCGGGTGGTGGCACTCATCAAGCTGTCGGATCAGCTTGGTTGCGAGGAAGGTGACAAGGCTTCTTTGAGCGGTCACCTCAGTCTCAATCAGGGCGTGGGGGCGACCAGTGCCAAGGGTTCGATTGGTGCGGACAAATTGGATGTGAAGGCGAGTGGTATTCAGGCGCTTTGGCGAGATGGCGGTGAGATTTCACTGAAGGGTAGTGGCAGCCGTGGGGACTACAGCGCCACCTTTGATGGCGTGATCAAAAATGTGGGTGCTTCGCCAAGCTTTGTTTTCAACGGATCGCTTGAAGCGGCCAATGGCGCGAAGGCACTCAGCGATCTTGGATATCGCCTGGCTGGCGCGCAAGGCGCGCTTAAGGCTGAAGGCGCCTGGCAGTGGAAAGATGGGTTCTTCAAGGTCGAAAATGCAAAGGCGTCTCTTGGTACCTTGAAGGCGAGTGGGACCTTGACCTTGGCGGATGAGGGTCTCACCCGCAACATCGACACCCAGGTGGTTCTTGAGGGGTTTGATCTTGGCAGCCTGTCAGGCAATGGGTTTGTGATTGTCGACGAGGCGGGGCGCTGGTCATCGGCGACCCTTGAGCCGCTTCTCGCTGAGGATCTGCGCGGCAATGTGGATGTGACACTGAAAGATGCCCGGCTTGAGGGTCAGACGATCCCAAGCGCCGCCATCAAGGGGGTCATTTCGCAGCAAGCGTCAGAATGGGCGCTCTATCAGGGTGAGTTCCTGGGCGGCGCCTGGACGGGCAAAGCGATTGTCACTCGCAAGGGTAAGAATTTCCGCGTCGAAGCGCGGGGCGCTGGCGAGGGACTCGATCTGGCCTCTGTGACCGAACGGTTTATGTCGCGTAAAACCTTGGAAGGACGTGGCTCGCTTCGGTTTGTACTTGGCGGGACGGGGCGCAGCACCCGCGAAGTGATGCAATCCCTCGACGGCACAATTGATGTGGAAAGTGCCGAAGGGCGTATGTTCGGCTTTGATCTGCCCGGCTATGCCCTTGACCTGGGTGAAGCTTCCGGCGCTCTGGGCGTGAGGATTGCCAATGAAGAAAATCTCAGTCATGGCGCTTCGAACTATCGCGATTTGATGGGCCGCTTCGAGGTCGCCAAGGGTCAAGCGCTGACCTCACAGTGGCGTGCGAAGACCGATGTCGGCGGTCTTTACTTCGGGCTAGATGCGGATCTGAGCGCGCAGGATCTTGGCGCGCGCGTTGAGTTCAACTTTGAGGGGATCGATAACCTGCCAACCTTTGCCATCGCGCTGAGCGGTTGGGGCAAAGGCCTGGGCGGTGTCTGGGACACCGAAGCCATGCAGCAAATCTTCGAGGCTTTGTTGCAGGCTGAACTGCAGGCCGCAGAAGGAACCGGCGAACCAATAACATCAACGCCGGTTCAGGAGACGACCACATCCGGCACGTCCGGCCGGGAAGTTGAATCAGGAGATCTCACTCCGCTCCATTGAGGCGGCGAGTTTGCCCTTCAGCGTTTTAACGACAAAGACACGGATGGCGCTCGACAGTCCGATGTCGTCCATGTTTTCGCCGGAAATCCTTGAAGCGTCGATCTCGGAAATCAATTCGTTCAAAGACTTATTCTGTTCCTCTGCGATACCGCGCAGGGTCAGCCAAAATTCTTCTTCAAGCGTGATGGAGGTGCGGTGGCCTTTCAGGGTGACGGATCTTTTCTGCGGGCGGGGCATGTGGTTCCTTATGCTTTGGGGCCTATCATGTCTTCCGGGCGGACGATGGCGTCAAACTCTTCTTCGGTAACGAATCCCAGCTTAACAGCTTCTTCACGCAAGGTAGACCCATTCTTGTGGGCGGTTTTTGCAACCTTGGTGGCGTTATCATAGCCTATTTTGGGCGCCAGTGCCGTGACCAACATCAAGGATCGCTGCATCAGGGTACGGATGTTTTCCTCAATTGGATCAATTCCGACCACACAATTGTCCGTAAATGACACCGCGCCGTCGGCAATTAGCCGGATAGATTGCAGGACGTTGTAAATCATGACGGGTTTGAAGACATTGAGCTCCATATGGCCCTGACTGCCGGCGATCGTCACTGTTGAGTGATTGCCCATGACTTGCGTGCAGAGCATGGTCATGGCCTCGCATTGGGTCGGGTTCACCTTGCCGGGCATGATGGAAGAGCCGGGCTCGTTTTCCGGCAATTGCAATTCGCCGAGGCCGGAGCGGGGGCCGGAGCCCAGCAAGCGGATGTCATTGGCGATTTTAAAGAGGCTTACGGCAATGGTGTTGAGCGCGCCGGAGAGCTCGACCATGGCGTCATGAGCGGCGAGCGCCTCGAATTTGTTCTCGGCTGTGACGAAGGGCAGGCCGGTGATTTCAGCCACTTTCGCGGCAAAGCCTTCGGCAAAGCCCGGTTTGGCGTTGAGGCCTGTGCCCACGGCGGTGCCGCCCTGGGCGAGCTGCATGAGGCGCGGCAGGGTGGTTTTGACCCGCTCGATGCCGTAACGCACCTGCGTGGCGTAGCCTGAAAATTCCTGGCCCAGGGTCAGCGGGGTGGCGTCTTGCAAATGGGTGCGCCCGATTTTGATGATGTCCTTCCAGGCGGCTGACTTGGTCTCCAGCGCCTTCAGGAGATGTTCCAGTGCCGGGATGAGGGCGCCTACGACCTGTTCGCCGGCGGCAATGTGCATGGCGGTGGGGAAAGTGTCATTGGAGCTCTGGGAGCGATTGCAATGATCGTTCGGGTGCACGGGCTCTTTGGAGCCCATGGTGCCGCCGAGGATTTCAATGGCGCGGTTGGAAATCACTTCATTGGAATTCATGTTGGACTGGGTGCCGGAGCCGGTTTGCCAGACCACGAGGGGGAAATTGTCGTTGAGCTTGCCTTCAGCCACTTCCCGGGCGGCTTCGATGATGGCCTGGCCGATGTTTTGTTCCAGATTGTCGAGGCCCATATTGGTTTCAGCCGCAGCCCATTTGATGATGCCGAGGGCCCGGATGAGGGGGACCGGCATGGTCTCGCCGCCAATTTTGAAATTGCCGAGGGATCGCTGGGTCTGCGCGCCCCAGTATTTGTCGGCGGGAACTTCGAGGGGGCCAAAGGAATCGGTTTCAGTGCGGGTGGTCATGGGGCTCAACTTTCACTCTTATTGTCGCGACTAAAAAGCTGGGAGTGGTTTAGCACTCCGGGGCTCTGGGTCAAGTCCGGGGTGGCCACCTCTCCCTTAGGGAGAGGTCAAAACACGTCAGTGTTTTGGGTGAGGGGTTGACCCCTCATCCACCAAAGACCTTGCGGCCTTTGGTCCCCCTTCTCCCTAAGGGAGAAGGTCCCTTATCCCCGACCCGGAATAGGCCGCGGTGTGGCGGTGGCGGAGGCTTTGGCGACCAGCTTGTCGTTGGCGTCAAAAAGCTCACCTTCCAGAAAGGCGATGGACTTGCCCATGCGCACAGCCTTGCCGATGCCTATGAGGCGGCCCACCGGGGCGGGCCTCAGAAAGCTCACCTTCATTTCGAGGGTGGGGACCGCATTTTTGAAATCAGCAGCGACAATGCCTGCCGTGGTCATGGCCTCGTCCAGCATGGCGCAGAGGAACCCCCCTTGGATATTGCCCATAGGGTTGGTCCAGGCCTCCAGGCCTTCAAAGGCGATCGTGATCGTGCCCTCGGCCTGATTGACCTCTTGGGCATCAAAGCCCACGGCTTTTGAGGAGTTGGGGAGGTTTTTGGCGTTCTTGAAGATTTGCAGGACCTCGTCGTCACTGCGGCGGGGGGTGTCTGCGGTCATCTATCGGCTTATTTCTTGCGGAAAGCGTCGAGGCTGACCACTTCGCCAGTGGCCTCCTCTTTCTCGCCGGAGGTTTCGTCCGCGCCCTCGCCATCCTCTTCGCGCTTTTCAGCGAAGGCAGAGATCTCAGCGCCGGCTTCCTCGTCGGTCTCGGTGCCCTCGACATGGAACTGGACCCCGAATTGGACGACCGGATCATAGAAGCCCTTAATGGCGACATAGGGAATGACCAGCTGCTCGGGCACTTTGTTGAAGGTGAGGGAGACCGTAAAGCTGTCCTCGCCCACTTCCAGTCCCCAGAAGCGATGCTGCAGGACGATGGTCATCTCCTGCGGATAACGCGCCTTCAAGGCATCGGAGACGAACACATCCGGTGCATCGGTCGCGAAGGTAATGAAGAAATGATGCTCGCCGGGCAAGCCTTCCTTTTCCACACGCTCAAGCGCCTTGCGCACGACCTGACGCATGGCATCCTGGGTCAGGAGGTCGTATTGCATCAGATCCTTAGTCATGTGGGCTTTCCCGCGCTTTCGTTCCGTTCAATCGAAGGATACGCGGTTTTACCACGTGCCCCAAACATAAAGTGGGAGGCTTCTGTTGCCAGGTGCCTCCCGAACCCCGCTTACCTAATGTTAGGCAGCGAGTACCATTTCATTATCATTGGCA
>SBGZ01000062.1 GCA_006226415.1 Alphaproteobacteria bacterium
GAAACCATTGACCTGGCACTGCAGGAGGTGCGGGACTTTACGGGCCAAATCCCCGCCACCACCGGCGCGCCCATGGGCAGCTCGCGCAGGTCCTCCCTCTACCATTTGATTGATCACATGGCGCGGCTGTCCCGCCGGATGAGGCGCAGCGATCGCATTCGCACCATCAAGGCCAACGCCACCCTCATGACCTTTGCCCAAACCTTGACGTCGCTCTTGGAGGCCAAGACCTGGCTCGCGGCAGATGAAACCGGTCTGCATGAATTTGAAAACATCCACAATCAATTGGATGTGGAGCTCAATCGATTTCGCCAAACCTTGCTCGACGCGCCCGAGCCTGAAAAATTCGATCTTGAGGACGCCCTCAAGCACCTGGACGCCATCCGCTGGTTGGAGCGCGTGTCAGATCACCTCTGGCGCATCGCCGTCCATGTCAATTTCATCCGTCTGCCGGAGCAAGCAGCCGAAGCCGCCTTGCCGAAAGAACCCGGCGACATTGATGAATTAGACGTATCAGGCTGATAAATCGCCGCTGATTAGTTATCCAGGAAGCTTCTCAGCTTACGTGAACGGCTCGGGTGCTTGAGCTTGCGCAGCGCCTTCGCTTCAATCTGACGGATCCGCTCGCGGGTCACCGAGAACTGCTGACCCACTTCTTCCAAAGTATGGTCCGTGTTCATGCCGATCCCAAACCGCATCCGCAAAACCCGCTCTTCACGCGGCGTCAAAGAAGCCAATACCCGCGTTGTCGTCTCACGAAGGTTCGACTGGATCGCCGCATCAATCGGCAAAATCGCGTTCTTGTCCTCAATGAAGTCGCCCAGATGGCTGTCTTCTTCGTCGCCAATCGGTGTTTCCAGGGAGATCGGTTCCTTGGCGATCTTCAAAACCTTGCGCACTTTTTCAAGCGGCATGGCCAGCTTCTCGGCCAGTTCTTCCGGCGTCGGCTCACGTCCGATCTCGTGCAGCATCTGGCGCGAGGTCCGCACCAGCTTGTTGATCGTTTCGATCATATGCACGGGGATACGAATGGTGCGGGCCTGATCCGCAATCGACCGGGTGATTGCTTGCCGGATCCACCAGGTCGCATAGGTCGAGAACTTGTAACCGCGACGATATTCAAACTTATCTACCGCCTTCATCAGGCCAATATTGCCTTCCTGAATGAGATCTAGGAATTGCAGGCCGCGGTTGGTATATTTCTTGGCAATGGAAATCACGAGACGCAGGTTCGCCTCGACCATTTCCTTCTTCGCCTGACGCGCTTCCCGCTCCCCCTTTTGCACTGTATTGACAATGCGGCGGAACTCGGTGATCTCCACACCCACTTCCTGCGAAATCGTCTGAATGTCACTGCGGATATCCTTAACGGTATCACGCTCTTCAGTGACAAATTCTTTCCATCCCTTGCCCGTCAATCGGCTGACCCGGCGCACCCAATTGGGGTCCAGCTCATTGCCGATATATTGTTTGATAAATTCCTGCCGCGACACACCATGCGCGTCGGCCAACCGCATCAGCTTACCTTCAAGCCCCATCATACGGCGATTAATGCCATAGAGCTGGTCGACCAGCGCCTCGATCCGGTTGTTGTTAAGGTGCAAACTCTTGACGAGCTCAATTACATCCTTCTTGAGCTTCTTGTAACGACGCTCCTGGCTCGAGGTCAGGCTCTCATTGTTCAGAGCGGCTTCCACCAGCGTATCTTGCAGACGGCGCAGTTTTTTGTAGTTCGACGCCATATCGTCGAGCTTTTCAAGAATGCCCGGCTTCAAGGTCGCTTCCATGGCTGCGAGCGACATATTCGCCTGATCGTCCTCATCCTCGTCGTCGTCGCCGCCTTCGCCTTCTTCATTTTCGTTGGCCGCTTTCTTTTCTTCTTCGGCCTTTTCTTCTTCCGTCTTTTCCGGCTGCGGCTGGGTATGATCCACCTGCGCGCTCGGCCCGCCGCCATAAGTCGCGTCCAGATCGATGATTTCGCGCAGAAGCACACGGCCCTCGTTGAGCTCTTCGCGCCAGACAATAATCGCTTCGAAGGTCAGAGGGCTTTCGCAAAGCCCACCGATCATGGTCTCCCGGCCGGCTTCAATTCGTTTCGCGATGGCAATCTCGCCCTCACGGGAGAGCAATTCAACAGAGCCCATCTCACGCAAATACATGCGTACAGGGTCGTCCGTACGATCCAGCGCGTCCGATTTCTTGGTTGTCGTGGCCGCCGCTTCCGTGGTCTTACGCGTTGCGACCGCCTTGCTGGCTCCCTCGCCGTCTTCGCCTTCTTCGCTCTCTTCGTTGTCAACAACGTTGATGCCCATCTCCGAAAGCATCGACATGGTGTCTTCGATCTGCTCGGATGAAACCTCGTCCGATGGGAACACCTCGTTGAGCTCGTCATAGGTGACATAACCGCGCTTCTTGGCGTTCGCGATCATCTTCTTGACCGCCTGATCGGACATGTCCAAAAGCGGACTGTCAGATGAGGTTTCCGCTTCCTTTTTCGCCTTGGATGCGGTCTTTTTCTTTGCTGCCTGCCGTGCCACTCACGTGCCTCCGCGTTATCGGAAAACGCCTTCCAACATTTTAAAAAAATTCTTTGGCCTGAAATTCTCTCAATCTGGATGAACGGCGCGCTTGGATCTGTCTGTTTTTACCCATATAGGGCCTCATGTCAGCGCTGCGCGATCTCTCACATTGATCGGATCGTCGTCAAATGTCGGTTAGCTGTCTCCTAATTGATTTAACATGGCTTCTTTCAGTTGGTGTTGAATTGACTGAAGCCGTCGCCAATTCTCCTCGTTCATTTCCTGCTGAAACGCAGCTTCCGCTTCCCGTGCCTCGCCTTGCAGCAAGAGCACCTCATGATGGATCGAAAGGATATGAAGCCAGCTTTCCTCAGCGTGGGCATATTCGGCGTTTGGTCCTGCAAACCGTTGAAATACCACGCTTTTCTGGCGTTCTAGTTCATCCGCCAGGTGGGCGGTCCCTCTCTTCTCCAAGTGGTCTCTTAAAGTGGCTCTGTCAAGGGTCGCCCCGGAAGCCGCAATTTCTATGATTTCCGCGCGCAATTTGTCAAGCTCCGGGCGGCTGAGCGTTACATCCGCAAAGGTCTCCAGGTGCTTTTCCAAGAGCTCCGGATGATTGAGGACCGTGTAAACCAGCACCCGCTCGCGCCCCACCGAGACACCATTGCCCGCCGCCCCTTGCGTATTTCGGGCCATCCGGCTGGCCTGGGCGATGGTGGATTGGCGCAAATCCGCCGAAACTGGCCGCCCAACGCTGCCACGCGCGCCGTTGTACGAACCGCCCCGCCCATTGCCTTTGGGAGCCATCCGGCGTCCCTGGCCGAAATAATTAAAGAGCCGGTCCCGCAGCGCTTGTCGATAGAAGCTCTGAACCTTGGCATCGGCGATTTCCAACGTTGCCCGCTCCAGCCGCGCTTCCAGGTCCGCGCGCCGCTCAGGCGTGTCATAGCGCCCTTCTCCGATCTCCCGCTGCCACAGGAGGTCGATGAGCGGCAGCGCCGCATCCAGCACCGAGGCCATGGCCACTGGCCCGCGATCACGGATGAGGTCATCTGGATCCTGTCCTGTTGGCAAAAGGGCAAAGCGCAGGGAGTGGCCGGGCCTGAGGTGCGGCAGCGCCCGGTCAAGCACCCGGAAAGCCGCCTTTTGCCCCGCCTCGTCCCCATCGAAACACAGGATCGGCTCCGGTGTGATCTTCCAGGCCAGGGCAATTTGATCTTCTGTCATGGCCGTCCCGAGCGGCGCTACCGATTGCACAAAACCTGCCCGACAAAGCGCAATCACATCCATATAGCCTTCCGCCACAATAAGCCCCGGCGCCTTGCCGCCGCCCTTGCGGGCGAGATCCGCCGAAGCAGCCCGGGCCCGGGGCAGATTGTAAAGCGTATGACCCTTGTGAAAGAGCGGTGTTTCCGGCGAATTGAGATATTTTGCCTTGGCGCCAGAGGCCATGGCCCGTCCGCCAAAGGCGACCGGCCGACCCCGGGCATCGGTAATCGTGAAAATGATCCGGTCGCGAAAGCGGTCCTGCAACCCTTCCCGAAAATCTGAATGAAGCGCCAACCCCGCTTCCACCATTTGCGGCCCCTCGACGCTTTTGGCCTCCAGATATTCAACCAGCGCCCGCCCGTTGTTGGGCGCATAGCCCATCTGGAACGCGTCCCAGATCTTGGGTCCCAGGGTGCGGCCTTCTAAATAGCGCCGCGCCAGTTGACCCTCCGGACTTTTGAGCTGTGCCTGATAAAACTCCGTCGCCATGGCCATGACATCGAAAAGGCTCGCCCGCTTCTTTTCCCGCGCCACCTCAGCCGGGCTCTGGCGCGGCATTTCAAGCCCCGCATCGGCGGCGAGCCGCTCCACCGCTTCCGGAAAGGAGAGGTTTTCCGTTTTCATGACGAAATCAAAGACATTGCCATGCTCGCCGCAGCCAAAGCAGTGGTAAAAGCCGCGCGGCTCGTCCACATGGAACGAGGGTGTCTTTTCAGAATGGAACGGGCAACAGCCCCAATAGTCCTTGCGCCGGGGGTTTGATTTTTGCCGGTCGTAGCGCACGCGCCGGCCCACCACGTCTGTGATGGAGACGCGAGCTCGAATTTCATCGAGGAAATCTGGCGTAAAAGACATCAGTTCTTTCAGGTCGCGGCAAAGCGAAGAGGCACCGGGCCCTCAAATATAAGGTCCAGTGCGAATTTTCATACCCCAATATGCCGTCAAGTTTGTTTCGGTGCCTTGGCCTGTAAGGTCCACCGCGAGCGTCCGGCGCCCCCTCAGATTAACGGATTCAGGCGCAGGCGCAAGAGTGCATATACCCTCAACTGAACCGATCAGCGCAATGACGTCTTGCCACCCCAGGTTTAAACGCTTACCATAACCGCTATCTGTAATTTGCGGGATTTGGGGGCACTTCATGCGCAAACTGCTTGGTTTTCTGTTGCTCATCGTACTCATAGCGGCGGGCGGGGCTTACTATTACCTCACCTTTGTCTTTCCTGAGCGCGAAGTTGTCGCCAATATGGAGCGAACCGCCGCCTATATGGGGGCGGAATTCTCCTATAGCGAAATTGAGCCCGGCCCGCTCGGGCTGACCGGCAGGATCGTCAAACCCAAGTTCACCTTCCCCGGTGCCGCCGAGGGTGAGACCGCGGCCGCCAAAGATGAAGACATCTCTTTCGACGAAATCTCTTACGAGCTCGACCCTGTCTGGATGCTGCAAAACATCCAGACCATTTATCAGCTACGCGCGATCACTCATTACAAATCCCTCGCCCTCGTTGGCTTTGAATTAAAAGAGAGCGAGGATGAATTTGCCAAATTGGAGAGTCTGACCCTGGAAGAGGTTGACTACACAGGCTTTGCAACAAAGCTCCAGGAAGATCCAAGCTTCACGCCGGACCCAGAGAGCTTTGAAAGTCTTGATGATGTCCGTGAACTCTTCTGGGCAGAAGGCCTCGCCCTCGACGGTTTGAAGTTTAAAAGTGATGAAACCACCATGGTGATCGACCACGAGGCCATCCGCGGAATATCTGAAAGCGGCATTGGCCTCTTCGAGCTTGAGAACTTTTCCATGGCGACACCCGAGGTGGTCATGTCGATCAACAGCATCGAAATTGAAAACTTAAATGTTCCCCTGACACCGGAAGCGCTCAAACAAAATCCATTTTCAACGGCGGATCGTTTTGAAATCAACGAAATTCAAGTCACAGCGGCAGGGGTTGGCAAATTTGCCGTCGAGCAGATTTATATTAGGGAAAACGAACATGCGGTTCTCAGCGGCGGCATGAAAGTTCCGACAAACACCGAGTCAGGGATCATCGGGATTAGCTTTCCGACCATGGTGTTTGCATCCAGCCCAGAGGCCTTTACCTTCTTTGCGACCAACCAGATGGAAACCCTTGTCATTGATTTGACCAGCAAGGGAAATCTGGACATCGACACCGGTCTGGGCAATTCCAATATGACCCTTAAGGTCCATGATATGGCATCCCTCTCATTCGGCCTGGACACGACCGGCGCCACGCGCGCCATGTTTGAGGAGGTTGCAGAGTTTATTCAGACCAGCATGGCAGCCGACGAAGAAACCGTTGAACTCACACTGTCTGAGATCGCGGACTTCATCAAAGCTCTGACCGACCCGATCCTTAACGGCACCTCACCAGAAAACTATCAGCTCCCCGATCTGCCCAATCTGGAAAAGGCAATGGAAGAGCTGATGGCGGGCTCTATCGCAGATCTGGCGGTCGCCGGCGGCAGCCTCGCCTATGAGGATCTTTCCCTGGTCGACAAGATCACCAATTTTATGATGGCCCAAGGCATGAGTGAAGCCGACGCAAAGACCATGCTGTCGCAATCATTGGTCATGGCCGCGGTCTCCACCGTCGGCACCCCGGTCGCTGAAGAAGTCACCATGGGGCTTTATGCCATGACGCTGGACCCCGGCTCTTTCACGGTCGACATCGAGCTAGCGCCGCCGGTTTCCGTCGGTGAGGTCATGTCCCTGTCACAAGATAAGGAAGCGATGAACGCCTTTTTGATGACGGACTGGAACGCGCGGGTCCAATCCACCCTCAAGGTCTACGACGGCGAGGGCAATGAGGTTGACACCGACACGCTGCAATAGGACTTGCCGAAAAAATTAGCTGAGGAGGTCTTTGACCACCTTATTGGCCTTGCCAAAATCCATGACGCCCGCATAGCGCTCTTTGAGCGCGCCCATGGTGCGGCCCATGTCTTTAAGGCCCTCCGCGCCGATCTCCTCAACCACCGCTTTGGCAGCCGCCGCTACTTCCTCGTCGCTCATCTGCTGCGGCAGGAAGCCCTCAATGACGTCAATTTCCGCCAACTCCTGATCGGCAAGTTCCTGACGGCCCGCTTCTTCATAGGTCTTGGACGACTCTCGGCGCTGCTTCACCATCTTTTGCAGGATCTGCAGGATCTCATCATCGCTAACCCCGTCCCGGTCTTCCGAGCGGGCCGCGATGTCACGATCCTTGATCGCTGCTGTAATCAGTCTCAATGTGGCCGTGCGGATTTTATCCCGCTCTTTCATGGCCTCTTTGAGCGCTTGATTGATTTCCTGACGCATGAATCACCTGTGTTTCGTGGGCGGGCGTAACCATAGTCTAGGACGCACCGCCCGGCAACGGGAATATCTACCGATAAGGCATTGAAAATAAAAGAAAAATTTTCTAAATTGCAAGCTTGACTGTGTAAGGGGCTTTGACTAATGTCCCGGCCGTTTAAGCCGATGTCAGCCGCTTCTGGCTGCCTGTCCTAGTCTTCCGGGCTTTTTGAGGTTCCAAAATGATCAATGTGTCCAAGCCGACCTTTAAGCGGCACCAGCCGTTTGGGGGTGAGGAGTCGTGAGCGCGCGCCAGAATTCCCCCACCGGGTTCCTGATCCTCGCCGACGGGACCGTCCTGAAAGGCCACGGCCTTGGCGCCACCGGCGCCCATATCGGCGAGGTCTGTTTTAATACCGCCATCACCGGCTATCAGGAAATCCTCACCGACCCCTCCTACGCTGGCCAGATCGTCACTTTCACCTTTCCTCATATCGGCAACGTGGGCACCAATCCGGAAGACATGGAGACCCTCAAGCCCGCCGTGCGCGGCGCCATCTTCCGCGCAGACATCACCCAGCCCGCCAACTACCGGTCCGCTGAACATCTCGATACCTGGCTGAAGACGCAAAACATTATTGCCCTTTCCGGCATTGATACCCGCGCGCTTACACGCCTCATCCGCGAAAATGGCATGCCCAATGCGGTGATCGCTCATGCGCCCGATGGCAACATCGACCTCGACGACTTGAAGAAACAGGCCGCCGCCTGGCCGGGTTTGGAAGGCATGGATCTCGCCCGCGAAGTCACCGGCGCCGGCATCAACCACTGGACCGAAACCACCTGGGCCTGGAACAAAGGCTACGGCGCTCTGGAAAATCCGAAGTACAAGGTCGTCGCCATGGACTTCGGCATCAAGCACAACATCCTGCGGTGCCTTGCCAGCGCGGGCTGTGACGTCACTGTCGTGCCCGCCTCAGGCAAGGCTGAAGACATTCTGGCCCTCGAGCCCGACGGCATCTTTCTCTCCAACGGTCCGGGCGATCCGGCCGCCACCGGCGAATACGCCGTGCCCGAAATCAAAAAGCTGGTCGCAAGCGGCAAGCCCCTCTTTGGTATCTGCCTCGGCCACCAGATGCTGGCTCTCGCGCTCGGCGCCACAACCACCAAAATGCATCAGGGCCACCACGGCGCCAATCATCCGGTCAAAGACATGACCACCGGCAAGGTGGAGATCGTTTCCATGAACCACGGCTTTACAGTCGATAAGGGCAGCCTGCCTGCGGGTGTGAGCGAAACCCATGTCTCTCTCTTTGACGGCACCAACTGCGGCCTGACGCTGGACGGCAAGCCGGTCTTCTCGGTGCAATATCACCCGGAAGCCTCTCCGGGCCCACAAGACAGCCACTACCTCTTCACCCGCTTCACCAAGCTGATGGAGGCGGTGTGATGTTGGGGTTGGAGACAAAATCCCATGTCACCCCGCGACTTGATCGCGGGGTCCAGATCAAAAGAACAATGCCTCATCCTGAGGGCGAGCGCCCGCTCGCGTCTCGAAGGATGAGGCAATATGAGGCCCATGCTTCGAGACGGCGTTTCACGCCTCCTCAGCATGAGGTCAGCGAGAGTGGCCCCTGGATCGCGAGGGAAAGCCACGCAATGACACTTAGAGAGATTGCCTAAATGCCCAAACGTACAGACATCAAAAGCATTCTCATCATCGGCGCCGGACCCATCGTCATCGGTCAGGCCTGCGAGTTCGATTATTCCGGCACCCAGGCCGTCAAGGCCCTGAAGGACGAAGGCTACCGCGTCATTCTGGTGAACTCCAACCCGGCCACCATCATGACCGACCCGGACATGGCGGATGCCACCTACATCGAGCCGATCACGCCGGAGTTTGTCGCCAAGATCATCGAGAAGGAGCGCCCTGACGCACTGCTCCCCACCATGGGCGGCCAGACCGCGCTCAACACCGCCCTGTCGCTTGCCAAGATGGGCGTGCTCGACAAATACGGCGTGGAAATGATCGGCGCCACCAAACAAGCCATCGACAAGGCCGAAGACCGCCAGCTCTTCCGCAATGCCATGGAAAAGATCGGCCTTGAAAGCCCGCGCTCCAAGCTCGCCCACACCTGGGCCGATGCGGAAGCCGCGCTCGAGTTTGTCGGCCTGCCCGCCATTATCCGCCCCTCCTTCACCATGGGCGGCACCGGAGGCGGCATTGCCTATAACGTGGAAGAATACCGCACCATCGTCATGGGCGGGCTTGAAGCGTCGCCCACCACCGAAGTGCTGATTGAAGAAAGCATCGTCGGCTGGAAAGAATATGAGATGGAGGTGGTGCGCGATAAGAACGACAATTGCATCATCATCTGCTCCATCGAAAACCTCGACCCTATGGGCATCCACACCGGCGACTCGATCACCGTGGCGCCTGCGCTCACCCTGACCGACAAGGAATATCAGGTGATGCGCAACGCCTCCATCGCGGTCCTGCGCGAGATCGGCGTCGAAACCGGCGGCTCTAACGTGCAATTCGCCGTCAATCCGAAAGACGGCCGCCTTGTCATCATCGAGATGAACCCGCGCGTATCGCGCTCCTCCGCCCTGGCCTCGAAAGCCACCGGCTTTCCCATCGCCAAGGTCGCCGCGCGGCTGGCGGTCGGCTACACCCTCGACGAGCTCGACAACGACATCACCGGCGGCGCCACACCGGCCAGCTTTGAGCCCACCATCGACTATGTGGTCACCAAGATCCCGCGCTTTGCTTTTGAAAAATTCCCGGGCGCCGAGCCCATGCTCACCACCTCGATGAAATCGGTCGGCGAAGCCATGGCCATCGGCCGCACCTTCCAGGAGTCCTTGCAAAAAGCTCTGCGCTCTCTGGAAACAGGCCTGACGGGTCTGAGCAATATCGAGATTGAGCTGGGCGATGAAGACGATGAGAAGGACGCCATCCTGACCCGCCTCACCCGGCCCGCGCCGGACCGGCTGTTGGTGGTTGCCCAGGCCATGCGCCGCGGCCTCACCGACGAAGAAATCCACAGTTCCTGCCATTTCGAGCCCTGGTTCCTGGAACAGATCCGCGGGCTGATCGAAGCCGAAGCTGAGATCATTGAAAAAGGTCTGCCGACAGATGCGGCCACCTTCCGGCGCTACAAGTCCATGGGCTTTTCCGATCTGCGGCTGGCTGAACTCACAGACCTGCGCGAGATTGACGTGCGCCGCGCCCGCCAGGCGCTTGAGGTGCACCCGGTCTATAAGCGCATCGACACCTGTGCGGCGGAGTTCGAAGCCAAGACCCCTTACATGTATTCCACTTATGAAATGCCATTCATGGGAGAGCAGCCAGACTGCGAGTCAGACCCGACCGACCGCACCAAGGCCATTATCTTAGGCGGCGGCCCCAACCGGATCGGCCAGGGCATTGAATTTGACTATTGCTGTTGTCATGCCGCCTTTGCGCTGCAAGAGGCCGGCATTGAAAGCATTATGGTCAACTGCAATCCGGAAACCGTCTCCACCGACTATGACACCTCGGACCGGCTTTACTTTGAGCCGCTCACCGGTGAAGACGTGCTGGAGCTGATCCGAATTGAAAAAGCCAAGGGCACCCTTGCCGGCGTCATCGTTCAGCTCGGCGGCCAAACGCCTTTGAAACTCGCTCACATTCTCGAACACGCCGGTATCCCGATCCTCGGCACCACGCCGGACGCCATTGACCTGGCCGAAGACCGCGAGCGCTTTCAGGGCCTCCTGCACCAACTTGATCTGAAGCAGCCCAACAACGCCATTGCCACCACGACCGAGGGCGCCATCAAGGCGGCCCATGATGTGGGCTTCCCGGTTGTTATCCGCCCGTCTTATGTGCTCGGCGGCCGCGCCATGGAAATCATCCGCGACGATGAAGGCCTGGAGCGTTATATGCGCGAAGCGGTCAGCGTTTCCGGCGACAGCCCGGTCCTCATTGACTCTTACCTGCAAGGCGCCATCGAAGTGGATGTCGACTGTCTCTGCGATGGCGAGAAAGTTTTCATCGCCGGTATCATGGAGCACATCGAAGAAGCAGGCGTTCACTCAGGCGACAGCGCCTGCTCCTTGCCGCCCTATTCTCTGCCCGGCGAAACCATCGACGAACTAAAACGCCAAACTGAAGCCATGGCGCTCAAACTGAACGTCTGTGGGCTGATGAATGTGCAATTCGCGGTGCAGGACGGCACCATCTATGTGCTCGAGGTGAACCCGCGCGCCAGCCGAACCGTCCCCTTTGTGGCCAAAACCGTGGGCTTGCCCATTGCAAATATTGCTGCGCGGCTCATGGCCGGTTCCAAACTGGACGATTTTGATCTGACGACCCATAAGGGACATCAGATCGCGGTGAAGGAAGCCGTCTTCCCCTTTGCCCGCTTCCCCGGCGTTGACACGATGCTCGGCCCGGAAATGCGCTCCACCGGCGAGGTCATGGGCTTTGA
>SBGZ01000042.1 GCA_006226415.1 Alphaproteobacteria bacterium
TTGAACTTGGTGATGGACCAATAGGGGCCAAAAGCGCTGTCTTTACAGTAATGCACAGGGTCTTCGCGCCGCAGCCGTTCAAAATAGGCCCAGTGCTCCTGCGTTTGAAACAGGCCCGATTGGCTGACATCCAATTCGTCAATCGGCACAGAGTTAGGATCTGCAAATTTCAGATTTTGTGAATGATCTTCCGCGATGCTCATGAAACACTCTCCCTTGCGTTTCGTTCATATAACTGGGGTTCTTTAGAACTGTGCCTCCGGCAAACGGACCACGAGACCATCAAGATCATCCGAGATCTTGATTTGGCAGGCCAGTCGGCTGTTTTCCTGGGTCCCTTCGGCAAAATCGAGCATGGTTTCTTCCATTTCCGTCTTGTTACCGGTTTTAGCTTCCCACTCAGGCTCAACATAAACGTGGCAGGTCGCACAGGCGCAGGCGCCGCCGCAATCCGCATCGATGCCGGGCACCATGTTGTTGACAGCCGCTTCCATCAAGCTGAGCCCATTGTCCACGCTGACTTCATGTTCTGCACCATTGCCTTCAATGAAGGTAACCTTCGCCATGTGTTTCTCCCATTTTGCGTAGTTGTAGTACGTAATTTAGGAAATTGTCAGAAAATCTGACCTCGGTCAAGCGGTAATCGGGGATGAAGGCCATCGCGCCATTGACAGAACCCATACGGGGAGGCCAACTGCCCGAAATTAAACGCAAAAAAAGGAGACCCCGGTGCAACAGCCTGATCGACATTATGAAACCATGATTTTTGACAGTGCCCGCTGGCAGGGGTTTGAGTTTCGCGATGACGACATTCTGATCTGCACTCCTTACAAGGCCGGCACAACTTGGACCCAGCGCATTTGTGCGCTTTTGGTCTTTCAGACGCCAGAGCTGGACCGGCCTTTGGCAGAAATCACTCCCTGGATGGATATTAAGTCTCAACCGGTCGACGACATCCACGCGATCTATGAGGCCCAAAAGCACCGCCGCTTTATAAAGACACATACAGCCCTGGACGGTCTGCCCTGGGACGACCGGATCACCTATCTGGTGGTGCAGCGCGACCCCCGGGATGTCTTCATGTCCATGATGAACCATGTGGCCAATATCAACCCCGAGTCAGAAGCGTTGATGATGAAGGAAATGCGGGATCAGGGCGCGCCGCCGCCGCAAGTGCCTGATGACCCCAATGAACTTTTCCCCATCTGGCTCAACCACGGCAGCTTTGAGTGGGAGCAGGATGGTTTTCCGTTTTGGTCCGTTTTCAATCACTGCCGCACGTTCTGGGAAGCACGTGACAAGCCCAATGTCCACTTTATGCACTATTCAGATATGAAAGAAGACCTGGAAGGTCAGATGCGCCGCATCGCCAAACTGTTGGACATCGAAGTGCCTGAACAGAAATGGCCCGAGCTGGTGGACGCGGCAACGTTTAGTTCCATGAAGAAGAATGCCGACATGATGGCGCCCGATACAGAAGTTAAAATGTGGAAAAGCAATTCAGCTTTTTTCAACAAGGGTCAGTCGGGGCAGTGGCAAGATGCCCTCACCGACGAAAACATTGCGCTCTACAACAAGCTGACCCGCGAGCGTTATCCCGCCGACATGATGAGCTGGATGGAGCATGGCGGCTCCTTGTCTGGCTGACACCCACAGGCCCCCTAAGGCCCTTAAATTCGATAACTTGAATGTGAACGCTCGTGATTGGTAATATCGCGGGCGTTCTTCCATATTTGGATCAAGGACGAGATTGCAATTGCTCGTTCCAAACCTATTAGAACCCATACGACGCTCAAAATGACGAGGAGACTAAACATGAAAAAATCGACTTTGACGGGTGCGGCTGTTGCCGCGGCACTCGCTGCCGTTACCGCTATTTCAACAGCCCCAGTCGCTTCCGCCGGTGGCATGGAAAAATGCTACGGCATCGCCCTGGCCGGTGAAAATGACTGCGCCGCGGGTCCGGGCACTTCTTGTGAAGGCACATCGACCGTCGACTACCAAGGCAATGCCTGGAAGCTCGTCCCGTCCGGTACCTGCGAATCGACCGAGGTTGAAGGCGGCCGCACAGGGAGCCTCGAAGCCCTTGACCGTGACCTGCCAGCCTAATGCACGTTTCCCCCAGACCAGCTCCCGCCTTTGAGGCGGGGGTTGGGCTCAAACCGCAGCACTACAAAGAAGCTCTCGAGGGTCATCACCCTTTGAGCTTTTTTGAAGTGCATGCGGA
Organism: Alphaproteobacteria bacterium; assembly: GCA_006226415.1. Lineage (GTDB taxonomy): Bacteria > Pseudomonadota > Alphaproteobacteria > M2410 > M2410 > M2410. The sequence goes on from SBGZ01000042.1 coordinate 2,228, forward strand.
AAATTTCTTTGGGTTAGGCGGACCGCCCCACCGATGGCTAACGGCCTTTCGCGAAAAATTCGACTTGTCGATTCACGGCGTTTGTCTGTCCATTGGCGCGCCCTCAGCCCTCGATGTTGGACATCTTCAGCGCCTTAAATTATTAGTGGATCGCTATCAGCCTAAATTTGTTTCTGAGCATCTGGCTTGGACGGGCGACAGCGGCATATTCCACAATGACCTTTTACCGGTACCCCTCAATGCCGCCTCCTTTCGCTATATTTGCGATCATGTGGACGAGGTGCAAAGCCGCCTCGGACGTCAGATCCTGATCGAAAATCCTTCCCTCTACCTGGAGCTTCGTGAAAGCGACATTGCCGAGCCAGAGTTTTTAAATGATCTTGCCAAGGCAACCGGCTGCGGTCTGCTGCTGGACATCAATAATGTCTTCGTGAGTGCCACCAACCTCGGTTTCGAGGCGCAAGCCTATCTGGATAAGATCGAAGCGCGCCATGTCGGTGAAATTCATCTGGCCGGTCACGTTGTGGACCCGGCTGCGAAAGAGCCTCTCCTGATTGACAATCACGGCGCCCTGATTTGCGATGAAGTGCTGGCGCTTTACGCTGCCTTCGTTGCGGATAAGGGCCCGCGGCCCACACTGGTTGAATGGGATACAGACGTCCCTGACTTTGCAGTCCTCATTGGAGAAACACGCCGGGCTTGCCGCGCCATAGAAGCGGCTGCGTTTGTCAAAAGCGAGATGGCGCATGGTTGAAGCTACAAATCATTCCAGTTTTTTTGATACCTTTACCGCCAAGCTCAGGAGCCCAGAGCCCTCTGACCAATCCGGGGTAAATGTTTATCGCAACAATTCGCGCGCCGCGTTTCTGCGGGTTTTGGAAGAGACCTTTCCTATCGTTCGAAAGCTCGTCGGCGAAGAATTTTTCCGTTTTTTGGCGCATGAGTTTTATGGGGCCCACCCAGCAAACTCACCCTGGGTGCATCTTTATGGCAAGCCCATGCCCAAGTTTCTTGAGACCTTTGAGCCGGTAAAGCATCTGGCCTATTTGCCCGATGTGGCGCGCCTTGAGATCCTTTGGCTTGAGACCTACCACGCCGAAGATACCGCGCCCTTGTCTGCCGAAGTGTTACAAAGTGAGCTGGCTTCCGACACCGGCTTGGCGGCAACCGTGAAACTGCACCCCTCGCTGCGCTTGCTGGCGAGCGAGCACCCGGTGGCGACCCTCTGGCAACATAACAAAGTCTCTGACAGTCCTTTGAAACTGACCTCGGAAGGTGAACACATTATTTTGGTGCGCCCTGAAACCGCAGTCGGCGTTTTGACGGTCAGTCCGGCTCTGTTTAAAGCCGTGCAACTCATCCAGAACAACCAGAGCCTTGAATCGGTGATCCTTGCGAGTGCGGATAAGGACCCGCAGCAACATTTAACAGAAGTCTTTCGTCTGCTCATCCAGCATCAGCTGGTCATCTCCGTGGAGAAGAAAAATGATTGAGAAATTATCTCGCATCTATTCGAAATTCACACAAATTGTGGATGGGATTTCAGACAATTTCTTGGGGCTGATGGCCAGAATAGCCGTCGCGGTCCCATTCTTTAACTCCGGCCAATCGAAGTTGGAAGGCGAGCCCATCCTGGGGCTGAAATGGAATATTTTCGCGGTCAAAGAATCAAAGAAATATCTCTTTCAATATGAATTTGGATTTCCCGAAGCCATTGCGCCAGCCATGACCCATGGGGCGGCCATTGCGGAAAACCTGTTGCCCATTGCTCTTGTCTTGGGCCTGGCCGCGCGGTTGAGCGCCATGGGGCTCATGGCAATGACCCTGGTCATCCAGTTCTATGTTTTCCCCGATCAGCTCTTACGCTGGAATGGCAACTGGTCCTTGCATCTTCTCTGGTTGATGCCGCTTACCTACATCCTGGCGCGGGGCCCAGGGAACTGGTCTGCCGACCGCGTGTTGCAGCGGCGCTTGACCCCGCAAGAACCCTTACTGGGAAAATCTCACTCAGGCTGAGGGGTGAGCTTCCAGATTTTGCCGCTGTTGGACTTGTAGCGATCCGCAATCAAAGCCTCCCCGATGACGTAAAGAGCGCCATCAGGTCCCACACGCACATCACGGATGCGATAGCCAAGGTCTTCAAGGAGGATCTCTTCTTCGCCAGCCACGCCGTCTTCGACGTCGACATGATAGACGCCGCCGAATTTGAGGGATCCGGCAAATATATCTCCGTTCCAATCCGGAAAGAGATCACCGCGATAAACAGCAATACCCGAGGTCGCAATGGAAGGTGTCCAATCAACGAAAGGCAGCTCCATGCCTTCCATCTCTTTATAGGGTGTCACTTGAGAGCCGTCATAGTCGAGGCCAAAGGTGATGACGGGCCAGCCATAATTGTGCCCGGCCTTTAAGATATTCACTTCATCGCCGCCCATGGGGCCATGTTCGGTTTGATAAATCGTGCCGGTCTCCGGATCGATGGTGAGGCCCTGCGGGCTGCGATGGCCATAAGTGAAAATTTCGGGCTTCGCGCCCGCCTGGCCGACAAAAGGATTGTCTGCGGGCACGCTGCCATCATCATTCAGGCGTAGGGTACTCCCCAGGTGATTGGAAAGATTTTGTGCTTGCTCGCGATATTCAAAGCCATCGCCTGTGGTGAGAAGCAATGTGCCGTCCGGCAGAAAGGCCATGCGTCCTCCAAAGTGGACCGGCGTGTCTTTCTTGCGATCCACCTGAAAAATCTGTGTGACATCCGCAAGTCCCGTTTCGGTCAAACGCGCCCGAACAACGGTCGTGGCGTTGGACTGCCGTGTGCCCGCCGAATAGGACAGATAGATCCACTGGTTCTCAGAAAAATTCGGGTGCAGCACCACATCAAAAAGTCCGCCCTGACTGCGGACAAAGGGCTCCGGCACCCCGGCGATGGGCGTTGAGAGGTTGCCGCCCTCAAGATAACGCAACTGACCGCTGCGTTCAGTCACCAGCATCCGGCCGTCCGGGAGAAAGGCAAGGCTCCAGGGAAAATCCAGTCCCTCGGCTACCACGGTGGCTTCATATTCGCCAGCTTGGGCGGGCGGCAAGGCAAGCCCCGCTACAATGGAAATACCGGCGACTGCCTTAAGAAATTTCTGTGACAGATGAGACATGAAAGATCCTCCCCGCGTTTTAGGCCTTTAACTTCAGCCCATTCTTGATCATGATGTTAACCGAAAAGGGCTGAGGAATAATAGGGGAAACACATGGGCTTTCTACGAACAATCATCGCTTTTGTGATCGCGGCCGTCATCGCCACATTCGGGATGAGTGTGGTGTCCACGCACAACGTTATCGCGAACCTGGCCGCCATGGGGCACCCCGTGCCATCCGGCGATCAGCTCAGCATGTATCTTACCGATTTCATTGGCTTTGCGCCTTTGGCAGGCATCATCAATGCATTGGGCCTTGCCGTTGCTTTTGTCGTGGCGGGTATCACCATCCGCTTTGTTTGGAGGGCGCCTGCGGTGGGATATCCTCTGGCGGGCGGGGTCGCCGTATGGGCCGAGCTCTCGTTAATGCACATGCAATATGAGCAAACTTTGATCGCCGGCGCGCGGACCACAGGCGGTTTTATCGCCATGGTCGCCGCTGGGGTTCTGGCAGGCCTGGCATTCTTCTGGCTCACCCGGAAAAACAGAGCGGCCTGAATTAGTGTCAGCTAAAGAAATTTATCAAGCTCTCCAACGAGACACCGGTTTCTCAGGAATAGGTGTGGGCGATATTCAGATCACTGGCGGTGATCCGGTTTTGCCGTCACGTTTCAAGATCGCCGAATGTTCCAGCGCGGCACTGGCCGCTTGCGGCGCGGCGGCCGCAGCGCTCTGGCATTACCGCTCCGGCGAGACACAGACAATTACTGTGCCCGCCGAGGGCGCGGCGGCGACGCTCGTCAGTTTCCTGTTTCAAAGACTTCTCGACCGGGAAATGACCCCGGAACGCATTGATCAGCCCACCAGCCAGATTTATCCCACGAAAGATGGTCGCTGGGTCCACACCCATGGCGGCTTTCGCCATCTCGCCGAAGGCATTCTCGACATTTTGCAATGTGAAGAGACCAAGGAGGCCATTGGCGCGGCGATTCTGAACTGGAATGCTAAAGACCTCGAAGACGAAATCGCTCGGCGCGGGCTTTGCGGCGCCATGTTGCGCACTTGGGACGAATGGCGCGCCCATCCCCAAGGTCAGGCCCTCACCAGCCTGCCGCCCGTGGAAGTCATCAAGATCGGAGAATCCAAACCAGAGCCCTTGCCGCCGGGCGATCGTCCGCTCTCCGGTATCAAGTGTTTGGACCTCACGCGGGTTCTCGCCGGACCCACCTGCGCGCGCACCCTAGCCGCACATGGCGCAGAAGTTTTGAAAATCAACAGCCCGGACCTGCCATTTATCCCGGCATTTGTGATGGACACGGGCCATGGCAAGCGCTCGGCTTTCATGGATTTAAACAAAGAGAGCGACAAAGAACAATTGGCCGCGCTGGTAAAGAGCGCGGATGTTTTCTCCAACGGTTATCGTGCTGGCAGCCTGGAGAAAAAAGGCTTCAGCCCAGAGGCCCTGGCAGGCGCGCGCCCAGGCATCATCTATGTCTCCATCAACTGCTACGGCCATGAAGGCCCCTGGGTCCATCGCCCCGGCTGGGAGCAGCTCGCCCAATCGGTGACCGGTCAGGCGATCACCGAAGGGGGCAAGGAGGCGCCGCGTCTCATTCCCGCCGCCGCCAATGACTACACCACCGGTTATCTGGCGGCCCTCGGTGTCATGACGGCACTCCTGCGCCGGGCAGAGGAGGGCGGCTCATACCATGTGCGCGCCTCGCTTTGTCAGACCGCGATGTGGATGACCCGGCAAGGTCTTGTCGACAACCCGCAAGATGCGCCCCCGACAGATCTCGAAGCACTCGGCCAATATATGGAAATGTCCGAAACGCCCTTTGGCCAGCTCGCCCATTTGGGTCCCGTGGTGCAAATGGACAAGACGCCGCCGCGCTGGGTCCAGCCGACTGTGCCGCTGGGAACGCATTCACCCGCTTGGGAAGATTGAAATTTATTCGGCCGCCACCGGCTTGGTGTCAGCGCCTTCAAGCTTCTCGCCTTGCTTTTTCGCCGACAGTTTTTCGCGCGCCTTGGCATAGGCCGGGTCGTGCCAGAAGACGAGACAGCCGTTGCAGCCCTTACCGCAGCACCCTTCAACGCCGTAGCGCGGGGATTTGACGGTGCGCTCCGAGGCGGTTTCCGCTTCCCGGTCCACCGCCTGGACAAGTGCTTCGCGCCGCCGGTCAAGAGCCGCTTCCGAGCGCTGCCCAAGTTCAAAGCCTTGCGACACACCATCCATGGTAAGGCGCGCACGTTCAGCTTCGGAAAGTGGCTTCTCCTTGCGGATGACCGTCATGGGCGGGAAGTGGGTTTTTAGGTGGTCAACCGCTTCTTTGTCAAAGAGCGCGAAAGGCACGCGGATAAGCGGTTTGGGCCCGGCGTGAATGACATCGGTCACTTTGCCGGTCTTGATATCTTCAAACTCATAAAGCCGGATGCGCAAGGGCGTCATGTGGCTTGGCGACATAAACTCCAGCACTTCCCCGGCCATGAGTTTGTTTTTTACCTCGACGATGAAGGCATCTTCTTCGACGCTATGCACCATGCCCGCGAACTCCCAATCGGCGATGGTGCCGGTATGTTCATAGCCATGGGCGTGATTGGTCAGGCGGCCTTCATGGAAGGCGTAAGTGTAGCCCCGGTTCGGCACCGCCGAGAGCATCTCCATATAGGGTTCTGCTGACCAGCCCTCCCGGTCTTCATACCAGTCGTCGATGGCCTTGCGATAAGCGCGCGCCACCATGGCCACATAGTATAGGCTCTTGCCGCGCCCTTCGACCTTGAGACTGTCGACGCCGATCTTCAGATAGTCTTCCAGCTTCGGCATGATGCAAAGGTCTTTGGAGTTGAGAATATAGGAGCCGCGTTCATCCTCTTCGATGGGCATGAGCTCGCCGGGGCGATGTTCTTCTTCCAGCAGGAATTCAAACATCTCCATGTTTTCTTCGGTGAGCTCGAGCGGTTTGACGGTCCCGTCGTTCAACCGCAGATGAACCTTGTATTTCCAGCGGCAGGAGTTGGCGCAGGCCCCCTGATTGGCGCCGCGCTCGGCCATGAAGTTCGAAAGCAGGCAGCGCCCGGAATAGGTCATGCACATGGTGCCATGCACAAAGGCTTCCAGTTTAATGTCGGGGCACTTCTCGCGAATTTCGGCAAGCTCTTCAAACGAGACTTCGCGGCCCAGCACACAAAGCTTCGCCCCCTGGCTCTCCCAGAATTTGACCGACTGCCAAGAGCAGACATTGGCCTGTGTCGAGACATGCAGTTCCAGATCCGGCGCGGCATCTTTCACAAACATGAATACGCCCGGGTCCGCCACGATGAGCCCGTCTGGCTTCACCCGTTTTACCGTCTCCACATATTGAGGCAGCTTGGCAATGTCCTTGTTGTGAGAGAAGAGGTTAAGCGTGAGATAAACCCGCTTGCCATGGGCGTGGGCGAACTCAATGCCTTCCACCACTTCTTCCAGGGTGAAGTCTGATTTGGTCCGGAGCGACATATCCGGGGTGCCGAGATAGACCGCGTCCGCACCGTAAAGCACAGCCATCTGCAGCTTGGCCAAATTACCAGCAGGCATCAGGAGTTCAGATCGTTCAGGTCGAAGGCTCATGTAATCGTCTCACTTTCTCGCCCGGGTCATATCACAAATCTCGCCTGAGCCACAAATTTGATGATTGCCGAGCGCCATAAAAGGGAGGTAGCGTATCGCCCATGAAAACGTTTCAAATTCAATGGCTTAGTGATCGTCCAGACCTGGCGGGTGCCACAGCAGCGCTTCTCTTGGAGGTTTGGCCCGACTATTATGGCCCGGGCGGCGTGGGAGATCCCCTGGCTGCGGCGCGTGAGGGCTGTGACCCCTCAGGCCTGCCTCATATTTGCGCGGCGGTGGCAGAGGACGGGGAAGTCATGGCCACCTGCGCTCTCAAGACATCTTCGATCCCCTCGCACCAGCACCTGACCCCTTGGCTGGCGGGCCTTGCCACCCGCGAGGCATTTCGCAAGCAGGGCCTCGGGGAGGCACTGATTGCTGCGACCGAGGACAAGGCGCGCGCCCTTGGACTTCAGGAGCTTTACTGCGCCACCTACAATGCCATCGGCATTGTCGAGCGCCGGGGATGGCAGCGCATCGACGAGGAGCTTGAAGACGGCACGCTCTACGGCATCTATATCCTCAAATTGTAACGCGACAGGCGCGCGCAAATTGCCTAATCTGCGGCGATCAAAACCGGGAGGATAAAATGACGAACAGAACCGGCCATTGCCTTTGTGGCTCTGTTTCCTATGAAGTAGAGGGTGATCCGTCCTTTGTTGGCGTGTGCCACTGCAAGGATTGCCAACGCCAGGCGGGCACGAGCTTTTCTTTTATTATAGGCGTTCCCAGCAGTCAGCTTAAACTGTCAGGAGACACGGTGAAGGAATATGTCACCCACTCCGACAGCGGGAATGATGTTGTGCGCAAATTTTGCGGCACCTGCGGTTCGCCGATCTTGTCTGAATTAGCTGCGCAGCCGACCATGGCCTATGTCAAAGCAGGGACTTTGGACGATGTGTCCGGGCTCACGCCAATGGCCCATGTCTGGTGCTCCAGCAAAATGGATTGGGTGGATATCCCCGAAGGGATACCTGCTCTTGAAAAACAAACGTGATCCCCAAACAAGGAGAAGACGATGATTGGATATGTAACACTGGGTACCAATGACCTGGAAAAGGCGGCGGCTTTCTATGATGCCCTTTTGGCGGAGTTGGGCGGCCACCGCATGATGGAAAGCGATTCATTTATCGCCTGGATCACACCTGAAAACGGCGCTGGCCTTGGCATCACCAAGCCCTTTGACGGCAGCAACGCAACCGTTGGCAATGGCGTCATGGTCGCTTTGCAAGCCAAGTCAAAAGAAGAAGTCGATAAGGTCTATGCCAAAGCCCTGGAGCTGGGGGCGACAGACGAGGGTCCCGCCGGTCCGCGCGGTGATGGCGGGTTTTATGCCGGTTATTTCCGGGATTTGGATGGCAACAAACTCAACGTCTTTATCATGGGCTAATCATTAGACGGAGTGAGGCTGGGGCCTTTTGCCGGTTGCCTGGCCTCACTTCCCATATTTTGGCTTTCGTTTAAAAGTTCACTGGTCGGGATAACTTCCCTCTCCACATAGGCCACAAAATTTGTCGTCAGATTAAGCTTGTTGGACCGCCACCAAGCTCGGGTCCCCGGTTGTTGAAACAAGAAAATCATTTGCCGATGCGAGCGATCAAACATCTGTGACGCCAAGAGGGCATCCCGGTGGATCAGATAAGTGTTTTCATAGCCCACAAAGGCGCTCGTCATCAGAAATGTGAACTGAACACTTTCTTTTTCAGAAAGAGTTTCTTTTGCCGTCAATCCCTTTTGCCAGAGCGCCGCAGCATCCGGGTTTGTTCCCAGTTCAAAGAGAAATCGGTGAATGCCATCACTTGAGTCATTGGTAAGTTGAGCCCTTGCCAGGCGCGTATTCTGGCGCACCTGATAGCCGGCATAAATCAGCGACAGGACGATGGCGCCCGCTGCCATTGTTTGGCCGATAAAATAGATTGTCTCGAGCGGCATGGGCCTCCTCCCGCGCGTCAGTGATTGCAATTTGTCGCAAAATAGGCGCGAATGCGAGTCAAGAAATGGGAGGGAGCCTTATGTGGCAAAACGCGGCCCAGCAAATCAGCGCGGTGTCCATAGCTGTTTATGTTGTCCTAATCGCGGCAGAGCTCGGCTACGGCTTTTATGTAAGGCGCAATACCTATGAGGTGAAAGATACCTTCTGCTCGATCGCCATGGGTGGGTTTTACCTCGTCACCAAAGCTTTGCTGAAGGGCGTGACCTTCTTCCTGCTTTACCTCGCCGCGGCTTTTGCGCCATGGCATCTTGGGTTTTCAATCCCCGTCTTCATTGCAGCTTACCTGGTCGTCGATTTTTTCTTTTACTGGCTGCATCGATTTATGCATGAGGTTCGATTTGGGTGGGCGGCGCACGTCAATCATCATTCAAGTCAGAAATTCAATCTGGGCGGCACGGCGCTGCGCCAATCTTTCTTTGAACCGGTTTTTGAAGCGTTTTTCTATGCCCCGATTGTCCTCCTCGGATTTGACCCCTTGTTGGTGTTGGCGGCGTTAGAGCTCAATCTCATCTATAT
>SBGZ01000002.1 GCA_006226415.1 Alphaproteobacteria bacterium
GCAACCGACCGGGCGTGGTGTCAATCAGTTTGGTTTCCAGCGAGCCATCTGCATTGGCAACTTCAAAACGACATTTGATCTTGGAGTGGAGCGTCACGGCACCCGCCTGCAGCGCGTGCTCAACCTCGGAAACATTGCCAAAGACCATACCTTCGCCCGGCTCGTTTTCCTTCATCAAGGTCATGTAATAGATGCCCAAAACGATATCCTGCGACGGCACGATAATCGGCTTACCATTGGCCGGGTGCAGAATGTTGTTGGTCGACATCATCAGTACCCGGGCCTCAAGCTGAGCTTCCAGCGACAGCGGCACGTGGACCGCCATCTGGTCCCCGTCAAAGTCAGCGTTAAAGGCGGTACAAACCAGTGGGTGTAGCTGAATGGCCTTACCTTCAATCAATACCGGCTCAAAAGCCTGAATACCCAAGCGGTGCAACGTCGGCGCGCGGTTCAAGAGCACCGGATGCTCCCGGATCACTTCTTCCAGGATATCCCAAACTTCCGGACGCTCTTTCTCAACCAGTTTCTTGGCTTGCTTAACCGTGCCGGACAACCCTTTGGCGTCGAGGCGCGAATAGATAAACGGCTTGAACAACTCCAATGCCATCTTCTTCGGCAAACCACATTGGTGCAGCTTCAGCTCCGGACCCACCACAATGACCGAACGGCCAGAATAGTCGACCCGCTTACCGAGCAAGTTCTGACGGAACCGGCCTTGTTTACCTTTCAGCATGTCGGCCAGTGATTTCAACGGACGCTTGTTAGCCCCCGTTATCACCCGGCCGCGACGACCGTTGTCGAACAGCGCATCAACAGACTCTTGCAACATCCGCTTTTCGTTACGGATGATGATGTCCGGCGCACGCAGTTCAATGAGGCGTTTCAGACGGTTGTTCCGGTTGATCACCCGGCGATAAAGGTCATTCAGATCGGACGTCGCGAACCGGCCGCCGTCGAGTGGCACCAGCGGACGCAACTCCGGCGGAATAACCGGCACCACTTGCAGGATCATCCATTCAGGGCGGTTGCCTGAGTGGATAAAGGCTTCCAGAAGCTTCAAGCGCTTCACGAGTTTTTTCGGCTTCAATTCCGAAGTGGTTTCAGCGATCTCCTGACGAATGTTTTCGCATTCCTTTTCGAGATCAATGGACATCAGCATGTCGCGAATGGCTTCCGCGCCGATCCCGGCGGTGAAACTGTCCACGCCGTACTCATCCTGAGCGTCCATGAACTCTTCTTCCGAAAGAAGCTGGCCTTCTTTCAGCGGTGTCAGACCTGGCTCAATCACAACCCAGTTTTCGAAGTAAAGGATACGTTCCAGATCCTTCAGCATCATGTCGAGCATCAGACCAATACGGCTCGGCAATGATTTCAGGAACCAGATGTGAGCCACCGGCGAGGCCAGCTCAATATGGCCCATGCGCTCGCGGCGCACCTTTGAAAGGGTAACTTCAACACCGCATTTTTCGCAGACGATGCCTTTATACTTCATCCGCTTGTATTTGCCGCAAAGGCATTCGTAGTCCTTGATCGGACCGAAAATGCGGGCACAAAACAAACCGTCGCGCTCAGGCTTGAATGTCCGGTAGTTGATCGTTTCCGGCTTTTTGATCTCGCCATATGACCACGACAGAATTTGCTCCGGGCTCACCAGAGAAATTCGAATGCGATCAAATGTCGGGGCAACACTTGGTGTATTAAATACGTTTTGTACGTCTTGCCTCATGGAGTACTTCTCCTTAACTGGCGCTGGTCACGCCATTTTTCTTTCAAATCAAAATCGTCTTCAAACGATCAATTACTCAGCAGCTTCAACCGACTCGCCGTGACCCGACAAAAGCTCAACGTTGAGAGCCAGTGAACGCATTTCTTTCACAAGCACGTTAAAGCTTTCCGGGATACCCGCCTCGAAGGTGTCGTCGCCGCGAACAATGGCTTCATAAACCTTTGTCCGGCCAGCAACGTCATCCGACTTAACAGTGAGCATTTCCTGCAGCGTGTAAGCCGCGCCATAGGCTTCAAGCGCCCAGACTTCCATCTCACCAAAGCGCTGACCACCAAACTGCGCTTTACCACCCAGCGGCTGCTGGGTAACAAGTGAGTATGGGCCAATCGAACGGGCGTGGATCTTGTCATCGACCAGGTGGTGAAGCTTGAGCATGTAAATGTAACCCACGGTCACATCACGCGCGAACTTCTCACCCGTCCGGCCATCACGCAGGGTCACCTGCCCCGATGTGCTCAGGCCAGCTTTCTCCAGCATACCGTTGATGTCCATTTCCTTGGCGCCATCAAAAACAGGTGTTGCAATCGGAACACCGCGCTGCAGATTAGTCGCGAGCTCTTTCAACTCATCGCCATTCATGTCTTTGATATCCGTATCAAAGTCATAAACGTCGATCATCGAGTCTTTAAGCTCTTTAACCTTGCCACCACGGTTATAGGCTGCAAGCGCTTCTTTCACCTGCTCACCAAGACCCCGGCACGCCCAACCCAAATGGGTTTCCAGAATCTGTCCGACGTTCATCCGGCTCGGCACCCCGAGAGGGTTGAGCACGATGTCCACGGCAGTACCGTCTTCCAGGTAAGGCATGTCTTCCACCGGAATAATGCGGGAGATAACCCCCTTGTTCCCGTGACGACCAGCCATCTTGTCACCAGGCTGCAGCTTACGCTTCACCGCCACGAAGACTTTAACCATCTTCATGACGCCCGGCAGCAGCTCATCTCCCCGTTGCAGCTTCTCGACTTTGTCTTCGAAACGCGCCTGCAGGCGATCCTTGGCTTGCTCAAAGAGCTGACGCAAAGATTCAACTTCGCCCATGGACTTATCGTCGTCGACGGCAATTTCCCACCACTTGCTGCGCGGGACATCTGCCAGGACCATTTCAGAGACCTCGGCACCCTTGGAGACGCCTTCCGGACCAGAGACAACTTTCTTGCCTTCGAGCAGCCCCTGCAGACGGCCATAAATGTTGCGTTCAAGGATCGCGAGCTCGTCGTTGCGGTCCTTCGCGAGCGACTCAATTTCGTCCCGCTCGATCGCCATGGCCCGTTCGTCCTTGTCGATCCCGTGACGATTAAAGACGCGCACTTCGACAACCGTCCCGGCAACACCCGGAGGCAGTTTCAAAGACGTATCGCGAACATCTGATGCTTTTTCACCAAAAATAGCCCGCAGCAGCTTTTCTTCCGGCGTCATGGGCGACTCGCCCTTCGGCGTAATCTTACCGACCAGAATATCGCCCGGATGCACTTCTGCACCGATGTAGACAATACCGGCTTCGTCGAGGTTTTTCAGGGCCTCTTCGCCTACGTTGGGAATGTCACGAGTGATTTCTTCCGGACCCAGCTTTGTGTCCCGCGCCATCACTTCAAATTCTTCGATGTGAATGGACGTGAACACGTCATCGCGCACGATGCGTTCCGAAATAAGGATCGAGTC
>SBGZ01000089.1 GCA_006226415.1 Alphaproteobacteria bacterium
TTTTTCATTTTGATTTTCTCCCCTTTGCGGTGCAAAACCGCGCAGTTTGAAAAGGTTACTGCGGTGCACAAAATTGGTTTGTGAGATTCATGTGCGCTTAAAAGGTAGCATTAGTGCCGGTCACAGCACATGGAGACCTTTAAAATTCTAGGATTTTTTGAATGATGTGTTGCTGCAGAGCCACTGGACCTTGTCATAAGCGGAATCCTGACCGGTGGGTGGCGTAATAAAATTGCGCGGCCTCGCTTGTTTTCCAGCACTTTGGGGGCCCCGCGCGGCGCATATGACTCTCTGTTGCAATTATGATTCGATGAGCAGCTGGCGGTAAAGCGCGGGATCGACATTTCCGCCGCTGAGGACAAGGATCAAATTCTTTGAATTGGAGCCCATTTTGCCGGCTAAAACCGCTGCGAGGGCCACAGCGCCGCCAGGTTCGACCACGAGCTTGAGGTCCGCAAAAGCGGTGCGGAGGGCAGTGACCACTTCCGGGTCGCTCACAGAGACAGCCCTGGCGCCAAGCTGGCGGTTCAGGGCAAGGGTCAATTGCCCTGGGGTCGGGGTCAACAGCGCGTCACAGAGGCTCCTTCTTGTCACATCCACCGTTTCGGGTTTGCCAGAGATGAGCGATTTTCCGAAATCATCGTAGTGTTGCGGCTCCACGAGGGTGATGCCAATGTCTGGAAATGTCGACTTCAAGGCAAGTCCGGTGCCGGATGACAGCCCGCCGCCGCCGCAAGGCATGATGATTTCGTCGGGGCGCACGCCCATGCCTTTGAGATCTTGTGCGATCTCGAGGCCCAGGGTGCCTTGCCCGGCAATGATGTCGGCATCGTCATAGGACGGAACGAGGGTCGCGCCAGTTTTAGCGACAATTGCGCGCCCAATTGTTTCTCGATCCTCTGTGTACCGATCAAAAAAAACGACGTCAGCGCCGAGTGTCCGTGTTCCTTCGATTTTGATGGTGGGCGCGTCCTGCGGCATAACGATCGTTGCCGGGATTGACAGAATTTTCGCCGCGGCGGCGACACCCTGGGCGTGATTGCCCGACGACCATGCCACCACACCGTTGGCTTTTTGGTCCTCGGGGATCTGCGAGAGTTTGTTGAAGGCGCCACGAAACTTGAAAGAACCCGTGCGCTGCAGCATTTCGGGTTTGATCCAAATGTGTCGATCCAAATGTGCGCTCAGGGTATGGGCGTAGAGCAAGGGGGTGCGGATGGCCTCTCCTGCGATGCGCTGGGCGGCGGCTTCGATGTCGGCCACTGTCGGAAGTTTGCTCATGCGTGTTGCCTCTGGCGAAATGGGAACGAAGGGTTTAAACCACACACTGGCTGGCTTGAGAATGGAATAATTGGCAGGGAGGTTGGCTTGACCCAATACGCAACATCGGATGCTTTGGCGGGGTTGTTTGAGCCCCCTTATTTTGCCGTCATTTTCTCCTCTGTGCGATCAGGCGCAGATGCTGAGGGTTATGGCGACATGGCGGACCGGATGATGGATCTGGCGGCAACTCAAGACGGCTATCTAGGGGTTGAAACAGTGTCCAATGGCGGGCAGGGGATCACCATTTCCTATTGGCGGGACGAGGCTTCCATCGCTCAATGGCGCCGCCATGCAGAGCATCAACTGGCGCAGAAATATGGCCGGGAGAAATGGTATCAAAGCTTTCGTCTGCGGGTTGCAAAAGTGGAGCGCGAGCGCGCCTTTCCTTGATTGAAAACCGTCATGAAACAGGAGTGATCCATGGCTGATGCCTATTACAAATCCAACGATGGACTTGATCTCTTCTATCGTGAAACGCCTTGTGAGCAGGCTTTGGGGCTGCCGGTGCTCTGTCTGCCTGGGTTGACGCGGAATTCGAAAGATTTTCTTGATCTGGTGCCGCATCTGGCGCGGCAAAGGCGGGTCTTGTCGCTGGACTTTCGCGGGCGCGGGCTTTCTGACTGGGACCCTCACTACAAAAACTATCAGCCGATGACTTATGCGCAGGATGTGTTGACGCTATGTGGTCATTTGGGCCTTGAACGGGTGGTTCTGATCGGCACCTCGCTTGGTGGCTTGGTCTCCATGGCGCTGGCGGCGCTAAAGCCGGATCTGATTGCCGGGGTAGTGCTTAATGACATTGGCCCGGAGATCGATCCGCGTGGGCTTCAGCGGATCAACAGTTATGTCGGGCAGGCGCAGCCTATTGGAAGCTGGGCGGATGCGGTACGCGAAGTGAAACGCGTCAACGAAGCGGCGCAGCCAAAACGTATGGACTCTTTCTGGCCAGAATATGCGCGCCGCGTTTGTCGGGAGGGGGAGGACGGTGTGCCCCGTTTTGACTATGATCCCAAGATCGGTGATGCCTCTCGTGAGACGCCACCGGCAGATCCGGCGGCTCTTTGGGGGCTGTATGATGCCTTGAGGGAAATCCCGACACTGGCGGTTCGAGGGAGCCTGTCTGACCTTTTGTCGGAAGAAACCTTTGCAGCTATGAAGGCGAGGAAGCCGGATCTTGTGCAGGCCGAAGTGCCTGATGTGGGTCATGCGCCCTTTTTAGACGAGCCCGAGGCGCTTGAGGCCATTGAGCGGTTTTTGAGTGACGTTGATTAGGCTTTCGGGGCGGCGATGGGGGGCGTGTCTAGTTTGCCTGCCAACACTTCTGCGATGTGACGCACTTCGATTGTGGCGCCATCGCGTTTGAGCTTGCCGGCCATGGAAAGCAGGCAGCCGAGGTCTGGTCCGACAAGGATGTCGGGCGCAGCCTCATTGACTTCCCCGATTTTGCTTTCAACAATTTGCTCGGAGATTTCGCCGTATTTGACGGAGAAAAGGCCGCCAAAGCCGCAGCAGCCGTTCGGGTTTTTGAGTTCGACCAGGTCCAGGCCCTCAATCGAAGACAGCAGGCGGCGGGGCTGGTTGTGGACCTGCATTTCACGATTGGCAGCGCAAGAGTCATGATAGGCAACCTTGGCGGGGAGCTTGCCGTCCACTTTCGACAAGCCGCAGACATCTGTCAGAAAGGAGGTCAGCTCCCATGTGCGGGCCGACAAGGCTTCCGCTCGCGGCAACCATTGAGGGTCGTCCTTGAAGAGTGCCGTGTAGTGATGTTTGAGCATGCCGGCGCAAGACCCCGATGGCGCGACTACATAGTCAAAACCTTCAAATGCCGTGATGACCTGCTGGGCGATGGCTTTTGCGTTTTTCTGATCGCCCGCATTATAGGCCGGTTGTCCACAACAGGTCTGCGCCTCGGGCACCTGAACCACGCAGCCCGCGCGGGTCAGGAGTTCGATCGCGGCAAAGCCGACCGACGGCCGGTAAAGATCAACAAGGCAGGTTACGAAGAATCCGACGTTGCGGGTCGTCATGGTGTGGCGGCTCCAGTTTTTTCTGCACCATAGCAAAAGAGGGCCCTTGAACAAGCGCCCTCTTTTGTCATTTGTTCCGG
>SBGZ01000054.1 GCA_006226415.1 Alphaproteobacteria bacterium
TCCGCCGAAACGGCATCAGCACCGGTAGCTCAGCTGGATAGAGTACTTGACTACGAATCAAGGGGTCGGGAGTTCGAATCTTCCCCGGTGCGCCAGTTTTTTCTCAAATGAAAATAGCGGCTTAGTTGAAATGCCTTCGGCATGCCGCGACAGACGCCCATTTCAGTTCAAAATTTTGTAAGTTGCGGCGGCTTAAGCGCGTGCTTATATAAGTAGTGACGTGTATGGAGGCAATCATGCTGAATGACATCGAGCACCATCTTGGGGCCGTTGAGCGGCGAGTAGTTTCGTTGGAACGGGATGGTGCGCCGGCGCGCGCGGTGATTTTGAGGCGTATCTACAAGACAACGATCGACGATTTATGGAATGCGGTAACGAACAAGGAGCGCTTACCCCGTTGGTTCGCCCGCGTCGAAGGTGAACTGAAAATTGGTGGGCATTACCAAGTGGAAAACAATGCAGGGGGCGAGATCGTCCAATGCGACCCGCCCAACATGTTTTCTCTGTCGTGGGTGTTCGGGGAGGATGTCAGTTGGGTAGATGTCGAGCTGAAGGCGGAGAGTTCGGACACAGCTTGCCTTACGTTGATGCATACGGCGAGACTGTCGCCGCTTTGGGACCAGTTCGGCCCTGGGGCCGTCGGCGTCGGGTGGGAGCTTGGCCTGTTGGGCTTGGCTCTTCATCTTGCCGACTCCAAGGCCGAAAAGTTGGACGAGGAAACATTTGCGGCAAGCGTGGAAGGGAAAGCATTTGGTCGGGGAAGCAGCGCGAAGTGGGGCGCGGCTGCAATCAGCGCCGGCGAAGATCCGGATAAAGCGCTCGCATCCGCGTCACGTGTCGCGGCCTTCTATACCGACGAAACAGAGGTTGGATGATGCATGCCTTTGATGTACTGCACGATCCGGTGCGCCGGCGTATCGTCGAGTTGCTTGCAGACGGAGAGCATATGTCGGGCGAAATCGTTGCTGTCATCCAAGATGAATTCGGCATAACACAGGCGGCTGTCTCTCAACATTTAAGAGTGTTGAGGGAATCGGGATTCGCAGTCGTGCGGGCTGAGGGGGCGCGGCGCTACTACAAAATCTCAACCGAGCCGCTGCGCGAAATCGATGCATGGCTTGAGCGTTTTCGCGGATATTGGGAGCCAAAGATGGACGCGCTCGCAACTGAAATCGCGCGTGGTAAAAAACGCCGAATAGCGGCAAAGCGAACGCCGAAGGAATTACTCGAGCACAATGACTGAACGTCGGCTGTGCGGATCAATGGGTCATTGCTTTTGACAATTGTGGAGTCAGCCAGTAGCTTCAAGGCCAGTAAAAGCAAGTTAACAACGCAGTATCAAAGCCAGGGGAATTTCCCATTAGTACCAAGAACAAAAATATCGGAACAGGCGCAGGGTTGGGCGTGGCATTTGGGGCGGTACTAATGGCCCTTACGGGTGACGCTGTCTGGATTGCACTTGGTATTGCTTTTGGTGCGGCACTTGGAACACAGATAAAGACCGACGACACTAATGATGATGACGGTGATTGAAATATTTATCTGAGAATGAAATCCGGATCGCCCCCGCCAACCACTAAACCGATGCGGGCAGTCAAGCAATACACTTCAACCACAACAACGACAAAGTCGTCAATTGTCTGGACCAATAGTGTTGTAGGCAGCCATTTTGAATTTCGCTAAAATTATACCTCGCAAATTGTTTTTGAGGGGTGATCATGTTGAATATCCAATCCATGAGTTTGGGTGTCTTGACTCTATTTTTCACACTATTTGTTTGCCCCGCAGCGCAGGCCCTGCAGACAGGCATGCCGGATGAGAAATATTTTACGACTGACTCACAACGCGAAACTCGCTCGCAATCCGACCAGGTGATTTTAGATGATTTGGATGGGTTAAGTGAGCAGGGTAAAGAAGGGTGGGTTGTTCTTGAGATTGTGATAGCCGAGGATGGTGGGGTCGAAAGAGCTACTATCGTTGAGTCCCACCCTCCCGGCGTATTTGATGAACGAGCTATGAGGCAGGTGCAAAATCGAATTTATGAACCGGCCATTGTCAACGGCCAACCTTCGCGCCGCACAACACGAGAGATCATTACGTTTCAATTGCAGAAATCGGTTGGCGGACCAGAAATGCTTCGATTAAGGACCAAATTTCGAAAACAGTTGGACCGGGCTAATACTGCCTTGAGCAAAGGTGATTACGACGAAGCGGCGGCCATTGCCGAAGAAATGGAAGAATCATTCGCCCCCAGTCTCTATGAACAATTTTACATCATGCATTTGAAGGCAAACATCGCCAACGGCAAAGGCGAGATCGGGGATGCAATCCTGTACACCCAAAGAGCAATAGATATCTCGACTAATCTACTGGATAGGCCAACCCGCGCCGAACTCTATAAGTCCCTATTTGCGTTACAATTGAAAGCGGGCAGAATTCCAGAAGCCATGTTGACCTTCGAGACTCTTTGGCAATTAGGAACTCTTTCTCCGGATGACCCATACGCGCAAACCTATGCAATGCTTAAAGGCCTCATGGAAAGTAACAAACCAATGGTGTACACAGAAGAGTTGTCGAATGCCTGCCATTCATGTGAAGAAACCAAGGGGATGAGCACGCACGTACTTTATCGAGACACTTTCCACTTAGAATTGACGTCAGGAGAGATTGACCGATTAGAAGTGAGCTGCGATTACAACTGGCAGGAACACAATTTCGAAAATGAAATGACGATTTTCTCAGATCCCGCCTACGGTCAATGCAAGGTCAATGTTTATGGGGAGAAGAATGCAGGCTACAAATTGACAGAGACCTGGGCAAACTCGGCGGAACACAGCCAGCGTTGACGTCGTTGAAAACGGTCTGCAACATTTGGCAGTTCTTGCGATTAATTTTAAAAAAGACGACGCAGTGTGAGGCCGAACTCCTGGCCCCGTTGCGGGATAACGCTAAAGCCGCGCCAGCGACCATTTGGTCCGGAAGGGCTGACAAAGTCAACATAACGGATGATCGACACCGGCGTGTCATCGTCAAAGACATTCTTGCCATAGAACTCAAGGCTGAGCGTATCGTTGAGGAGGCCGAGCTTAAAGTCGATCTTTAGACGGTCGCCGGTATGCGCCAGATTGTGAACTTGAGCGTATTTCTTGGACTCATAGCTTGCGCTCAGCCGGGCAAAACCTTGCCAACCAGATCTAAGCTGCCGGTCATACTGAACGAAAGTATTGGCAGAATGCTTAGGGGCATTCGGCAGTTCCCGGCCATGCAGGTTGCCGCCCTGTAGGAAATCCGGGTCGTCAAAACCGGAAAGTGCAGCTTCATCAACCGGGTCATTCCCCTTGTCGATTTCTGTCATGGCAAGACCATAAGATAAGCCAAACTGCCAGTTCGCGTTGGGTTGATATCCGGCCTCAATCTCAAAGCCCTTGATCGTACTCTCCCCCAGATTGACGATGATCGGGACTGATTTCACGGTCAGGTTGGTTTGCTGGATCTCGGCGATCGAGGTGAGCTGTTGGTCGGACCAGTCGATGTAGTAAATGTCCGCTTTGAAGAACAGCCCTTGCTCAGGCAGTCGGACTTTATAGCCGACCTCGTAGTTCCAGGCCTCTTCTTCATCAATAGTGGCGCGGCCGGTGGCATAGGCCTCCGCGAGAGCGTCTGGATGGACCGTGGATTTAAAGAAATCAGTATTAAAACCGCCGGGCTTGGTGCCTTTGGCAATATTGCCATAGACCAGACTTTCGGAGCGGATCTGATAAGTTGCGGAAAAGCGCGGCGTAAAGCTTTCAAAACTTTCCTCTATTGAATCGGAGAGGAAGATCCGTTCTCGCGCATATCGCGCTTCAAGACTTAAGGTCAGGGCCTCGGTCGCATCAAATTCCAGATTGCCGAAGATGGCTGAATTCTTGATCCGTTCCGGGTCGCCTGCAGGGGCAAACCCCGCGTAGTGAGTTCGCCGCTGGTCGGTGTGCCTTTGGTCGTAATAATAAAGGCCGATGCCGCCGCGCAGGGCGCCGAGCTCTGGGCTCGAAAGGCGCAGTTCCGCTGCCTTGTCTTCGGTTTCCTTCAAGATGACGGTGCCATTGAAAAAGAACAGCGAAGGGCGCCCCCCGGTGTGGTCACTGTCTTCTGCAAGCTGATGCGTGTCCTTGCTCCAGGAGAGATTGCTGGTCAGGGTCCAGTCCCTCAGGTCATAGTCATACCGGACTGCCAAGCGGGAGGTTTCACGCTCGTTGCCAGGGCTCGCACCGGGCCCGGTTGAGCCGCCAAAGATAAGGCCCTGCTCGATGTCTGGGATGTTGAGCGACATGCTGCGTCCCGCAACACTCACCTCACCGCAGTAATAGCCGCGCGACAGCTCTGTTTCTGTTCCGGCGACGGGCATCTTGCAATTGAGCTCATCGGCCCCGATCGCATAGACCGCATAATGACTGTCGTCCATCGTGGTGTGATGGGCGGTCAGGCTCAGGCGCGTATCTTCGGTCTCAAAAACGAGTTTACCCAAAACGTTTTGCGTCGACTCTTCTCCCAGCCTCGATCTATCCCCTTTTGTCGGAGCACCCGGGAAGATAGGCGAAGGAGGTTGGTCGGCCAGCGTGTTGCGCCACTCGGACCCAACAAACGCCTCTCCCGCATAGACAAGAAAGCTGAGCCGGTCCTCCAACAAGGGGCCGCTGATCAGCATTGAAAGCTGGTGCGAGCCATAACTCCCGGCCCCCACCGTCATGGAACCGGAAAGGTCATCGCCTGGATCGCGCGTCACATAGTTCACAGCACCTGCCAGAGTGGAGCGCCCGTAAAGCGAAACTTGAGGGCCGCGCAGCACCTCAATTCTTTCAACCGCCCCCATTAGCTGGCCGGCAATTGCGCTTTCGGCGTTGACATAATTGCCATCAATGAAAAAGGCGGCATTTGGTGCGCCCAGCACATTGGATTGTCCGCGGATTGTGGGGCGCTCGGATTGACGCCCGTTGGAGGGGTTCATATTGAAATTGACGAGCGTGTCGGCAAGATCGTGAACATCCACCACTTCATTTACGGCAAGTTCGTCGCTTCCGATGGTCGTCACACTCATGGGAATGAGGAAGGCTGGCTCTTCTCTCTTGCGCGCGGTGATAATGATTTCGTCGATTATGCCGGGTCTCCACAATGCAGAGGCCTCGGCGCCCACCGCGTTACCATGAGTGCCGATGATCGCAGTTGCGATGCTCAGTAAACCCAGCGTGACAGTTCGGCTAAGCAATTTTGTCTCCAATGTTCTATCTATCTACTTGCTCTTAATGGAAGAGCGGATGGCGGGAATATTTGAAATGATGACCTGATTACCTCGCGACTGCAGACCCAACTTGCGCAGCTTGGCCAGAGACCTCGAAAGCGTTTCTGGCTGCATGCCAAGTCGGCCCGCCAGAAGTGATTTTTCGATGGGCAAATAGATCGTTGCCTCTTTTGCGCCCTTGGGGCATTGGCTCAATAGAAAATTGGCCAACCTCTCCGTGGAGGACTGGACGGACAATTGCTCAATCTGTCTGACCAGGCTGCGCATGTGCCGTGACATGGACGCGACAATGGTCAGGGCATACTCGGAGTTTTCCTTGATGGCTCGAAAAACCGAAGACGCAGGAATAATGAGTAGACGGCAGGAGGTCACGGTGATGGCGTTGACCGGGAACCCTCCCTTTGAAAACATGGCGGCTTCAGCGAAGGTTTCTCCCTTGGCGAAGACAGAGATGATGCTTTCCTGTCCCTCAATTGACTGGCGCGTAAGTTTAACCCAGCCTTCCAGGATCAGATAGAAATGATCCGCTGGCTCCCCCCGTTCAAATAAGGTTGATCGGCGATCGACCGACTTGATATGGCCATCGCAAATGAGAGAAACAACAGCCTCGTCGTCCAATTCTTCAAAAAGCGTCGAAGCTTTGACGAGCTGAAAATCATCTTCCCGCAACCCGCCTGTACGTTTTAACGGATCAATTCTGGAAAGCTCTATCATGTCGTCACCCCTTTATAACGCTCTTAAGAACACAGACGAACGCTGAGCGCATATTGACCTTTGGGGATGGTGCGTGCAAGGAATGTCTTGGGAGTGCGCTAATTTGCCTCGGTTCTAAACCGGTGAATTTCCGCATCAAAGGTTTTGAAATGATTGGAAAACCATAAGGCAAGCCGCTCTTCAAGGCGTTGTGGCAAGGTGCCGCATTCTTCTTCGGGCACCTCATCCATCATGTCCAACAAGGTGTCAAGAAGCGCTTCGTGATCGGCCTTGTGATCAGCAAAACCAGGGTAATTGGACTGGACCATTTCCTGCTCTTCAAGCGCAAAATGGGCGGAGGTCTGGGCGTGTATTTCCCCCAAATGCTCTCGCACCGCTTCTTCGCGCTGGGGAGAGGGGGCGTCCGTCGCCATGGCCGTCAGAGCCCGGTTGATGAGGTCAATCAGCTCGCGGTGCTCATGGTCAATGGCCTCAATGCCAATTCTATATTCGTCTTTCCATTCTAGCATGTCGCTTATGCCTCTATTGAGTTGTTCTAACGGATCGAGAGGCCGTATTGGTCAGTGAAGTCGATGACAAGGTGTTGACGAGACGTAAGGTCCACATGAACGGTTTCGCTCAGGTCAAATCCCTCCGCGCGTCTGCTGTGCCGAAAATTGACTGTCAATTTATGCGTCCCAATGGGCACCGGAAAAGACTCATAAAGGACCGAGGGACCATCATCTCGAAAGCCCGAAGGGGGAACCTCTTTGTCGAAGAGAACCTGGTCGCCGTCGAAAAGCTGCACATAGAGAGGGGCCCGCGCCCGTTCACAAATTTCCTTGCGCTTCATGTTCTGCGGCAGCTTGGCGATTTCTTCCTGAGTGAGTTGTCGGCAGGCCTCCATGCGATCACCATAAAGGGTAAACGTCAGGCGAATCATGGCCTGATCCTCCGGCATGCGCGGATAAATCGGAAACTGTGACAGGACCCCGAAGAGTCCGGCCAGGACCACGTAGACCAGGGTGGCTCGGATAGGGTTCATTCCGTGACCGCCTCCTCGTCGGGCTGTTTGCTCATCTCTGTTGTCAGGGCAATCCCCGGATCACCGCTCGAACCGGCATTGACGATGCGCCATTTCTCATCATTAACCCGGCCTCTCAGGCGCGGGTCGCGCTGACGGGCAAAACGCTCTCTTGTCCATTGAAGCCCGGTTCTGTTGAAACACTCTCCGTCGCCGCAAGCCGCAAGGACAACTTCGTCCGCCAATCCCTGTGCCAGAGTGTAATCAAGAAAAGCCGGCGAGAACATCGCCACGCAAGGCACTTCCAGTTCCACAATCGCCGGGTCGTCTTCGGTATTGGTCTTACTGGCGTGAGAACAGCGCACCACGAGCCGTTTGGGGGTGTCACCGCTGCCCGTGCAAACCGAAGTGAGCCGGTCGCGCAGCTCAAGCAATGTGTACCCTTCAAGTTCAATGCCGGGCACAAGCCGCTCGCCGCGCCGGTAGGGCGATCCGGTCGGGCAGGAGCCCGCACAAATACCGCAGCCAACGCAGAGGTTGGGATTAACGGCGGCCTGCTGCCGATAGGGCTTGCCATCTGTCCGTGGCACCATCGAGATCGCCGAGTAGGGACAGTCTTTCAGGCACCATTCGCAGCCATTGCAATTGTCGAGATGGACGGTGGCAATCTGCCGCTCCGGCTTCGTCCATAAGGCCGGCAGACCCAAAAGCGCGATGGTAAAACCGGCAGCCATGAACCAGACGACCCCCGCTGGCAGATAGTCAAGCAGAGGGTAAAGGGCCAGATAATACCAATCAAGGTGCAGGTCCGCAGGGACCTTGGAAAGATCCGCCGCCGCGTGACTGGTGGCCGGGCTGATCAGGGAAAGAGCCGTCAGCATCCCAAGAAAGCCGAACGCGGCCATGCGCGGCAGGTTGACTTTGGGTTTGGTAATTCTCTGCACATGGATCCACATGAGCAAAAGTAGAAACAGGGGCACGAAAATATGGATGAAAATCATCAGACTGAAGAAGCGGTCATCCACCCGATCCGGCGACACAAAATTACGCGCGATGGGCTCTGAGAAGATGGGCAGCCAGTCGAGCCACTCTGCGGATTTGATGGCGATATATTGGGCAAGTTCGTCCCATACAAGCCAGTAGCCGGTAATGCCCGCCGCATAGAGAAACAGGATCAGAGGAACCCCTGTCATCCAGCTAAAGGCCCGCGGCCCCGTCAGCCGGCCGTAGGCGAGCTCTCGAAAGAGGTGCAGAAAGAGGAAGAAGACCATGGCATCGGAGGCGTAGCGATGGAAACTGCGCAACAAGCCGCCCAAGTACCACTGGTCATGGGTGAGATATTCCATCGACTCGTAAACACCGGTGATGCTGGTATCAAAGGCGATGTAGAGATAGATCCCAGAGGCCGCGACGATCCAGTAACAGAAATATCCATAGGCGCCGAGCTGGCACAAGGGATTGAGATCAGGACCGAAAGCCTTGTCCAAAAAGCTTTCAAGCCGTCCAAAGCCGCGTTTTGCTATGTTCATCTTGTCGCTCAAGCGTCCTGTTTCAAGTTTCTAAATTCACGGATGAGAAAGATCGCAACAAGAGAAAGGCACAAAAATCCGATGATGATCGTCAGGATAAAGGAATAATCGAACTGATAGCGACCGGTATTCGGGTTGTAGATTGTGCAGAACAGCTGGACCTGATTGAGGATGCCGTTAAGGCTTGAGAAATTGGCTGCCGCGCCGAAGACCAGACGTTTCAGGGGCTCAACGAAGTTAGGCGTGGGCAAGGTCTGGCCATAAATCTGGTAGTAGACCTGACCGGAGCGGTCAAGCAGGGTGACCTGCGCCAGATGATCAAACCCGTAAGGGGATTTTTCGTACAGAAACCCAAGATCCCGCGAGAGGCTCGCGATCGTTGCCTCGTCGGCACTTAAAAAGAGCCAATTGTCTCTGGAAACACGGTGGATGCCTTTGTAAGCGTTCATTTGCCGCGGCGTGTCGACCTGCGTATCAAAGCCGATGGTTAGAATGACGAGATTTTCTTCGCCAATCGTCCGGTCTGAGATTTTGACAACAGACTTCAGGCTCTCCACGATCATCGGACAGGTGTGGGAACAGGAAGTGTAGATGAGGTTGATGGCCACGGGTGTACCGCGAAAATCGCTCAAGGAAACAAGATGGCCATCGCTATCAGTAAACTGATAATCACCAACCTCCCTGCCGATGGCGCCCTGCGAGATATCCAAGGCTGAATCGCGGTCAAAGGCAAGACCGGCTCGAGCGGTATGGGCACCCTCGTGATCTTGCGCATTGGCGGGTGCATCCACAAGCACGGCGCAGAGCATCAACGCACAAAGGCCTCTGAGGGTGGCTTTAAAAGACAATCCAGGCATCCAGAAAGACTCCGGCGAACAATGCCGCTAATTGTATGAGAGACGCGAAAAAATTGCGCATGGCTGTGGCCGGCCCCGGATTGCGAACGTGCAAGAGACTGTGCCAGAGAAAATAGGCGCCCCCGCCCGCGGCAAAGACAAGATAGATCGGACCAAGACCGATAAAGCCCGGCACAAGCGAGAGGCCAACGAGAAGGGCCGTGTGGGCCAGAATAACCCAGGCACTCTTCTGCGCCCCGATGGTCATGGGCAGCATCGGAATATTCGCGCGCTCATAGTCCGCCTTGAGCGCACTGGCCAGGCTCCAAAAGTGCGGCGGCGTCCAAAGAAACAGAACGATCGCCAACACAAAAGGAACGGGGGCTTCAGGATTGATGGCGGCAGCGCCGGCGAGCACCGCAAAAGAGCCCGACAATCCCCCGACAACGATGTTGAGAGGGGTGCGGGGTTTCAGCCAGACCGTATAGACAATGCAGTAAAAGAAAGCGCCAAGAAACAAATAGGCCGCGACCCAATGATTAAACACAAAGCTCGAAATCACGACCGCAGCTGCGAGCAACGCACAAATTGATCCCATCCAATAGGCATTCGCCGTAAAGGCACCGGTCACAAAGGGTCGGTTGCTGGTGCGTTTCATCAAGGCATCAGTGTCACGCTCGACATACTGATTGTAAGCCCCCGCGGCGGCTGACGAAGCAAAGACACAAAGTGCCAGCACGACGATTTCGCTTGCCGTCAGACCGATGCCAGGGGTGGCGATCATGCCCATCATCGCCGTGAGGGTGATGAAAGCGCTGATACGCACTTTAAATACGGACGCCAGCATTTTTCCCATACTACTCATGACCACTGGCCACCTTCTGACGACAAAAGCGAAAACCCTCAAGGGGGGAGGTTCGCCTGAAACCTCCCTACGACATCGGCCAAACCGTCGCCAGATATTTCCAGTTGATGAAGTAGTAAAGGACAAAGGCGATAAAGAAGACCGAGATCAACACAACTGTGCCCGGCAACTGAAGCTCGGTTTCACTGCCGTAGCTGGACACAGCTGCCACGCCTTCCGGAGTGGCTTGTACTTCGGACGTTTCCTTCAATGACTTACCAAAGAAGACAGTGCCGACGGCGACAACGATGAACATAACACCGCCCGCTGCCGCCATAATGGCTGCAAGCCCGTTCAGACCCAGCATAGCCAGAGCCATCGGCGGATATTCAAACGACAGCGTCGCGTCCGCGAAGGTGATATCCCAGTGCCGCCGGGCGACCCCAAGCGTCCCCGCGCCCATCATAAAGAGCGAGATACCTGCCACGCCCAGGCCGAAGACGTAGGGCTGCCAGCGCGCCATTTTGGGGAACATCAGCTCTTTCTGGAAGATCAGCTCCAACACCGGATAGGTAATCGCCATGAAGGCGAGTGTGGTGCCCGCAACGACGGTTCCGTGGAAGTGCCCGGGAACGTAAAGGGTGTTGTGGGTGATGATGTTGAGCTGCTCCGTGCCCATCATGACACCGGAGATACCGCCCAGGAAGCCGAACAGAACCAGCGAGATGAACATGCCCGCAAAAGCCGGGTTGTCCCAAGGCGCCTTGCGCAGCCATTCGAAGATCCCATTGGTATAGCCTTTGCGCCGCTGCGCGGCTTCAATGGCGCCGGGAACCGTCATGCCGTGGATCATCGATCCCAGAACCGCCAGATACATGGCGTAGGACGTATTGAAGATCTTCCACTCTGAACTCAGACCCGGTTCAACCAGCAAGTGGTGAGCACAGGCCAGCTGCAGGAAGAGAATATACATCAGGAAAGCCAGACGGCTGACCTTTTCCGACAGCGGCTTGGCGCCAAGCACCATGGCCGCAATGGCATACCAGACGGCAACCTGCGCCGAAACGTTGATCTGCTGTGATGAGTGCCCCATGCCCCACCAGATCAATTTGTAGATCAACGGATCAATGTGTTGAATGATCCCCAGGGACCAAAGCCATGTGGGCACAAGAATAATCGCCCCGGAGACGATTGTGAAAACAGCGATGATGGCGGCCGTCACGGCGGCAAATGTCACAAGCGGCACCGAGCCCTCATAGGTTTTTTCTTCCTTGGCGATGACCAGCGTTGCAAAGAACAATATGCAGCCGATCAGAGCCCCGACCGCAAAGAGGATTAACCCCAGATAAAAATGTGGGGCCGCTTGCATGGGCACATAAGACGTGAACATCACGCTGGAATTGCCTTGCAATACGGCGATGTTGGCAATAACGGCGCCGACAATCATCAGCCAAAACCCAACCCATCCCAGCTTTGGCATGGCCAAGCGGGAGTTCAGCAGCACCGCTGAGCAGAAATAGAGCAGCGCCATTTCGAAAAAGAGGATCCAGAACAAAAGCACATCCGCGCCATGCGCCGTCAGCGCCAGATAAAATAATTCATCTGACAGCAAGTGGACCGCTGGCCAGCGTGTGAGAGCAACCAGCAGACCAAAAAGACCACCGATGGCCAGAAAGACAATGGCCACAACGGCATTGGCTTTGATGAGTTTTTCAGCTGCCAGATCGACCTTAAGGCCAGTTTTGGGGCAAGTTCGGAATTGGGTTTGGGCGTTCATCGATATCTCCACAACTTAGTCAGTGACGTAAATTCGCCCGAGCATGTTGTGATGCCCGATGCCGCAAAATTCATTACAGATAACCGAATACTGTCCGGCTTTGTCCGGGGTAATCGTCATCACCAATTCATAACCAGGGTGAACCTGGATGTTGATATTGCTGGGTTGAAGCGAAAACCCATGCTGCCAATCCTGTGAGGAAAGATGCAGCCGATAGGTCTTGTCCTTTTCAAGCTCAAGGATGGGATACCACTCCCAAAGCCGGGCGATCATATAGATGTCGCTGCCAGCAGGTGGATGAACAACCGGTATACCGGTGTCGCCTTCCTCTCGAACCTGATAGGTTGTCGTAAAATTTTCAACCCTTTCAGCATAGACCTCAGGGTCGATGCGATAGGATTCGTTGGAAAGATTCTGTTCGCCCGCGATATGCCAATAGATCATGGCGAAGAACATGATCAGACCCCAGACAAAAGCAACCAGGATCCAAATCAGCTCCTGTTTGCCGATACGCTCATTCCACCAAAGTGGATTTGTAGGACTGTGAATAGCCATGCGCGGCCTCCCATCGTTTTGGGTGCTCAAAATGCAAACACCGCAGAATCTCTGCTTAACTGGCCGCGATTAGAAGTGAAGCGGGGGGCTTCTTCCTTGACCAAAGTCAATCCCGGGGTGCTGAGCGCTAGCCTGCGACAATTTGTATAACTTTGAAAGCCAATACGGCGCTCACAAGAAGAATGCCAAAAAAGATAAGCGAGCGATCAGCAAAGGGTTTGCCGCGTCTTCTTTCCATAACGCCAAGCAACCCGTTGGCAAAGAAATAAAGCGCAACCGCGACCACTGTAAAAATCAGAAATTGCAAGGGTGCGTGCTCCATTGTCAGTATACGTGTTATGAGGTGAGGGTTCCGTATCTGGGGCAAATAATCAAGTCGTTCGCGCCGTCACCTGCGACATATTTGCATGGGGGTCCCAGAATTGATTATGGTCAAGGCGGACACTTGATCAGCGGGTCTAAAGAGTGACCGTGGTTCCTGCGTTGAATGACAATTCTTCCAAAACTCGCAGAAAATGAGGAGTATCTCTCGTGACGAGTTCAAATGACAACGGACAAGAAAAAAAGAAAATTCCAGCCATGCAACGGCTGCTCGACAACCCATTTGCCTTGCTTTTCCTTGGGGTAGCAATCCCGGCTGTACTTTACCTGGTATGGGGGATGGTTGAAATCGCGCAGGTTCCCATGGCCCCAGCCATTGCCGAAACCGAGGTAGCGGTTACCGACGATTCAAAAAAAGAGGTGGATCCCAATTCCGCCGCAACTTCTGAAGAATCCCTCACGCATGGCATGAAAACCGGCGATACCTATACGCCTAGCCTGGATGTTCTTAGCGGTGAAATGACGCAGCCAGCGGCTCCTGCCGAGCGCACGTTATCCCCGGAACAATTTGCCGAGGGCAACAAAATCTACTTCCAGCGCTGCGCCGGTTGCCACGGCGTTCTGCGCAAAGGCGCAACAGGTAAGCCATTGACGCCCGATATCACCCAAGAGCTGGGCTTTGATTATCTGCAGGCCTTTATCACTTACGGATCTCCAGCGGGTATGCCCAACTGGGGGACAAGTGGTGAGCTGACAGAAGACGAAATCAATCTGATGTCGACCTATCTGCTCAACGAACCGCCCCAACCGCCAGAATTCGGCATGCCGGAAATCCTGGCATCCTGGAAGGTCTTGGTACCGGTCGACAAGCGTCCAACCACGCAGCAGAACGACCTTGATCTGGATAATCTCTTCTCTGTGACCCTTCGGGATGTGGGCAAAGTTGCCTTGATCGATGGCGGTACAAAGGAAATCGTCCAAATCATCGATTCGGGTTATGCCGTGCATATCTCCAGAATGTCTGCCTCTGGCCGCTATCTCTACACCATTGGCCGTGATGCCAAGATCAATCTCATTGATCTCTATATGGATCCGCCGCAAACGGTGGCAGAGATCAAAGTGGGTATGGAAGCGCGCTCTGTCGAAACCTCCAAGATGGAAGGCTTTGAGGATCAGCTGGCCATCGCCGGGTCCTACTGGCCGCCCCAATATGTGATCATGGATGGTCCCACCTTGGAGCCCAAGAAAGTGGTTTCGACACGGGGCATGACCTACGACACCCAGGAATATCACCCTGAGCCGCGGGTGGCCTCCATTGTGGCCTCGCACTATGCACCCGAGTTCGTGGTCAACATCAAGGAAACCGGTCATATCCTTCTGGTGAATTATGAAGATCTGCAAAACCTGAAGGTGACGGACATCGACGCCGAACGCTTCCTGCATGATGGTGGCTTTGATTCGACAGGTCGTTATTTCATTGTGGCCGCCAATGCCCGTGACAAGGTTGTTGTTGTCGACACCAAGGAAGGTGAACTGACGGCGATCATTGAAACCGGCGGGATCAAGCCGCACCCGGGACGTGGCGCCAACTTTGTCCACCCGGTCTATGGCCCCGTTTGGTCGACCAGCCACCTGGGCGATGAATCCATCGCTGTCATCGGGACGGATCCTGTTGGGCATCCCGAATATGCCTGGAAGGTTGTTGAGTTGCTGGAAGGTCAGGGCGGTGGTTCGCTCTTCATCAAGACGCATCCAGCTTCCAGAAACCTCTGGGTCGACACGCCTTTGAACCCGGATGCAGAAATATCTTCATCGGTCGTTGTCTTCAATCTGGATGATCTTGAATCTGATTACGAAGTTATCCCGGTGGGTGACTGGTCCGGTATCACTGAAGGCGCGCGCCGCGTGGTTCAAGGTGAATACAACAAGGACGGCACCGAAATCTGGTTCTCGGTCTGGAATGCAAAAGATCAGGAATCGGCCATTGTCGTGATTGATGACAAGACCCGTGAATTGGTCAAGGTGATCAAGGATCCAAGGATCGTGACACCGACGGGTAAGTTCAATGTAAGAAATACAAGAAACGACGTCTACTAACAGACGTGTCAAGACCTCCAATCCCCTCTCATTTCAGGAGGGGATTGGGATGGGGGTTAAAATGAAAACGAAAAGAAATAGAAAACACTTTTTATGCGCCCTGTTGGCTTCCGCTACATTGGTGTCTTTGGCGCCCTCTTCATATGCGGGAGAGGAAAACAACCTCGCCGACAATATTATTTTGGACCTGAGGCTCCGTGGTGAGTGGGTCGAACAAGATGGTAAGCCTGACAATGCCGAAGCATTGACCCTGCGCACTCGGTTTGGCTTCAAGACCGATGAGATCAGCGGTTTTCAGTTTTTGGTAGAAGGCGAAAATGTCACCCATATCATGGATGACTTTGATGACACCATTAACGGCATGGGCAACTACCCGGTGGTGGCAGATCCCGAAACCACCGAGCTTAATCGCCTTCAGGTAAGCTATACCGGCCTTGAGAAAACCAAAATCGTCGTCGGTCGTCAGCGCATTATTCTGGGGGATGCCCGTTACGTTGGTAATGTGGGGTTCCGTCAGAACGAGCAAACCTTTGACGCGGCCTTGCTGGCCTTCAGCCCGGATGATCATGTCTCCTTCACCTATGCCTATGTGGCCAAGGTCCGCCGCGTTTTCGGCGACGATAGCGCGGTCGGCGAATTTGACATGGACACCCATATTGTCGAGCTCGCCTGGAAGGGAACGCCCGGCACGCTGACCGGCTTTGCCTATCTGGCTGATGTCGACGATGCTGCCGCAGCCTCTAACGCGACCTATGGCGCGAATTGGAGTGGAGCTCTTCAAGACACAGGCGATTTGTCGGTGAAATATAAGTTCGAATATGCCCGGCAAACGGACTACGGCAACTCACTGGACGACTTTGAGCTTTCCATGATGCGTGGTGAGTTCATCATATCCAATGGAACCCTCTCCGGCGGATTGGGGGTTGAGGTGCTGGAAGGCAACGGTGCGCGCGGATTTGCAACACCGCTGGCAACCCTGCACAAATTCCAGGGCTGGTCAGATGTTTTCCTGACCACACCCTCCGATGGTATTCGCGATCTCTATCTGACCGCTGGCTGGAAAGCGCCCGGCGTTACAGCCATCAAAGGGTTTAATGTCGGCTTGGTCTATCACAACTATGAAGCTGACAGTGGCGGCGCCAATCTGGGTTCGGAGTGGGGCGCTGTTGCTACCGCTAAGCTGACCGACAAGACGTCGCTTCAACTCAAATATGCCGACTATGACGGTGCGGGCGGTTATGCAAGTCGCACCAAGACCTGGCTCGCGCTCTCCTGGGTCTATTAGAAAGTTTTAGGAATGTGGTCCTGTCCTTGACCATGCGCCTTGAGGGTGTTGGCCGACTTGGAGAGTCGGTCGGCCATCACCCTTCAGGTGTCTTCGGGGCAGATTTTTTTAACTTGAAGGGTGCATTTTGAAACGGCTTTACTGCATCGCAGGGCCAAACCGCCTTACGGTTCTTGGCTGGTCGCCAGCGCCTTACATCTCTTCAAAGGGTTTTCTCCGTCGCCGTAATGGTTACGGCTGACGTGGCATCGCGGGTGGGTATCTCCGCCCGCCAGGCAAACAGAAGAGAGTTTCGCACGCCCGCACTTGCTTCAATATATTCGCGGCCGTGATAGCTGGTCCGCTCCGGCAACGAATTGACCGCAAAGGCATAACCGCTGTTGGCTCTGTAGGGGAACCGCTTGACCTCTCGAAACCCTTTGCCCAGCAGACGCCGATGCAAAGGTTCTCGCACGTAAAGCGAAGTCCCCAGATCTTCTTGATCTTCACTTTCCGGCAAATAAAACTGCATGGTGACAATCCGAGGATAACCATCCGGATGAGGCTTGATGCGATATTCCGCCGTATCCCGCGTCAGGGTGCCGCCGACAAAGGCATCATACCCGACAACATCGTCGACGGGTACATTCAACCGCAGAGACAAGTCCTTTTTAAGTTTTTCAAAAACCAGACGCTTCATGGTTTCTGAAGAAATGGCCCGTTTGATCTCGGTCCAAAAGTCGCGGAGGTCGTCATCGAACTTTGCGATGTTTTCGGGTGTCAGATCGATCCGGTCACGTGTTGAAGTGCCATCCGCGCGCACCCATTTCTTCAGATTGATGGGGGCATAAAGAGAAACCGGTGGCAATTTGGTCCTGAGCATCTGGTACACATCGTCGGGCCAAATGTTCTCCACATAAATATGTTCATATGGTTCTTCAAAGGTTGTCGCGTCTGCAATCACCGACTTCCAGTGTTCAATAATACGCGCCGCCAGCCCTTCATAGGACGGGTTTGTCTCTACGTAATTCTCGGATGTGGTCACAATGTGTCTCCAAATGAGGTGCTCACGATGGCCAATTTCAGCCGGATCATAGGGCGAATTGGCTGAGCTGAGAAGCCAAATTGTCGTTCTGTGGCAATGGCTTGGCAGGGCAGTCCCCTGGCGGCGGGTGATTTTTAAAAAGGGATCAAAAAATCCTCTTTACATCACCCGGGTTCGACCCTACATAGCAATCGCCAAGTCCGAGGAAATGCCTTGTGGGGCTGGCGCTTTTGTTTAATGGAGCCTGCCCGGTAGCCCCTCTTGGTGATTATCGCAAGAGACCCCGTGGGAGAGCTCAATTAGTCGGAGGTCCCATGAGGTGTCAGATTACCATAGCGCCTATGAATTAGTGTCCGCGGTCAAACCTGCCGGACCCGTTTTCTGCCAACGTCCCCATGCCATTAGAGCGGCGGCCCGTTGGTTCAAAATGAATTTTCCTGGACGGTGTCTCTACGCCGTAAAAGCCAATCCCTCGCCGTGGGTCATTTCGATCCTCGCCGAAGAGGGTCTGTCGTTCGACGTGGCATCTCTTGATGAGGCCCGCCGAGTACGCGCCCTTGCGCCCGATGCCATGTTGGGCTTCATGCACCCGATCAAGGCCTATGAAGCCATTCGAGAGGCCTATTTTGATTTGGGCATCCGCACATTCTCGCTCGATAGCTTGAGTGAGCTGCAAAAGATCATGGCCGCGACTGACAATGCGAAGGATCTGACCCTTTGTGTGCGCCTGCGCGTCTCTAGCGAGCTTTCCAAGATCTCCCTGGGTGCCAAATTTGGCGCTGGCCACGAGGAAGCCTCACTGCTTTTGGCGGCCGTGCGCCAAAAGGCGGACCGCCTGGGCGTCTGTTTCCATGTCGGCAGTCAGGCCATGCACCCCGGCGCTTTTGCCGCCGCCATTGATCTTGTGGAGCGCGCCATCATTGAAGCCGGTGTGATTGTGGATGTTCTGGATGTGGGCGGCGGCTTCCCCGCGCCTTATCCAGGCTATATGGCGCCGCCCCTTGAAGACTATGTGGCGATGATCACCGCGAGATTTGAAGAGCTCCTGGTCACCAACAATTGTGAGCTTTGGTGCGAACCCGGTCGGGCCCTGACGGCGGAATCCATGTCCCTTGTCGTGCGTGTTGAAGCGCGCAAAGGGCATGAGCTCTACATCAATGACGGTGTCTACGGCGCGCTCTTTGATGCCGGCCAATTGGGCTGGACTTATCCCGTGCGGCTTTTGCGCCCCCGGATCAATCCTTCCGAGACCGGCTTCTCCTTCTATGGGCCAACCTGTGACGACTATGATCACATGAAGGGCCCATTCTATCTGCCCTCTGACGCGGGCGTTGGAGACTATATTGAGATCGGCAACATCGGGGCCTATGGCGCCGCCATGGCCACAAGATTTAATGGTTTTGGTGCCTTTGAGGAATTTCTTGTCGAAGACGCACCCATGCTGACAGCCTATGGCCGTATGGCCCAGCTCCCTGTTCCCTTTACCCAAACGGAAGAAAACAATGCTTGATAAAAACGCAACCAACCAAAAGGCTGAGCTGCTGTCGCGCCCGGTCGAACACATCGACATCAAATCCTTTGATGCGCGCCCCATCATTGCCGCCATGGACAAGATGTCGTTTTCCTCGCGCGATGTGGCGCGGGCGAGCGAAATCTATAACGCCATGCTGAAGGACAAGGACTGCACGGTGATGCTGACACTTGCCGGCTCCACATCCGCAGGCGGTTGCATGGACGCCTATGCCGACCTCCTGGAGCTCGGCATGATCGACGTCATTGTCTCCACGGGGGCCTCTATCGTCGACATGGATTTCTTTGAAGGCATGGGCTTTAAACACTATCAGGCCCGCGACCTCATTCGCGACGAGAGCCTGCGCGATCTCTTGATCGACCGGATTTACGACACCTATATCGACGAAGAAGAATTGCAGCGTGTGGACCACACCATTGGTGACATTGCCGATGGCCTGACGCCGGGCGCCATCTCTTCGCGCGCGTTCATCCGTGAAATGGGGCGCTGGCTGTCAGAAAACGGCAAGAAAGAAAAAAGCCTCGTCCGTCTGGCCTATGAAAAAGACGTGCCGATTTTCTGCCCGGCTTTTTCTGATAGTTCGGCAGGCTTTGGACTTGTGCGCCACCAGGTGGACCGCATCAAGGAAGGCAAGCCCTATGTCTCCATCGACAGCGTGGCGGACTTCCGTGAGCTCACGCAAATTAAAATCGATGCGGGCACCACAGGTCTCATGATGATCGGTGGCGGCGTGCCGAAGAACTTTGCCCAGGATACCGTTGTCTGTGCGGAAATCCTTGGCCATGACGATGTGGAAATGCACAAATATGCCGTCCAGATTACGGTGGCCGACGTGCGCGATGGCGCTTGCTCTTCGTCAACGCTGAAAGAAGCCTGCTCCTGGGGCAAGGTCTCCACAGCGCTTGAGCAAATGGTTTTTGCAGAAGCCACAACCGTCTTCCCACTCATCGCGTCTGACGCTTATCATCAGGGCCATTGGAAGGATCGCGCACCGAAACATTGGGCGCGCCTCTTTAAGGATTGATCTTACAAATGACCGGCTTACGTCCCTCAATTGATGGCTTTCTGGGCCTTGAAGAAGCTGTCGCTCCCGCCACCGCTCCGCGTGCACGCATCATTCCCTTTGGGCTTGAGGCAAGCGTTTCCTATGGCGGCGGCACGGCAGCCGGGCCGGAGGCCATGATTGCGGCCTCTCATGAGGTGGAGCTTTTTGACGAGACTTATTGGTGTGAGCCGGTCACCCATTTCCAGCTTGAAACCCTTGAGCCGATCACGCCGAAGGGGTCGATTGAACAGGCGCTGGAGCAGCTGGCGGGTCTGACCGGCGCCGCGTTGGAAGAGGGGATCTTCCCCATGGTTTTCGGCGGTGAACACGCCATCACCCCCGGCGCCATCCGGCCTTATCTGGCCCGCTACCCAGATCTGGCCCTGCTGCATTTTGATGCCCATGCCGACCTGCGTGATGGCTATGAGGGGGAGCATTATTCTCATGCGGCCGCCATTCGGCGTTGCCTCGATCATGAACCCTTGTCCGTTGTCTCTGTCGGTATTCGCAATATCTCGGCAAGTGAAATTCCCTTCCTAGAAGCCAATCGCCACCGCATCCATATCCATTGGGCCAAGGACAAGGCCCATTGGAATTTGGAAGAGATCATCGCGCCCCTCAAAGGCAGGCCGATCTATCTGACCTTCGATGTGGATGGCTTTGACGCGAGCCTGATGCCGGCCACCGGAACCCCGGAGCCGGGCGGGCTCTTTTGGGATGATGTCATGCCGATTATTAAGCGCGCCGCGGAAGTGGGCGAAATCGTCGGCGCCGATGTCAACGAACTGGCGCCGCGCCCGGAGCTTCACAGCTGCGATTTTCTTGCTGCCAAACTGGCCTACAAAATCCTGGCGGCCAAATTCCTCGCCAAGGCCTAGAGCGCACAAACAGGGTCATCGCGCCACGCAGATATTGATTCCACTCCCCAAACCGGTACTTATGGAGGGGCAAAACGAGACGCCGTTCACAGGCGCATGAAAAATCAGGTGTGAGGGAGGAAAATCACATGATGAACGTGGAAAAAATGTTTCGCCTGGACGGCAAGGTGGCTTTGGTCACCGGTGGTTCGCGCGGTATCGGCAAAATGATTGCCGAGGGCTTTATTGCCCAGGGCGCCAAGGTCTATATCTCATCACGTAAGGCCGGCGCCTGCGATGAAACCGCGGCCGAACTCGGCCCCAACTGCATCGCCCTTCCGATGGATATTTCAACCGTCGAAGGCTGCCAGTCCCTGGCGGCAGAGGTCGCCAAGCGGGAAGACCATCTCGATATCCTCGTCAACAATGCGGGGGCGGCATGGGCCGTGCCGTTTGAAGAATTTCCGGAGCACGGCTGGGACAAGGTCATGGACCTGAACGTCAAATCACCCTTCTTTTTGACCCAGGCCTTGCACGGGCTCTTGAAAGTCAAGGCTTCCTTTGACGCGCCGTCCAAGGTCATCAACATTACGTCCATTGATGGCATGCGGCTCAATCCGCTGGAAACCTACAGCTATCACGCGTCCAAATCCTCGCTGATTTATCTCACCAAGCGCATGGCGGCGCGGCTGATCCAGGATGCGATCATTGTCACCAGCCTGGCGCCGGGGCCTTTTGCCAGTGAGATGAACCGTGCGGCTCGTGACCACGGGGACGAGGTGGCGAAACGCGTGCCCATGCGCCGTGTCGGCACGCCCGAAGATATGGCGGGCGCGGCTGTGTTCCTGGCGAGCCCTGCCAGTGACTATGTGGTCGGCGACACGCTCACCGTGGACGGCGGCGTCGCTCACGCCACCCTGCCAAGCTGATTTGTAAGGGAAAAGGGTCAGGCCTTGTTGGCGAAGGCGCTCAACATGGCCTGCCATTCCAGGTCCATGTCCGCGGTCCATTGACCTGCCAAAATCGAACGGCAGCAGTCCCGGATTGCGACGAAAAACTCGTCGAATTTCTCGTCGGGCACTCCGTATCCATCGTGCACAAAGCGGCTGGTTTCGACAAAATTCGTTGCCATGCGATTGTCTTCGCAAAAATCAAAAATACACTCCAGAGCGTTCTGCAGCATGGAGCCGCGTACGCTTTGATCTGTGTCAAGAATGAAGAGTGGCTCCAGTTCGGGGCTACCTTCAAACAAACGTTGATATATCGGACCTGTCGGATCCTCCCCGGTTTCGCCGAGGAGCTCCAGAGAGCGCATCACATGCGTACCTTCAAAACTCATGAATAGGGTGCCTCCTCCCAAGAATCACCATCGCCAATAGGCAGGAACAAACATAACAAAGAGTGTCAAAAATTCCAGCCTTCCGAGGATCATACCAAGGCTAAGTGCCCATTTAGCAAGATCCGGCAAGCTTGAAAAATTCCCCGAGGGTCCGATGATATCGCCAATGCCGGGTCCCACATTGCAGATCGCTGTCGCTGCGCCACTGAGGCTTGTTTCAAAATCGAGGCCAAGGATTTCCAGAACGAGCGTCAGTCCAATCAGGCTGCCGGTGAATATAAAGATAAAGATGCCAACCGAGCGCATAACATCCGGCGAAAGCTTTTTGTTTTCGTAGGTCTCGCTGAAGACGCCATGCGGGTAGATGAGCTTGTGAATTTCCAGCCGGATGGTCTTTAATGCGACAATAATTCGCATGGTCTTAAGGCCGCCTGCGGTTGACCCGGTGCAGCCCCCCATAAATGTAAGGGCCAGAAAGATAATGACCGCAAAGGAGCCCCAGGTGGTGTAGTCGGACGCGGCAAATCCCGTTGTGGTGACAATGGAGACAACACTGACAGTCACCAGGGTAAAAGCATGAAACGGGGCGAATTGCGCTTTGTGAACCAGCCAAAAAGTCAAAAGAAGAATGGCCAGGGTCAGCAGAATGAGCAGGGTTTCAACCTGAACGCTGCGCAAGGATTTGCCGCGGAGCACGCGGATGTAAAAGACGAAAGGAATACCGCCTGACAACATGAAAATTGTCGCGATCCAGTCAATGGCGTCGCTCTTGAAAAATCCGAGCGAGGCGTCATGGGTTGAATAACCACCGCTTGAGACCGTCGTCATGGCATGGGTCACCGCATCAAACCCGGACATGCCCGCCGCCAGATAGGAGAATGCGCAGGCGATCGAAAGCCCCAGGTAAACCCAAAGGGTTGCCCCCGCAAGCATGGTCGCGCGCGGCAATTCTTTCTCTGAGCGATCTGAGCTTTCTGTTCGAAAGAGCTGCATGCCTCCAATGTTGAGGAGCGGCAGAATGGCAATGGAGGTGACAATAATGCCAATGCCCCCGACCCATTGCAGAAGGGCTCGCCAAATCAGAAGCGAATGCGGCGCCGTGTCCAGCCCGCTGAGAACTGTCGAGCCGGTGGTGGTGATCCCGGAGACGGATTCAAATACGGCGTCCGTCAGGCTCATGCCATAAGAAGTAAAAGGAATGGCCGCAAAGAGAGGCAGCAGGATCCAAGCGCCGGAGGTCAGAAGATAGGCTTGCCGAGGCGCAATGTCGTAGCTTTGCCCCCGCGTGGCGAAGTAAAGGGAACCCGCGACGAAGAAAGTCAGCCATGCGGTTTCCAAAAAGGGTACCGCATGGGACGGGTCCGCGATGGCCGGAACCAGCATAATGGTTGCCAGACCTGCGAGGAAGAAGCCTAAAATACCAAGGACTGCTTGCATGAAACTATCTGCCTGAGCCGTATTCTGGGGCGACCATACACATTACAACAAAAAGAAAAAGGGAAAGATTGCTCCCTATCTGCCCTAAAGACCATCAATCCGGCAGCCCCGAGCCTGCAGAATGGGCTTGAGGTCGCGGTAAGCCGCGGGGGTGTCGTTGAGCGGTATGAACGGATGGAGGTGATGAACGATGTGATATTGCATGCCCGCCGATAAGATATTTCCAAGTCGCGAGCGAAAGGCGCGGGTGTCGCGGTAACGGCCCTTTTCTTCCGAAGGGTAGTGGGGCGCCCAGGACAGGTAGAAGTCAATATAGATGAATGCGATTTGGATCGGTAACCACCACAGGAAAAAGGCCTCAAGCCCGAGACCCATCCAAGCGAGAGCACATAAGATGCCGATAAACCCAAGTTTATAAAGGACAGATTGGATAATAAGGTCCGTCCGCCCAAGCCGCTGCAGACAATCCGCATAAGCTTGCGTGCGCGCGCCTTGCGGTTGTCGGTGGTGCAAGCTGTTCCGGATGGATTGCCAGGGCCCGGGTGCCTTTGCGGAGTAGTCCGGGTCAAGTTCTGGATCATTGGCATGAAGGTGGTGCTGCAGATGTGTATAGCGCAGCGCGTTATAGGGTGCCGCGAGCATCCAGGTCGTGCCGTGGCCGACCAGTTCATTGAGCCAACGAAGTTTTGTTCCTTTACGCGCAATAATATCATGCTGCGCGTCATGGGTCGGCAGATAGACCAGCGCCATATTTAGAATGGCGACCGGAAAGGCGATCCACAACGACAGGGTGTCGGTCAAGACCAATGCCCAAAGCCCGAGCCATGCGGCCAAATTGCCAAAGGCCCAGACCACCATCAGCAAAGGAAACTTGCCGCGATATTTCTCAGCGATCTCGCGTTCAGCCTTAAACAGCTCCGCGTTCGACATGGCCGCATAATCGGGAGGTGCGCTCATAACCAACTCCCGCGAACCTGCGCGACCAGACCCCAGGCGCCGCAGACCACCAGAGAAAAAATAAGCGGCGACAAGCCAAAGGGCGGTGTCCATCTGAAGGCGACAATGGCCTGTTGCAGAACAGGCGTCAGAAAACCGAAGGCAAAGATTAACGGCAGCAATTTGACCACCAATGCAAGAGCGCTGGCGAGGGCTGATTGGATCATCAATCGGGTCTCCCTTCCTAAGGGGTTGGTCTGGGTCAAACATCCTCCCATGACGGAGGATCTTTGACAATGTGTCCGCCCCAAAAGGGCATGATTTCTGCGGTTTGTGCCGGCGGCGATGGGGAAATGGTGCCTTTTGCGGCAAAGGTCACGATGTTCGGGCCTCAAAATCCATTGCCGCAGCGGCAGATTGCCCCTATTTTGCTGAGATCGCAGCAATTGAGCTGCATCGTTCTCAGGGCGGGGTGAAAGTCCCCACCGGCGGTAAGCAGAGACCTCTGCAAGCCCGCGAGCGCCTTTCCCATCCCGGGCGAGGGTCAGCAGATCTGGTGGAAATCCAGAGCCGACGGTTAAAGTCCGGATGGAAGAGAACGGGGAAAGAGGCTGAAGGCACCGCAGGGGGCTTTGGCGGCCTCTCGCCTGTTTTGCCCTGAGTTATGAGCGTTGGAGAACAAAGAGCGCCATGACCAGGTTGTTTCGCCACACATCACCGGCTGTTGCCGGAGCCAGCTTGATGGTGCTCGCCGGGCTGACCTTTGCGCTCGTCAATACGCTTTTGCAGTTTGGCACAATGGTTCTGGGCGTGTCGCCTGCCCGCCTTGCCTTCTGGCAATATCTCATTGCCTTCCTATTTTCTCTGCCCTGGCTGATCACCCGGGGGTGGCGGTCCATGCGGACCTCTCAGCTGTTTGCCCATGTCTTTCGTGTGGCCCTTGCGGCGACAGGCGTTCAGCTCTGGGCCATGAGCCTTGCCCATGTCCCGATCTGGCAAGCCATTGCGCTCATCATGCTGTCGCCCTTCTTTGTCATTATTGGTGCCAATCTCTTCCTGGGAGAAAGGGCGGGCCTCGATCGCTGGGCCGCGGTGATTGTGGGGTTTGTCGGCGGCATGATTATCCTGGCGCCCTGGTCGGATGGCTTTAGCTATTATGTCCTTTTGCCGGTCATGGCGGCCGCCATGTGGGCCATGACTTCGCTGATGACCAAGCACCTCTCGCGCACAGAATCGCCTGAGTCCCTGACCGTCTATCTCCTCCTGCTTTTAACCCCGGTCAACGCAGCTTTGGCGGCAGGGGAGGGACTGTCGCCGGGGGTGGGGCTTCCCGGCTTTTTGCTTGTAGCCGCAGGGCTCTTAACGGCGCTGGCGCAATA
Source organism: Alphaproteobacteria bacterium (assembly GCA_006226415.1). Lineage (GTDB taxonomy): Bacteria > Pseudomonadota > Alphaproteobacteria > M2410 > M2410 > M2410. Next base: position 25,788 of record SBGZ01000054.1, read on the forward strand.
TGCCATCGCCAAGGCCTATAGCCTGGCGGACGCGAGTTTTCTGCAGCCCTTCGATCACCTCAAACTGCCTTTTAATGTGGTTCTGGGGCTGGTGGTCTTCGGCTTTGTGCCGCCGGGCTCCATGTGGCTCGGCTCCCTCCTTATCATCGGGGCCTCTTTCCTCCTTCTTCACAAAGAGTGGCGGCGTTCGCCGCGCCTGAGCTGACCTTTTGATCTAAAAATCGGCAGAAAACGGGCAAAAACAGAGGTGCGACAATTTGGGCCTTGCAATACTTGCTATTTGCGTTAAATAGCAAGTATGGAAAATACATTTGATATTCTTGAGCTTGAGAAAAACGCAGAAGCGGCATCCACCTATCTGCGGATGCTGGCAAATCCCAGCCGTTTGCTGGTGCTGTGCAATCTGATTGAAGGCGAGCAGTCGTCCGGCGAATTGGCCCGAAAGATTGGCATTTCCCACCCCAATCTGTCGCAGCACATGTCGAAGCTCAAGTCTCAGGGTCTCGTCGATACCCGGCGAGAGGAAACCACGATCTACTACCGGATCAAGGATGTGCGTGCCGCGCAGATCATCAATGTTCTGCACGACCTGTTTTGTGCGGCACCTGGAAAAAACTAACAAAAAGGAAAACGTCCATGTCTCTCGATCGCGCCATTTTTGCCTTTGCCGGCGTCATGATTCTTACCAGCCTCGCTCTGGCATATTTTCACTCGCCTTATTGGCTGTTCTTTACCGCCTTTGTGGGTCTCAACATGTTCCAGGCGGCCTTTACCGGTTTTTGCCCGGCGGCCATGATCTTCAAAAAACTCGGCATTGCTCCCGGCAAAGCCTTCGACTGATCCACTGACCTTTTCAACGGGAGCCAGGGCTCGATGCAATTTCTGTCTGACATAGCGACAAACCGTCCGAAGACCATCATGCGGGTAACCGCACTTCTTAGCGTCCTCTTGATTGCCTTGGTGGCGGTGCCCTCCCTTGCGCCGAACGCAGCGCCGTTCCTGAGTGGTGTCAAAATTGATACCGACCCGGAAAACATGCTGCCCGCTGAAGAGCCCGTGCGGGTCTATCACAATGCCCAAAAGAAAAACTTCGCGCTTCACGATATGGTGGTCGTGGGGGTTGTCGACAATGAGAGCCCTCAAGGTGTTTTCACCGTTGAGACCCTGAAAGAGATTTACGCGCTGACCGACTATGCCAAGTCACTGCGCTGGCAGGATGACGAAGGTGTTTGGCACGGTGTCATCGAGAAGGACTTGATGTCGCCCTCGACCGTCGACAACATTGAGCAAGCCGGTCTCGGGAGTGTGTCTTTCAATTGGCTTATGCAGACCCCGCCGGAAACCGAAGAAGAAGCGGCAGAGATCGCCAAGGCAGCGCTTAATCTGCCCATGCTAAATGGCACGCTGATCTCTGAAGACGGCAAGGCCGCCGCGCTTTACATCCCCATTGAACTTAAAGCTGACGGCTACGATGTCGCCCGGCAGCTCAAGGCCGAGTTTGAAACCTTCTCCGGTCCCGCCACCTATTACGTCACCGGCATGCCAGTGGCACAGGACCAGTTCGGCGTCGAAATGTTCGTGCAAATGGCCATTTCCGCCCCGGCGGCCATGGTGCTGATCTTCCTGCTCATGTGGTTTTTCTTCCGTCAGGTCAATCTGATCATCGCGCCCATGCTGGTCGCCATGGCTTCCGTTGTCTTTACCATGGGTCTCTTGATTGTGACGGGCAATACGGTCCACATCATGAGCTCGATGATCCCGATTTTCATCATGCCCATCGCGGTCCTGGACTCGGTGCACATCCTGTCGGATTTCTTTGACCGCTATAAGGAAACAGGAGATCGCAAGGCAACCTTGAAAGCAGTCATGAGCGAGCTTTCCGCGCCCATGTTCTTTACCTCGCTGACCACCTTTGCGGGCTTTGTTTCGCTCACCTTGACGCCTATTCCGCCGGTTCAGGTCTTCGGCTTCTTCGTCGCGCTGGGTGTCATGGCGGCCTGGGCTTTTACCATCACCATGATCCCGGCCTATATCATGTTGATGCCGGAAAAATCCTTTGCCAACTTTGGCATGGAAAAAAATCATGAAGATCATGGCCCGCTTGGCAATGCCTTGCAGGCGGTCGGACGCTTTACATTCCGCCATGCCAAATTCGTGATTTTGTTGACGGCGGTTTTCGGTGTTATTGCCTATGTCGGCATTCAGAAAATCACGATCAACGACAATCCCGTAAAGTGGTTTGCCCCCTCTCATGAAATTCGCGTTGCGGACAAGGCGCTCAACGAACGCTTCGCCGGCACCTATATGGCCTATCTGGTGTTGGAGGCGGACGAAAGCGCGCTCTCTGATGCGGATGAAATCGCAGGCCTGAAATCAGCGCTCAAGCAGTCTGGCCTGGAGGTGGCACCGGATCTTCTGGTGCGCACCGAAGAGATGGATGCCAGAGCCATGTCTTTTGCCGCGATCCTGAGTGCGCTCACCAGCTACTCAGAAGAACGTCTTGACGGGGCCGGCGATGACGAATGGATGGCCTGGGATGATGCGCTTATTTTCCTAGGCGGTTTTGAGGGGCGCGAAGCGCTCTTTAAAGATCCGGAGGTCTTGAACTTTGTGTCGGAGTTGGAAGATTATCTCCTTCAGACCGGCCTGGTCGGCAAAAGTTCCTCCGTTGTGGATGTGGTCAAGACCGTTCACCGCGAACTCTATGAAGGCGCCCCGGAAGCTTACCGCATCCCGGCAACACGCGATGCGGTGGCTCAAACCCTGCTAACCTTCCAGAACAGCCACCGTCCGGACGACCTTTGGCACTTCGTGACCCCGGACTACACATCGGCCAATCTGTGGATTCAATTGAAATCCGGTGACAACAAAGACATGAGCGCGCTCGTGGATGCCGTGGAAGAATTCTTCGCAGACAACGAAGCTCCCATAGCGCTCAAGCACAATTGGTTTGGTCTCACTTACATCAATGTCATCTGGCAGCAGCAGATGGTCAGCGGCATGATGGAAGCGTTCCTCGGGTCCTTCATCGTGGTCCTGATCCTGATGACCGTTCTGTTCAGGTCGATCCTGTGGGGTCTCCTTGCCATGGTGCCGCTGACGGTCACCATTGCCATGATCTATGGCCTCATTGGTTTGATCGGCAAAGACTACGACATGCCCGTTGCCGTTCTCTCCTCGCTCAGTCTCGGATTGGCGGTCGATTATGCGATCCACTTCCTGGCGCGCAGTCGCTATCACCGTGCGCTTCGGGGCAGCTGGGAAGAGACCGTACCTGAGGTCTTCGGCGAGCCAGCGCGCGCCATTACCCGAAATGTCATCGTGCTGGGCGTTGGCTTCCTGCCGCTTCTGGCGGCGCCGCTGGTGCCCTACAACACCGTTGGCATTTTCATCTCGGCAATCTTGTTGCTGGCCGGCTTTGCCAGCATCTTCATTCTCCCGGCCTTGATCAAGCTGATGCAGCCCTGGCTGTTTCGCAAGGCTGTCCCCCCACAAGCCCAAGTAAAGGAGTGACTTTCATGACCCGAAACATTCGTAAAATGACCATTGCACTGGCAGCCATTCTGACAACAGCGACCTCGGCATGGGCTATGGACGTGGATGAAATTGTCGCCAAGGCCAACGAGGTTTCCTACTACCAGGGCGACGATGGCCGCGCCAAAGTCAACATGACCATCACCGATGATCAGGGCCGCGAGCGCACCCGCGCCTTTGTCATTCTGCGCAAGGATAATGAGCCGGGCGCGGGAAGTGGCGAGCAGAAGTTTTATGTTTATTTCTCCCGCCCCACGGACGTCAACAAGACCGCCTTCCTGGTTTGGAAGCACATGGACAAGGACGATGACCGCTGGCTCTATCTGCCGGGTCTGGATCTCGTCAAGCGCATCGCCGCCAGCGACAAGCGGTCAAGCTTTGTCGGTTCGAACTTCTTCTATGAGGATGTTTCCGGCCGCAATCCGGATCTTGATAACCATGTGCTGGTCGAGGAAAACGACACCTACTACGTTCTGGACAGCACGCCGAAGGACAAGTCGGGCGTAGAGTTTGCTTCGTACAAAAGCTGGATCCACAAAGCGACCTTCCTGCCGATCAAGATCGACTACCTCAATGAGGCGGGTGAGGTTTACCGCACCTATGAAGCCCTCAATGTGGAAGAGGTCGGCGGCTTCATGACTGTTACCGCCTCGAAGATGACGGACGTCAAGGCCGGAAGCTCGACCTCCATGACATATTCGGACGTAGCCTACGATATGGGGCTCGAAGATGATATCTTCTCCGAGCGCTATCTGCGTAATCCGCCGCGAAATCTGCTGCGATAGGAGTTCGAGGTCATGACCCTCAAAAATACTTTCCTCACTCTTGCCCTCCTCGGCGCGGTCTACAGCCCGGCCGCGCTGGCGGATGGTCCCTCCTTGCCGCCAGGCCTTGGTGGCCCCAGTCTCCCCTCAGGCCTTGGCGACAAGGAGGCAGAGGTGACTGAGAAGGAAGAGGCGCCGGAACCGGCTTTCAATGTGACCGGCTTCATTGAGGCGCGGGCGGGGACGCGGCTGCAGGATGCTCAAGGCTATGACGATTGGACCCTGGGTGAACTGCGCGGCCAGCTTTCCCTCGACGGCATGACCGATACCTTGACCTGGCGCATCACCGCCGATGCGGTTCTCGACCCTGTACTCGAAGAATATGGGCCGGACCTTGGCCGCGGTGAGGGCGTGCTGGATCTGCGTGAGGCCTGGGCGCTGTTCCGCCCGTCAGGCAACATGGACCTGAAACTTGGTCGCCAGATCCTCACCTGGGGGACGGGAGACCTTCTCTTTATCAATGACCTCTTTCCCAAAGACTGGAATGCTTTCTTCATTGGCCGGGACGTGGAATACCTCAAAGCCCCGTCAGATGCCTTGAAGCTTTCCTGGTATGGCGCCAAGGCGAGTGTTGATCTTGTGGTCACACCGCAGTTTGATCCGGACCGCGCCATCGATGGCCGCATTCTAACCTACTACAATCCTATGACAGGCAGTGTGAACACGTCTCCCGCCGCGTTGCGGGTCCAATCTGAAAATGGTCCGGAAGTCGCTGCGCGGCTCTATGGCCAATCCGGGTCTACGGAATGGGCGCTTTATTATTACAACGGCTATTGGAAGAGCCCAGCCGGTTTTGACATTGTGGATCTGAAAGCGACCTATCCGGAACTTGCCGTTTATGGCGCCAGTGTCCGCGCGCCGATGCTAGGCGGCATCGGCAATGCGGAGGTGGGATATTACGACAGCCGTGATGAAAAGAGTGGCGCTGATCCTTTCACGCCCAACAGCCAGTGGCGTTTCCTTGTGGGCCTCGAACGTGAAATAGTGCCGGACCTGACAGGTGCGGTTCAGTATTACGTTGAAAAAACGGAGGACTATGACGCCTATCTGGGGGCGTTGTTACCAGGCATGCCAAAGGTCGATGAGTATCGCCAGGTCCTGACCTTGCGTTTGACCCAGCAACTCATGAACCAGAACCTGGTTTTGAGCGGCTTTAACTTCTATTCGCCGACCGATGAGGATGGCTACCTGCGCCTCAATGTGGCTTACAAGGTCACCGATGCCTTGCGCGTCGAAGCCGGTAGTAATTTCTTCTACGGCGCGGCGAACACCAGCTTCTTCGGCCAGTTTGAAGATAACTCAAATATCTATGTGGCCCTTCGCCGGAGCTTTTAGTGAAAGCTTCGCCTCACCCTGAGGGCGGAGGTCAGCTTGCTTGGGATAGGCGGCGAACCTTGCAGGCATCCAGCGCCCGGGTGAGGTCGTCAACGATATCCTCAATGCTTTCAAGGCCTGCCGAAAGACGGATCAATCCATCGCTGATGCCGTGGCGAGCGCGCTCTTCCGGCGTATAGGCCGAGTGGGTCATAGTGGCGGGATGCTGCACCAGCGTCTCCGGATCGCCCAGGCTCACCGCGCGCTGAACCAGTGAGACGCTGTCGATGAACTTGCGTCCCATCAGCATGCCGCCTTTCAATTCAAAGGCCATCATGCCGCCCGGCTGCGCCATTTGCGCTTCTGCCAGTTCATATTGCGGATAGCTCTGAAGGCCCGGATAAAAGACCCGCTCCACCATCGGATGGGCTTCCAGCATATCGGCAATCACTTTGGCCGCTTTCACATGTCGGTCCATGCGGAGTTCCAGGGTCTTAAGGCCGCGCATGATGAGCATGGCGCTAAAGGGAGACATCACCGCGCCGGTCATGTCTTTAAGGCCTTCCAGACGGATACGCTGAATATCTTCTGCCCCGCCGACGACAGCGCCGGCAACCAGGTCGCCATGTCCGCCCAAATACTTCGTGGCCGAGTGGATAACCAGATCCGCGCCAAGGGCGAGCGGATTTTGCAGGTAAGGGGTCGCATAGGTGTTGTCGACAATCACCTTGGCCCCCTTCGTGTGGGCGATCTCAGCCACCCGCGCAATATCCACGAGCCGCATATTGGGATTGGCAGGCGTTTCAAAATAAACGATGCGAGTTTGATCGGTGAGGGCGCCTTCAAGGTTTTCAGGGTCGCGCAGATCCACCGGCGTCACCTTGATGCCGAACTTGGCAAGACCTGACCGCAGGAATGCAAACGTGCAGCCGTAAAGCGTCTCGTCCATGACCACTTCCGCGCCGGGCTCAATAAAGGTCCAGAAGGTGGCGGTAATAGCGCCCATGCCCGAGGCCGTGACCAGGCCCGCTTCAGCGCCTTCCAGCGCTGCCAGTCGCCGCTCTAGAAGGTCGAGCGTCGGGTTGGAAATACGGCTGTAAAAATGGCCCTCCCGCACGCCGGCAAAAAGGTCGCCCCCATGCTGGGCATCTTCGAAGGTAAAGGTGGAGGAAAAATGTACTGGCGGCACCAGAGCATGATCATGATCGGCCGGATCATACCCCTCATGAATGGCGCGCGTGGCAAAGCCCTTAAGACCGGTCTTGCTGGACATTTTCATACCTCCTCATAGATGGCGAGAGTTGGACTCGCTTTCAGCGCAATAATATCACTGCAGGGAGGTCAAAAAATTGCGTTTAAAGCCAATGATATGCTAGAAAAGGGCAGAAACTGCTAAAAAAGAGCAAAAGATGGACAAAATTGATCGCAAAATCATACGAGAACTCCAGACCAACGGGCGCCTGACCAATCATGAATTGGCGGACCGGGTGGGCCTGTCGCCCTCACCTTGCCTGCGCCGGGTGCGGGGGCTGGAAGAGCGGGGCGTTATTCAGGGCTATACGGCGATTGTGGATCAGGAAAAATTCGGCCTGCCCATCAATGTCTTTGTCCAGGTCAAGCTCGACCGGCCTTCAGAGGAAAACATCCGGTCCTTCGAAGATCACATAAGGGCCATTGATGAGGTATTGGAGTGCTACCTCATGACAGGCACCAATGACTACATGCTGCATGTGGTCAGCGAAAGCCTTCAGACCTATGAGCGCCTGATGAAGGAAAAGCTCACCAAAATTCCCGGTATCGGGTCCATTGAATCAGGCTTTGCCTTTGGTCTGACCAAGAAGAAGACAACCTTTCCGCCGCTCACAAGCAGCTAAAACGCACCAAGCTGGATGCCGGACACGGCCACCCGATTGCAACAAGTGTGACATTTGCTGCGAAAGTGCGGTGTTGTGGAGAAAAATCACCATAAATAGCGGCTAAGACATCATATCCTATGGTGTGGGCATGGTGAATGGAGCGCTCCAACACAGTCCCAGGTCTACAGGCCAAGAGAGCCGAATTAGTCAAACTCCGTAAACACTTGGTTGGTGAGTCAAAGAAAGTGTTATGCGACATAGATCACTTGGCTGCCTGTATACGGTTATTTGATCCCAACGCCGCACTGGAGGGCGTCGGGTTCAATAGCTACGCAGCACAGCACCCTGCGCCCAAGGGTCACCAAAAGCGATTCATCTTTTCCGCCTTACGTAAGGCGGCAGGACCAATGACTTCACGACAAATCACAGAAACGTGGATAAAAGATCGCGGGCTCAGCCCAGATGAAAGCACGTTTGCAATACTCCGCAAGAGAAACGGGGAATGCCTGAAATCCTTTTGCAATAAGGAAATTGTCGAAGGGGCATGACATGACGGCGAATACAAGCTGTGGAAACATAAATAGTAGCATCGGCATATGGCTTGGTATGAAAAGTTCTCTTTCTGCGGGCAAAGCCTCCCATGAGGCGAGAGCGTCGAAGTATTTCCTAGTGGCAGCCTTCTCCGTTCTCCCCGCCACGCCGATTCTTAGCAGGGCTTGATCTGTGGATATCGCCAGCCCGCCGCCACATTCGCGCGGGGTCGCCCTCACAAAAACCATGTTTTCTTTCATATTCCAACCCTTCGTAGTTTAATGAGTACTAAGTTGTTGTACATTGCGCAGGATAAAAAAACAATAAATTCAAGTAGTTGATGGACATATGGGGGGTTAAGCTGCGTAACAGTAACCAAAAAACACATCTTGACCTCTGTCCGGAGCGGGTGTAAGAAGGTGTTTCCAACGAAATACAGAGGCGGATGTTATGCCTGTACACCAAGACAAGCCAGCACCATATGCGCCAACCTCGGCCATTATGGACATCATTATGCGGCACCGAACCAAGGGACTGCCGTCGCCGGTTGACGCTGATGTGCTCGGCCGAGCCGGAATTTCGGATAGCCTAATCTCGCGGACGCTTCAGGCTCTAGAAACGCTTGACCTAATTGACGAGAACGGAGCACCCACAAAGGTCTTTGAGGGAATCCGTTTGGCACCAGAAGCGGACTTCAAGGTGAAGCTTGACGAGTGGCTTAGATCTGCATACGCGGACGCGCTTCTATTTGTTGATCCAGAAACAGCAGATGACACCAGCATTCGTGATGCCTTTCGGGGCTACAAGCCAATTGGGCAGCAGCCGCGAATGGTAACATTGTTTACTGGCCTTTTTGCAGCAGCCGGGGTTAGACCCGAAAAGCAAGAAACAAAGCCACGTAAGCCAAGAGCAGAATCGTCGCCGAGACAGACAAAGCGCACGCCACGCAAACCATCGGCTGGCCAGACTAGCAAGCAGGATCAATCATCCTTCTCGGGAAATTTACCCCCCGCGCTGGCTGGACTGCTTGCAAGTCTTCCGGATGAGGGCGGAACGTGGACGCAAAATGATCGTGATGCGTTCGTTACCACCTTCGAGGCCGTCTTGAACTTCTGCTACAAGGTCGCCGAAAATGAGGGCGAAGAAGAAATTGCCGATTCGGCATAAAGAAAACCCTCGGGGCTGAACCGAGGGTTTCGCGGTCTGTAGTGGTTGGGTACTCCAGTGCAGGTCGGCAGCGGCGTAGGCCGTAACAGGGGCTAGTTAGTTGGTATCGACTGCTAGCCCCACACTACCAAAGCGCCAATCCGCAAATCCGGTCGCGGGGAAGGCGGAGGCAGGTGTATCATGATATGAATCGCATGCTCACGCGTCAGTGATTTACCCCCACTGACGCGTCTTTGTACAAAAAACCCCCATAAATTTCAAGTGTTTAGAAATTGCGAGTCGCATCAAGGGCTAGGCGAGCACACTGCCAATACCCCACCCAACTCCTTGAAATCGGTGCCGCCGTGGCAGCGTGGACGATACTTCAAAACTGAGCGCCGTTAACGATCCTACGAGGATCCTCGCGTCATGCCATTTCCGCGCAGCAGGAGGACAGATGTTTCCGGGCGATATGGTGATGCGTCCCGATCTCCGCACGGCGCAAGCGGCTAAAGAACGACACAGCCAAATTGGTGCTAGCACCATCCTTTGAATATGCGCATTTGTGATTGATACGCTCTCTCATGTGTATGGAAGCGATAGACACAACGCCTTTGCAACTACCAAGCAATCCAAGCAAAGCGGCTTAACAAATTGTTTTAAGGGGGAGAAACGGGCGTGGCGGGACTCGAACCCGCGACTGCCCGTTTACCGAACGGCTACTCTACCAACTGAGCTACACGCCGACCTCATAAATAAGTCGGTTCTCTTTACCTTCAAGAGCAAAAATCAAAAAGATTGGTAAGTTTGCTCCATAATACCGCGAAAGTGCGAAGACTCGCGCCAAATTCCTGTGTTATTATCCGCGCAACAATAATTGGGAGGACAAGATGAACGTCGCACTTTCAGACGTCTCGACGATCGATGACAGCATCATAGATGCGGTATATGCGGAGCCGCTGGAAACTTTCAATCCGGCACAATCGGCAAATTTTCAGAACAATACCATGTGGCCCTATTTTGAGCGGCTGCGCAAAGAGGCACCAGTTCACTACACACCCGACAGCGACTTTGGCCCCTATTGGTCCATCACCAAGTTCAACGACATCGTTGCCATTGATACCAACCACAAGGACTTTTCATCCGAGCCAGGAATTGCCCTGGCGCTGAAAGATACGCCGACTTTTGATGAGGCAAATGCTTCCGGTCCGCCGCCCATGTTCATTGCCATGGACCCGCCCAAGCACGACGTTCAGCGCAAGACCGTGAGCCCTGTCGTGGCGCCTGCCCATTTGGCGGAACTCTCGCCGCTGATCCGGGAGCGGGCGGGCAAAATTCTTGACAATCTGCCGATCGGGGAGGAATTTGACTGGGTCGATCTGGTCTCCAAGGAACTCACCGGCATGACCCTGGCGACCCTCTTTGGCATTCCGCTCGAAGACCACCGCCGTCTGCTCCATTGGTCAGACGTGGTGACAGCGGTTCCAGGTCACGGCCTGATCGACAGCTTTGAGCAGAAGTTTGAAATCTTCCAGGAGTATCGCCAATACTTCCTGGATCAATGGGCGACCCGCAAAGCACAAGAGCCCATGGGCAACCTGGTGTCCATGCTGGCCCATGGCGCTCACACCAAAGACATGGAGCCGCGCGAATATTTCGGCAATGTCATCCTGCTGACGGTTGGCGGCAATGATACAACGCGGAATTCCATTTCCGGTTCGGTCCTGGCGCTGAACCAGAACCCGGACCAATACAACAAGCTGCGCGCCGACCCGGGCCTCATTCCTTCCATGGTTTCTGAGACCATTCGCTGGCAAACACCGCTCGCGCATATGAAGCGCCGCGCGACCCGCGACATTGACTTCCAGGGTCAGACCATCAAAAAGGATGACAATGTGGTCATGTGGTATGTCTCGGGCAACCGCGATGAGGAAGTTGTGGATCGCCCCAATGAGTACATCATTGATCGCGAGCGTCCGCGCCACCACATTTCCTTCGGCTTTGGTATTCACCGCTGCGTCGGCAATCGTTTGGCGGAATTGCAGCTCACCATCATCTGGGAAGAAATCATGAAACGCTTCCCGGAGATCGTTGTGGTCTCCGAGCCGAAGCGGACCTTCTCATGTTTTGTGAAGGGTTATGAATCCATGAATGTGGTGATCCCCAAGCGCAACTAGGCGCTTATCAACCCTTTCCGGAAATTGAAATCGCCCGCTATTTGTGGGCGATTTCTTTATCCGTAAAGAGGTAATCCCGCAGCTCTTTGTCGAAGGCAGGGTCTTTACGCCGGATCCATTCGAGCACCATGGCCGCATGTTCCTTTTCTTCATCGCGGTTATGAGCCAGGATGGCGGCCAGATCCTTATCCTTACAGGCATCAACCCGTTGTTGATACCAGTCGACGGCTTCCAGCTCCTCCATCAGCGAAACAATGGCGCGGTGCATATCCCGTGTTTCATCAGAGAGTTCTTCGATGGGTTCGTGATAACCTTCATTTGCCATGGGGGTAGGTGCTCCTTCGTTGATCTGGAAAGCCGGAGATTGCGTGCCGGCAAGTTGCTGCCAAGTCTAGTGAGAATAGGTAAAGTGTAAAGAGATTCGCGGGGCGGCAGGACCCCATGTAATACCCAGAGGAGCAAGAAGTGGCGGAGACTTCACCAGCATCAGATGAACGCGCACCCCATCAGAACATCGGGTTGGCGACGGGTCCGATCGCGGCAGGCCTCGCCTTGTTATTCTTCTGGCCGGCGGATTTGCCCGCCGTCGGAACTTATACTGCCGCGATCGCCCTTTGCATGGCGATCTGGTGGGCCACAGAGGCGGTGCCTGTGCCGGTAACCGGGTTCTTGCCCATTGTGCTCTATCCGCTCTTTGGCATTCAATCGATCAAGGAAACTTTGTCGACTTCCTATGCTCACCCCACGGTTTATCTCTTCCTCGGCGGATTTATCATGGCGCTCGCTATTGAGCGCTCCGGCCTCCATTTGCGTTTGGCGCTTAACATCTTTCGCCGGGTTGGCGTGCACGGAAGGTCCCTCATAGGGGGTTTCATGGTGGTCGCGGCGCTGCTCAGCATGTGGATCTCCAACACCTCCACCACCATGATGCTTCTGCCCATTACGGCTTCCATCATCTTTGTCATGCGCGAATCCATGAAGGAATTGCCTGCCAATGACATGAAGAATTTTGAAATGGCGCTGCTCCTTGGGCTCGCCTATGGCGCCACGCTGGGCGGTATCGCCACGCTTGTTGGCACGCCGCCCAATGTTTTCATGGCAGGTTTTATGTCCGAGACCTATAGCGTGGACGTAAGTTTTGCAAAGTGGATGCTCATCGGCATTCCCATTACGGTGGTTATGTTGCCCATCACATGGGCGCTTTTGACCCATGTGCTCTTCCCGGTAAATTTTAAAGCCTCGACGGAACTAAAGGCGCATATCGAGGATCTGCGACTGGGGCTTGGGTCCATGCGGGCGGCGGAAAAACGGGTTGGCCTGCTCTTTGTTTTGCTCGTCGGTGGCTGGATCTTGCGCAAACCCTTGATCGCCTGGACCGGCCTGACGGGTCTGACCGATGCCGGTATCGCCATGACAGCGGCCGTGGCCGCTTTTATCATCCCGTCAGGCAAAAAAGGGGAGGCGCTCTTGACCTGGGAGGATACCGCGCGTTTGCCCTGGGGTGTGCTCATCCTGTTCGGCGGCGGGCTGGCGCTGGCTGGCGGCATGTCCACCTCCGGGCTTACCTTATTCCTGGGTCAGCAATTGGCGCCGCTGGGGCAGATCCACATCGCGGTGCTGGTCCTTGCCTCCGTGGTGCTGGTGATATTTCTGACAGAGCTCACCTCCAATCTTGCCACCACCGCGACCATCCTGCCGGTTATGGGCGCCATTGCCGTGCAAACCGGTCAGGATCCGCTGCTTTTCACCATCCCGGTCACTTTGGCCGCCAGCTGCGCCTTCATGTTACCGGTGGCGACCCCGCCCAACGCCATTGTCTTTTCCTCTGGCGGTTTAACGATCCCGCAAATGATGCGGGCAGGGGTCTGGCTCAATCTGATCGGCGTCTTGATCCTCTCTTTGGTGACCCTAAAACTTGTCCCGATGGTTTTCGGATAGAAGAATGAGGCAAAGCACGCTTGCCAGACGCCTGGCTCCGAGGGATGCTAGAAAAAATAAAACATCATGAAGGATGAAAGCCTCAATGGCGCGCCATCAAAAGAATAGGATCTGGGCGCTTGTTCCGATTAAGCCGTTTGAAGCGGCCAAAGGACGTTTGCGCGAGGCTTTGCCTGTCACCGAGCGCAGAGCGCTTGCTGAGGCCATGGCCCGCGATGTTTTGGCGGCCTTGCGCGGTGCTTCGAGGGTCGAAGGCATATTGCTTGTCTCGCGCGGCATCGAAGCCAAGTCGCTCGCTGAGAAATTCGGCGCTGAGCTCTGGGAAGAGGTCGAAGGAGCGGACCTGAACGGGGCCTTGCGCGAAGGGCTTGAGGTTCTCAAAACCAAAGGGGTTGATCGCGCGCTCATTCTGCCTGGAGATCTGCCTTTCATCACCGCGCAAGCGGTTGACGCGCTGATCGACAAGGCACCCAAGGCCGCTCTGGTTGCTTCTCACGATGGCGACGGCACCAATGCCTTGCTGCTGGATTTGAATGCACCTTTTGTGCCTGAGTTTGGCCCCGGCAGCTTTTTTCGTCACCGGGCGGTGCTTGGCGAAGAGGCGGTGGCAGAAAGCAAAGCTCTGGCCTTCGATCTCGACACCGCCACTGATCTTGAAGCCTCAATCGCCAGATTTTCTCGTCTGCCGGAGAAGGGGCGCACGCGCGCATTTATCGGCGATCATTTGCGCCTCAGTGAAGCGGCAGCTCATAAGCTGGCAGAGCGGGAAAGCCTGGACGCGCTCATGACCCGCGCGGCCGAGAAACGCGACCGCTCATTTGGGGATACGCTCACCTATTCGCGCAAGGTCTTCATTCCGCTCACCCAGCTCTGCCGGGATGTTTGCCACTATTGTACTTTCGCAAAAACCCCTCGATCTCTCGCCAACCCGTTTCTGACGGTAGATGAGTGCATTGCAATTGCAAAAGAAGGCGCGGCCCTTGGCTGCGAAGAGGCGCTCTTCACCCTCGGAGAAAAACCGGAGCTACGATATCAGGCCGCCCGTGAGGCTCTGCAGGCCATGGGCTTTGCCTCTACAACGGATTATCTCGCCCATGTGGCCCGCCGTGTCTTCGAGGAGACCGGACTCTTGCCTCACGTTAATCCCGGCTGCATGGATGAAAGTGAAATTGAAAAGCTGCGTCAGGTCGCCCCTTCCATGGGGTTGATGCTCGAAAGTGCTTCGGACCGTTTGTGCGAAAAAGGCATGCCGCACTATGGATCGCCCGACAAGGTGCCGGCCTTGCGCCTTGCCACCCTCGAAAGGGCGGGGGCGGCAAAGGTCCCCTTCACCAGCGGCATCCTGATTGGCATTGGCGAGACAAGGGCTGAGCGCGTCGACGCCCTCTTGAAGCTGCGCGATCTTCATGAGGCCCATGGGCATCTGCAGGAAGTGATCGTGCAGAACTTCAAACCCAAGCCCGACACGAAAATGGCAGGCGTGCCCGAGCCTGATCTGAAGGAGCTGCTCTGGTCCATCGCCATGGCGCGGCTCATATTGCCCGGGGATGTGTCTGTTCAGGCGCCGCCCAACCTGTCTCCCGGGGATCTCAAGCAGCTCGTTGCCGCCGGTATCAACGATTGGGGCGGCGTTTCACCGCTCACTCCCGATCACGTCAACCCGGAAGCCCCTTGGCCGCATCTGGACGATCTGGCGCGCCTCAGCGCCGAGGCGGGCAAAGCCCTTGCCGGACGCCTGACGGTCTATCCGAAATATGTAAAGTCGAGCGTGGTTTGGACGGACCCGAACTTTCACAAAGCGCTTCTGCAAAAAAGCGATGGCGAGGGCCTGGCGCGCCATGAGGGGTGGACGCCGGGCGGAGAGGCGTTGCCCAGTCTCGAGCTGCCTGCGATCTCCACCACCCACCGACTGACAAGGAGTTTGGAGCGCCTGAGCTCAGGTGACGAGTTGAGTGAAGGTGAGGTGGCCGAGCTCTTTACGGCCAGAGGCAGCGCGCTCGCCGATGTCGTGAGCGCCGCTGACGCGCTCCGGCAGGCGCAGGTGGGCGACACTGTCACCTATGTGGTCAACCGCAATATCAATTACACCAACATCTGCAGCTTCGGCTGCACCTTCTGTGCCTTCTCCAAAGGCAAAACCAACGAGACACTGCGCGGCACGCCTTATGATATTGGCCTGGCGGAAACCACCCGCCGCGCCGAGGAAGCCTGGGCGCGCGGGGCAACGGAGGTTTGTCTGCAGGGCGGCATCCATCCGGCCTATACCGGCACGACCTATCTGGAGATCTGCCGGGCGATCAAGTCGGCACTGCCGCAGATGCACATTCATGCTTTTTCGGCGCTTGAGGTTTCTCAAGGCGCTGAGACGTTAGGCCTTTCGGTCCCGGCCTTTTTGGAGCAGCTCAAGGATGCCGGGCTCGACACCATGCCCGGCACAGCAGCGGAAGTATTGGACGACCGGGTTCGCACACGCATCTGCCCTGACAAGCTCACCAGCGACAATTGGATGAGCGTGATTGGTGCCGCTCACGCCGCGGGCATCAACACCACCGCGACCATCATGTTTGGCCACATCGATTCCTATGCCCATTGGGCGCGGCATCTCGTGCTTCTGAGAAATCTTCAGGAAGACAGTCTCGCTGAGGGAAGGGGGTGCTTCACCGAATTTGTGCCGCTGCCCTTTGTTCATATGGAAGCCCCCATGTATCTAAAGTCCGGCGCGCGCAAAGGCCCGACCTTCCGTGAGACGGTGCTTATGCATGGCATCGCAAGGCTGGTACTTGGCAAGACCTTCACCAACATTCAGGCAAGCTGGACCAAACTGGGCCGCGGCGGCGTGGCGCAAGTCCTTCGCGCCGGCGTCAATGATCTGGGGGGCACCTTGATGAATGAATCCATTTCCCGCGCCGCCGGGTCCACCCACGGCCAGGAGATGCCGCCGGAGGCCATGGAGGAACTCATCCGCGCCTGTGATCGCAGCCCGCGCCAACGCACAACCCTTTATGGCCCCGTGTCTGACACGCGCAAAAAGGCAGGCCGAAATGCCCCGCCGCTGCAGGAGGTCCAGCTGGAGCGGGTGGACCGTAAACCCCTGGCGGGTATCGCCGCCGCCGAATAAGGAAAAGAGATGCGCGGCATCTGCCAAGCGACTACCATAAGCCCCAGGAGGAAAGCCGATGATCAATGTGACACCCTCAAGGGAGGCCTGCGGCGCGGAAGTAACTGGCGTCGATTTTTCAAAACCAGTGGACCCCCAAACCATGGACGCCATTCGCAAGGCATGGATTGACCACAAGGTTTTGGCTTTTCCGGACCAGAATTTGAGCGACGCGGATCTGGAACGGGTCACCTTGCTTTTCGGCAGTTTTGGGGCCGAGCCCTATTTTGAAACCATCGAGGGCAGCGAGCACGTGGTCAATTTGTGCCGCCGTGCTGAGGAAACCGCGCCGGTTTTCGCCGAGGCCTGGCACAGCGACTGGAGCTTTCAGGAAGACCCACCCATCGGGACCTGCCTCTACAGCCTGGTCATTCCACCTGTTGGGGGCAACACCGGTTTTGCCAATCAGGAACTCGCCCTTGAAAGAATGCCGCCGGATCTGCGCGCCCGTCTCGAAGGCAAGATCGCGCTGCACTCCGCCGCCGCGGCTTATGCGCCGGAAGGGGTCTATGGTGAGGCGGACAAAGAAACCGACCGCTCGTTGAAGATCGTTTATTCAGAGACCGCACGGGAGGTTTTCCCCCATCCCTTTATTGTCACCCATCCGGAATCCGGCAAGGAGACACTTTTCGGCTGCGCCGGATACATCATGGGGGTTGAAGGTATGGCGGAAGACGAAGCGCGAAGCCTCATCATGGATCTTTATGCCTGGCAGACCCGGGAAGAGTTTCAATACACCCACAAATGGCGCGAAAACATGTTGGTCATCTGGGACAATCGCGCGGTTCTTCATCGCGCCTATGGCGGCTATGACGGATATGATCGCGAGTTGCATCGCACCACCGTGCGCGGTAATCCGGAATTGTTTCTAAAGGTCAGTTGAGCTTCAAACAAGACAGCCTGCGGTCCCAGAAGAGACCACAGGCTGTAGCTGTCGCGATTGCTAGAAGGGGGAGGCAATCACAACAGAGGGCGTTAGAAGTGGATGCGGTAGCCAATCTCGAGAATTGAGCCCGCAGTCTCGATATCGAGTGTTGCCGGGAACAACGAGGTTTGAACCTCTACATCATTGGCGCGTCGATATTTGTAAGCGCCGTAAATAGCGCTGCTTTCAGAAACACCGTAGCTGAGACCGCCAATCAGCTGGTAGGCAAAGACCGTGTCGTCATCGGACACAATGCCAACGCCGCTTGGCTTAAAACTCACGTCCACTTTCGACCAGCCAATCCCGAGCCCAAGATAGGGTGTGAGCGCCCCTTCCATGGGAAAATCATAAAGACCGTTGACGAAAAATGAGGTGGCGGAAATGTCGCCGCGCCCGCTGGCGACAACTTCGGCAACGCTCGCGCCAATATTAGAGGCGCCGCTGATCAAGACGGCTGCATCTTCGTCTGCCAATTCAATGCCGGCAGCTTTTACACCTCTGTGGGTGTCGACGTCATGGCTTTGGTAGGAAAGCTCCAGCTCAATCCGGAGCTGATCCCCATAGCGGTGCCCCAATCCGGCGGAGAAAACCGCGCCATTGTCGAAATCGGTCTTCCAGCCAACCGGCGTTCCCTCCGGCAAAAAGGTATCAAGCGGAATGGTCGTGCCTTCACCGGTCAGAAAGTCACTCGAAAAAGCACCCCTATTGTCGGAATCTGAAAGCATGCCGAGACCAATAGAGCCAAAGACGTATTTGTCTTGAGCTTGCGCCGCAGGACTGACGAAGAGTGCGCCCAAGGCGGCCGCGCCAATAATTGTCGTAAATTTATACTTCAAGGGATAGCCCTCCATTTGTGTGAACTTGTAGGGATTCATACGTAGACGGAGGAATAATGGATCAGGAAATTAATGTGACGTCAGACACACTTTTTGATGAGGCGGATCAAAGGTCCGACAACGGGAAATCGCTCGTAAAACTGAGAGGCTGCATCCCAGTGATCGATATGTGAGATCGCCAGCCCGTCT
The DNA here is from genome assembly GCA_006226415.1 of Alphaproteobacteria bacterium. Taxonomy (GTDB): domain Bacteria; phylum Pseudomonadota; class Alphaproteobacteria; order M2410; family M2410; genus M2410. The sequence goes on from SBGZ01000054.1 coordinate 44,215, forward strand.
TCATTAAAGGTGACAAGGGAGGTGCCCTCAAAGGTAAGAGGTTTTGAGGACTTCGGCGCCGTGTCATACATAATCCAGGTAAGAAACCCAGTGTTCTCGGAGCGGGTAAGGAAGCCGAAGTCCGTCACCTCCAGGCGAATGCCAGGAAGTTTTTCAAACATTCGCTTGAAGATCTGGATCATTTCACCGCGTGTTTGGTGATGATTGAACGGGTCTTTGAACTCGATATCCTCGGCAGTAATTTCGGTGAGGTGGTCAACCGTATCGCCTCTCAGCGTCTCCATCACGTCCCCATAGTGCTTCAGATGATTAAGAAGATCATTCATGAGGAAACAGCACCTTCCAGTGACGGCGGGCGGCAATTGCTGCAGATGAGCTCAATCGGTGTGCCGCGCTTGTCCAAAAAGGCCAGCTTGAGCCAGCGACCTTGCTGGTCATACCACGACGTAAACTGAAGTTCTCCGGAGACATCAAAGCGTTGCGCGGGCACATGATCGCCGATCTGGTCAAACCAGAGCTGATCTTGTGAGGTCGCGATCTCAATTCGGTTATGCCGTCCGGTAAGCGTGTTAAACAGCTGGTTTTTATCGAGCGCGGCAATGTTCCAGTGATTGGTCGCATAGCCGGGCCGCTCGGCATGGGTTTCGCCTTTTTGGCCATTCTCGTTGACCGTTGAACGGATCGACATCAATTGATCCGCGCACCAGACCTCGCGGGACTGATAGTCATAAGAATATACCGGGACAAAAAGGATCGAGACGTCGATCTGGGTGCGAACGTCAACGGCGAGCGTGGAGCCTTGGGTGTCGAAGCGCACCTCATGGGCGCCAATAGATTGACCCTTCCGGACGATGTCAAATTTCAGATGAGGCGTCCCGTAAAGATCGATGGGGTCAAGGGCGCGCGCGCCATTGCAAGCGGCAGGCTCTGCCCGGGCCAGGCCCGGCGACAAGGCAAGCACGACAAAAAGGGACAGGAGGCGTTTCATGACGATCAAAGCTTGATGAAGGGGTTGAGAAAGCGGCTAAACGGCCCGGCGAGAACGACAGGCGCGTCCATTACCACCAGCGCATAACAGTCTTCGCCGTCATCGACGACCGGCTGATGCTTGTGGCGGGTGTCTTTCAGGTCAAAGTCACCGACTCCAAAGTGTTGACCTTGATCGGTATATCCGCCGGTGAGAACCAGGGTCGCCTCATGGCCCTTATGAGTATGGATGGGCTGCGATTGACCAGCCTTAAAGCGCATCAGCGAAACTTTGAAAGAGCCGATGTGAAGGTCGAGATTAAACTGGGAAACCTTGCTCCCGATGTGTCGCCATTTGAGGTCCCCCAAAGAGGCGGGCAGATAATCGCGCAGCGGCGCCGGCAAGATCTTCAAACTCTTGTCGTCAAAATGAGGAACCGTGGGCGGCGTGACGGTTTCAGGTTCGTCCAGACGGCTCAGAACCGCGTTCAGAGAAGTCGCATCCACCTGAGCGCGCCCGCTCGCCTCCAGAAGAGAGCCGCCTAGTGCCTCCAGGCGCTGGATCTCCTCGGCGCAGGTTTGACAGAGGCTGGCGTGGCAGGCAACGGAGAGCGCCATAGGTTCGGCCAAGGCACCGGTCGCATAGTCAAGAAGGAGGCCGGAATCGGGATGGTGCGTAATCATGAGCTGTACCCAACAGATTGTCTCAGGCGCGCAACGCCAAGGCGAATGCGCGACTTAACGGTGCCAAGCGGCAATTGCAGGTCTTCGGCGATCTCGCCGTGGGATTTGTCTTCATAAAAGGCTTTGAAAATAATGTCCCGTTGAGTGTCCGGGAGGTCGTCAATCGCCGCCTTGAGAATATCGGCCTGTTGACTTTCATCCACCCGGTCGTCGGCGCCGGGGGCTGTATCGGCAACCTCAAGTCCTTCTTCAAGCGTATATTCCGGGTGCCGCTCTTTCCGGAACATATCAATCCGCTTGTTCCGCAGGATGGTAAAAACCCAGTTGGAAGGGGATCCTTTGCGCGCGTCAAATGAAGAGGCCTTGCGCCAGACCATGAGCATGGTTTCCTGAACCAGTTCTTCGGCCCGCGAGGGATTGGTGCCTTGTTTGAGGGTGAAGGCCTTGAGCCGAGGCGCGTAATGTTCAAAGAGCCGGGAAAAGGCCTCGCGGCTTCGATTAAGGGCAATGTCTTCGATCAGTGCAGACAGCTGGTCATTTGTCAGATCTGGCAAATTCAGACTCACCACGTTGGAGGCGGCTTTTTGGTTTCCAAGAAAACCTTGCCTCATCGCGGGAGAATTTTCCAGACGCATTCTGTTCATGACAATCAAAGGGCTCCTGATAGCCGTTCTGTTTTTGGACTTGTGGTGCTTGATACGCCGCTTTTTGAGATTTAGATCACTCTGCGGCAATGGTGGGCCGGGTCTCGGCGGTTGGGGTGCTATGTTTGGGGTGCCCGTATACCTTAGCCCCTTTGCGCCAAAGCCGGAAGGCCTCAAAATGGATGGCGCCGATCACTTTGAGCGTCATAAGCGGATATTTGAAAAAGCCATTAAAGAGCGTTCGGGTGGTGAGGGGCTCAGCCGTGCCGGTGACGCCGGTAAGAAGAAGGGTTCCCGGCCCTTCATGGCAAATCTCAAGGCGAAGCTTTGGCCCGGGCGCTTGAAAGCGAAAAGTGTACTGGCCGTCTAAATCGATAAAGGGAGAGACATGAAAGTCCTTGGCCGCCTTTTGTTCGGCGAGTTGACCTCTCTCATTCCTCTCTGCGCGGCAGACATAGACATGCTGCTCGCCAAAAGTATTCTTCACCTCGCAGACCACGGCAAAGAGGTTGTCCGCCTCATCATAGCAATAGTAAGCCGAAAGCGGATTAAACACATATCCCAAGATGCGTGGGTAGCATAAGAGTGCGATCCGTCCGCAAGGCGTGTTGAGCCCCTGATCCGCCAGCTGCGCCTCTACCCAGGGCCGCAAAGGGCTGCCATCGCGGGCCCCGTGATCCCTGTCGTGAAGTGAAAAGAGCCCAAAACGATTGTAGGCAAAGCCATGCGTCTCTTGCGGCAAGGTTTCAAGCTCATCCAGATCCAGAAGGCAGGTAAACACCCGGTAGCGAAAACTGTGGGTAAGCGGTTGCTTGCGCTGGTGGAAGACGCTTCCGAAGTAAATTTGGTGTGCGGCCTGGGTCATCTTCACTCTGCCGCCACAAGCCGGGCCGGCGAGGCATATCCGCTCCCCGTTTCCGCCCAGGGGCGCTGGCCGCCTAAGCGCTCGCCCACTTCCAGCCCGGAGCGAAGGCCGTCTTCATGAAAACCATAGCCAAAATAGGCACCGCAAAACCAACTGCGGTTTTGCCCCTGCAGGTCCTGGAGGTTTTGTTGGGCACTCAGAGCAGCGCCATCGAAAAGTGGATGCATATAGACAAAGCGCTGGAAGGTCAGATCGGGGTCCGGGTCCACATGGGGGTTCAGGCTAACAAACAGGGGGTATTGAGGATCAATCCCTTGAAGCCGGTTCATCCAATAGGTGATGGAGGCCGCGCGGTCGTTGCCCGCGGTGGGGGCGCTCATATAGTTCCAGCTTGCCCAGGCTTTGCGCCGCTGCGGCATGAACTGCGGGTCCGCATGGAGGATTGCTGTATTGGGCGTGTAGCGAATGGCGCCGAGGAGGGCCTGCTCTGCGGCGCTGGGTTTGTCGATCAGCGCCAGCGCCTCGTCGCTATGGCAGGCGAAAATAACTTCATCAAAGTCCTCACGGGCGCCATCTTCATGCACCAGCGTAACCTTATCTTCCGAGCGTAAAACCTTTTGAGGTTTTGTGCCCAAACGAAACTTGTCCTGAAATCCGGCGGTCATGCGCTGCACATATTCACGCGAACCTCCTGAGACCGTGCGCCATTCCGGACGCTCGATCTTGCGGTTGATGAGTTTGTGATTGGCAAAAAACCGAACAAAAGAGGCGGCGGGAAAAGCGAGCATTTCAGAAGGAGAGGTCGACCAGATCGCGGCGCCCATGGGAACAAGATAGCGGTCGCGGAAGTCGTCGCCAAATCCCCGCCAGGAAAGATAGTCGCCAAGCGTGCGGTTCTCCAGATATCCGGCCTGAAGATCAGGAATAGCAACCCGGTTGAACTTCAAAATATTGCTCAGCATCAGGATAAATGAGGGGCTTAAAACATTGCGGCGGAAGGCAAAGATTGTATCCAGATTGTCGCCACACCACTCCACATGAGTTTCGCTTTGACTGAAGGCGAAGCTCATATTGCTGGCTTGAGTAGGGACATTGAGGTACTCAAATAACGCGGTGAGGTTCGGATAATTGAGCTCGTTGTAAACGATAAACCCGGTGTCGACCGGGATCGTGCGATCACCGTAATCCACCTCCACGGTATTAGAATGCCCCCCTATGCGCTTTTCCTTTTCAAAAATGGTAATGTCATGCCGTTCATTAAGGAGGTAAGCGGCGCCGAGACCGGAGATGCCGGAACCGATAATGGCGATTTTCATAGTCTTCTCTATTCCCTTCTGTGTTCAGGCTGACAAACACAGCCTCCATGCCTCCTCAAGAAAAGTCATTTGTGTTAGACTTCTTTTGTCCTCGTTGGAGATTTGTGAGTTTGTACGGGGGAAAAGCGCCGCCGGATCAACGGCAGAGCCTTTTTATTTTCCCTCGCCATCATCCAACTTGCCGTGAACTGCGTAAGAGACCTTGCATACTCGATATGCAGTCAATACCGATCAGAAAGGGGACTTGGATCATTATGGAGGAAAAAACCTTATCGCCATTGCGCGCGCCTTCGGGCGAAGTAGAAAGTGAGCTTAATAGGGTGCCGCGGGTTTTGCGCCGCGTCTTTCGCGAAATCTCACGCATTGAGTTTGGTCAGTTGCATATAGAGCTGCCAGACGGGCGGCGCCTTTCCTTTGTGGGTGAAAATCAGGGTCCGCAAGGAACCCTAAAGCTCAATAGCTACCGCGCCATATGGGCTTTTGTTGTTGGCGGCGCCCTTGGATTTAGTGAAGCCTATGTCGCAGGTCACTGGGAAAGTCCCAATTTGACAGCGCTCTTGGAGGTTTTCGTCGCCAATCGCCGGATGCTGGAGCGCATGCGCCACACAGGTAAAATCGTAAAACCCTTCCACAAGGCCATGCACGCCTTGCACCGAAATACCCGCCGCGGGGCTCGCAAAAACATAACGGCGCACTACGACCTTGGCAACAAGTTCTATGGAGAGTGGCTCGACGAGACCATGACCTATTCGTCCGCCCGCTTTGCCCGCGAGGATATGACCCTAAGTGAGGCACAAAAGCAGAAGTATCGCGAATTGGCGGCGCGGCTTGATATTCAGCCGGGGCACCGGGTTCTGGAGATCGGTTGCGGCTGGGGCGGCTTTGCCGAATTTGCTGCTCGCGAAATCGGTTGCCCCGTCACCGCGATTACGATCAGTCGGCAGCAATATGACTTTGCCAAGAAGCGGATTTCTGACGCGGGTCTAGGCCATCTGGTCGAAGTGCGGTTTTGTGATTATCGCGACACCCAGGATCAATTTGACCGAATTGTCTCCATTGAAATGATTGAAGCCGTGGGGGAAGCCTTTTGGCCTGCCTATTTCGGGACGCTTCGCGACCGGCTTGTGCCGGGCGGTCAGGCCGGTTTGCAGGTCATCACTATTGAAGATGGGGCCTTTGACGGATACCGCAAGTCGCCGGATTTTATTCAGCGTCATATTTTCCCAGGCGGCATGCTCCTGTCACGCACTGTGCTGATTGAGCAAATCAAGAAGGCCGGGCTGCTTCCGGGCGAGCTTTTCCCCTTCGGCCTGGACTATGGTCGTACCTTGCATCTTTGGTCTGAGCGCTTCAATGCGGCATGGAAGAAGATCACGAAGCAAGGGTTTGATGAGCGGTTCAAACGTCTGTGGGACTATTACCTGAGCTACTGCGAAGCAGGCTTCAAAGGCGGCAGTCTGGACGTTTTGCAAGTTACCATGCAAAAGCCCGCAAATTCTTGATCATGCGATGATCCATTCGAGCTTCCAGTACGTAGTCAGATAGGCGCGGGCCGACATTTGCCCCTTCGACCGGCGCATTTGGGACAATTGTCCAATCCCAATAGCCGCGCTGTCGCTCTACTTGAGTGGCAGCGTGGCCCTTAAAGGAATTTTGATACAACATGAAACCACTTGTGATCGCTTTTTCATCATTTCTGGTCGGATGCACAGGTGTGCCTGAGGGAGTCACGCCGGTGACAGGCTTTCAGGTCGATCGCTATCTGGGCACTTGGTATGAAGTTGCCAGGCTGGACCACTCCTTCGAGCGCGGCATGACCAATGTGACCGCCTCCTATAGGCAGCAAGAGGATGGCACCCTCAAGGTTCTTAATCGCGGTTATAAGACAAGCGCCTGCGAGTTTGAGGAAGCCGAAGGAACCGCGCGCTTTCAAGGAGATCCTTCGGTTGCCAGTCTTTCGGTAACATTCTTCTGGCCTTTTGCCGGGGGATACCATGTCATCGACCTGGATCAGGAAGACTATCAACATGCTCTGGTGGTAGGTCCGTCGCGAAAATATCTGTGGATCCTGAGCCGCACGCCTGATCTTGATCCCGTTACAGCAGGGTCTTTGACGGCCAAAGCAGCCCTGCTCGAGTTCCCGGTCGAAGAGCTCATCTGGGTGTCACACGACACCCCGCAATGTGATGATGAAGGCTAGAGCGGCGCCCGTGAAAAAGGTCTCGGTCAACGACAAGATGCAGAAGGGTTACACCTATGAGAGGGTGGCGCCTATGGGCGAGAATTTCGATCCGGATTTTGCCCCGCACCTGACCCCGAAGGAGATGCTCGAACTCGGGATCTTTGAGGGCAAATATATGAACGATTGTCAGGACGAGTTTCCCAAAGACTGGTTCATCAAGGCAAAGCTTTCTGAAGAGCCTGATGCCTCACTAAATTTTTTTGGTGTCAAAAGCAGGCAGCCCTTAAGCCACTGGCGCGAAAAGGGGTGGATCATCGGTCCGGACCCGCGCGGCTGGTTTCAATGGTATTGCCGCTATTATATGGGGCGCCGCTTGCCAGAAGTCGATCAGCGTCAAATCAAGCGGTGGCGCGCCTTTTCGCGTCATGCGGCTCAAGTCAAAAAAAACTGCGAGCCCGGCGACCTCTACTGCCGTCCTCGCCAACGTCAGGCCCTTCTGCAATGGGCTTGGGACCCGTTTATTTGAGCGCCAAGAAGTCGCAATAAAAACGCCGACCCGGGTTGCCCGCGGATCGGCGTTCCTAAAAACCTAATACAGCTGGTTATTTCGGCTGCATGCGAATGCCGCCGTCCATCCGGATGCACTCACCGTTGATATAATCATTCTCAACAATGTGTTCGGCCAATGAGGCAATTTCTTCCGCCAGCCCCAGGCGCTGCGGATAAAGCACCTGGCTTGCCAGCGGCTTCAGGAAGCCTTCAATCTCCGGCGTCATTTCCTCTGCGCCGCCCATCAGGAGCGGAGTGGCGACCAGCCCCGGGACAATGGTGTTAACCCGAATGCCAATAACCGCCAGGTCACGGGCGATCGGCAAAGTCATGCCGACAACACCGCCTTTGGAAGCCGAATAGGCAGCCTGACCAATTTGACCTTCATAGGCTGCAACAGACGCGGTGTTGATGATCACGCCCCGGCCGCCGTAACGGTCATAAGGCTCGTTTTTGGCCATTTGCTCTGAACACAGACGGGCCACATCAAAGGAGCCGATCAGGTTGATGTTGATGATTCGCTTGAAATCCTCAATCGGGAAGGGGCCGTTTTTACCCATGGTGCGCTTCGCATTGCCGGTGCCGGCATAGTTGCAGCACACATGGATGGCACCGAATTTTTCCATGGTCGCGGCAATGCCTGCTTCAATGGTTTCGGTCTTGGTCACGTCCACCTTGCAGAAGACGGCATTGTCGGCACCCACTTCCTCGACGACTTTTTGGCCTTTTTCCTCGTTAAAATCAAAGATCGCACATTTGGCGCCCTTGCTAACGAAGAGCTTCACCGTGGCCCGGCCCATGCCTGATGAGCCACCTGTAATGACAGCAACTTTTCCGTTTAGATCCATGGGGTTAGTCCTCCCTTGCAGTAATTGTTTTTATTGGGGATCCGCCGGTCGCGGGGCCCCTCTTTTAGGCAAAGCCTATAGGCCATACTGTTGGCGCGCCGTCAATCCGCTACCGCGTAGATTTGTCGCAGGCTGTGCAACTGAGGCCTTCAGCATTTGATCCCGCCCAAGACCTTCCCTATTCTATGAGGTCAAAAGAGCCGTCAAAAGGCTTTGGGAGGAAAACAAAATGAATATGAACACACCCATTAGCGGGCCGGAGCACGCCTGGGCCAAAGAGGGCCGTCAGCCACGTATTGCCATCATTGGCGCGGGCTTTTCGGGCATGGGCTCCATCATCAAATTACGCGAGGCCGGATACACCGACATCACTTGCTTTGAGCGCGAAGACAAACTCGGCGGCACCTGGCGCGACAATACCTATCCCGGGCTTTCTTGCGATGTGCCTTCGCACTGGTACTCCTATTCCTTTGAGCTCAATCCCGACTGGAGCTATCGCTTTTCCTATGGGCCCGAGATCTGGGCCTATCAGGAAAAGATCGCGCGCAAATATGACCTCTTGCCAACGATCCAGTTCAACAACGCGGTGAAAAAGCTCACCTATCTGGGCTCGCAGTGGAAAGTCGAGACCGAAAAGAACGGCGAGGAGATCTTCGATTTTGTCATCGCCGCGACCGGAGTTCTGGTCAATCCAGCCTATCCTGATATTCCCGGTCTCGACAGCTTCAAGGGGCACATGTTCCATTCGGCGCGCTGGAACCATGATGTTTCGATCAAGGGCAAGCGCGTGGGCATTATCGGTACAGGTTCCACCGCCTGTCAGATTGTCGGCGCCATTGCTGAAGAAGTCGGTCATCTGGATGTTTTCCAGCGCACACCCCACTGGGTCGTGCCCATGCCGCAAAAGAAATACACCAAGGCCTGGCAAACGCTGCTCCGGATATTTCCGCCTTTGCAGATGTATATCCGCAATCTTATCCGTCGCCGGATGGAGGGAACCTTCGGCAAGGCCACCCTCGGCGATGAGGCTGAGCAGGAAAGAATTCAGCAGGCTTGCCTGCAGTTCCTGAAGGAGCAAGTGCCCGACCCCGAACTTCGCGAAAAACTGACACCCAATTACAAAGCGACTTGCAAGCGGTTGATCCTATGTTCGGATTTTTACCCGGCCTTGCAGCGCGATAATGTCGAGCTGGTCACCGAAAACATTGAAGCCATTGAGCCAGAAGGCGTGCGCACAAAGGATGGGCAACTTCATGAGTTGGATGTTCTTGTACTGGCAACCGGTTTCCGCGCCGGTGACTTCATCCTGCCCACAGAGGTAATTGGTGAAAACGGTCTTTCCCTGAGGGACTTCTGGCATGGCCTGCCGCGCGCGCACCGAGGCATGACCTTCCCGGGTTTCCCGAATTTCTGGATGCTGGAAGGCCCGACAGGCGTCATCGGCAATACCTGCCTGATCGATATTTCCGAGCACCAAATCGGCTATATGATCGATGCGATCAACAAAATTCGCGACGACAAGCTGGTGGCCATTGCGCCGAAGATGGAGGCTTTTGAAGGTTATAACGCCCGCATTGCCGATGCCATCAAGACTTCGACCTGGGCTAGCGGCGGCTGCTCAAGCTGGTATCTGGATCCATCGGGCACGCCCAACATCTACCCGTGGCTGCCAGACGCCTATCGCGAGGACATGAAGAACATCGATTTCACTGAGTACGAACTCGTGAGCTGAATTGAGAGTCGGGCGCTTTAGAAGAGACGCCCGACACCCATCCCAAAGACCCAGGGGTCAAGGTCGACATCGGCGGTAATCGTGCCACCGTTCAGCTTAACGTCTGTATTGATATAAACCTTTTTCAAATCGACGTTAAAATACCAGGGCCCTTGGCATTTAATGTCGACCCCGGCCTGCAAGGCCAGATCCGTGCTGGACCCATAGTCCACATCGGTAACAAGGCCGGCCGGAAGGTCAGCCTTGTGGAAACTTGTATAGTTGATGCCCGCCCCCACATAAGGACTGACTGTTGCTTTAGGTGCAAAATGATATTGCAGCGTCACGGTTGGCGGCACCAGCCATACGGTTCCCAGATCCACATCACCAAACAACGTGTTTTTGGCGGCTACATCGTGGCGTGTCGCGCCGATGATGAGCTCGGCGGCAATATGGTCTGTAAAGAAATAGGAAAAGTCGACCTCCGGCACGACTTCATCGCTAATTTCAGCTTCCCCGCCAATGGGTGCAATGGTGCTGGAAAGGTCGCCTTGAATGGCGAGCAATCGGCCGCGGATCAGAAAGTCACCGGCGGATTTGCCATCCTCACCGGCGACGGCCGGAAGCGTGAGAGCGCCCGCGCTCAAGATCGTAGTCAAAAGAAGGACGGATAGCTTTGTCATGGAGGGGGAAGCCTTTAGGGAGTTGCACTGCAACATCACTTAAGGCCGCGAAGCTAAAAAATCCTTAAATTCAGGGGAAAAACAGGGATTGAGTGTGCAAAAAAAGGGAGCCCAAGAGGGCTCCCTTTACCGATTTTCTAGATGGGGGGCGGTGCCTTAGAACAGGCGGCCAAAGCCGATCCCGAAGACCCAGGGGTCCAGATCCACATCGGCTTTGATAGCGCCGCCGTTGATCGAGACATCTGTGCTCAGGAAGAGCTTTTTCACGTCGACGTTGAAGTACCAGGTGTCATTGGTCTTGAAGTCCACACCGGCTTGAAGTGCCCAGCCAAAGCTGTCGTCATAGTCAATATCGGTAACAATCGCTGCCGGCAGATCTTCATTATAGAACATGGTGTAATTGACGCCTGCGCCCACATAAGGGCTGATGTCGCCCTTGGGGTCAAAGTGATATTGCAAGGTCAAGGTGGGCGGCAGAACCCAAACGCTGCCGAGGTCAACAGTGCCCAGCCCGGTCGATTTGGCTTCTACATCGTGCTTTGTGGTTGCCAGGATCAGTTCAACCGCCAGATTGTCGGTGAAGAAGTAGGAGAAATCCAACTCCGGTACCACTTCCGTGCTCACTTCGGCATCTCCGCCGATGACCGAAATCGTACTGGATTCATCACCTTGAACAGCGATGATCCGGCCACGAACCATCCAGTCGCCAGCGGATTTGCCATCTTCACCGGCAAATGCCGGAACGGCCAGAGCAGATGTGCCCAAAAGGGCGGCAATTGAGAGAGAAGCAATTTTCTTCATTTTCAGCCTCATTTATTTAGGCTCGGCCAGCACACCCGGCCTGAGCGAGAAATCTGTTGGGCTCTTTCTCCTCCAGGGGGCAATCAAAGTAAATTTGCAGGATTGACGCAGGTCAAACTGTCGCAGGCCCCACGGCCTGATAGGACTTGAAATGAGGCCCAAAAAGGCGTTAGGCGCCGCGCGCGTCGGCGCACCGGATTTCTGCCTTCAGACCCATCAGATTAGCCAGATTCTGCAATCTGGCATCCACCGCTTCGCCGCCCAGCTCCTTAAACTCAGGGGCAAGATCAAAGATCAATTTGTCGTCCTGAACCAAGAGGGTGCATTTGTCGAGCACACCGCAAACCCGCCCGGTCAGCGTGTGGACGAACCTGAGGAGGGCGCCCACGATTTTGGCAACAGCAACGTCACTTGGCATCAGCACATGCGTAAGTTTTGCGGCGTCCCGCAGATTGTCGCCGCCATATCGATAGTAGAGGGCCAGCGCGGCGAAAATCCGCTCCTTGTGCGAAAGCCCGTCGATCGGCGAGTACAAGATGGCATGCAGAATGTTGCCACGGCGGTAATTGGGGTGATCGCGCCAAGCCAGATTGGAAAGTCGGCAGATCGGCTCCAGAAGATGCAGATAGGGAGAAGGCGTTTGGCGCAATAGGCGCTGGGCGAATTCATAGACCTCGCGCGCGCGTGCTGGATCGAGTTGGTATTGCCGCTCCAGCGTTGCAATGCCATCCGTGACGGGGTCCTCAGCCTGGACAGGCGCGGGCAGCATCCTTTGTATCAACCCTTCCCGAATGCCATGGGAAGAAAAAGTAACGCTGGTGGGGCAAAGCGCCTCAATGAGTTCGCCGAGGACATGGGCGGCGTAGGGCAGGCTTTGTGCACGCGCCGGCGATACCAGCGAGGTCATCTTTTGTAGCTCCTGAAGGTCCGCTGACATCATCTGCTGGCAGAACCGGGCCGCCTCGTCAGTTGCAATATCATAGTGATGTAAGACTTTCAGCGGATAGCGCGATTGTCTCATGTGAATTTGACCGAGCGCCCGCCACGCTCCGCCGACGATATAAAGGTTGCCCAATTGCTTAAGGGAGGCGTAACCGTGAAAAGCCTTTGAGAGCGTTGGCGTAATTTCAGAAACAGGGCGCTGTCCCAGGCGAAGCGCTCCGAAGGGAAAGCTGGCAGGGTGCTGAATTTTTCCATCTGAAACTTCGGCCAGTTCAAGGCTGCCGCCGCCAAGGTCTGCGACCCAGCCGCAGAATGAAGGATCCCCCGCCATGACCCCATGGGCGGCAAGAATAGCTTCCTCTTCCCCGGAAAGGATGTTGAGAGGGGTTCCCATGATGCTTTGCGCGGTCTCAATAAAGGCCGTGTTATTCTGTGCGTCTCGGACGGCAGAGGTGGCAATGCAGGAAATCTGTTCTGCTCTCAGTCCATGTTGAGAGCAAATAATGTGGAAGCGCTTGAGGGCCTTGAGAGCCCGTTCGCAGCCCTCATCGGGGAGGACGCCGGTTTGGTCAAGACCCGTCCCAAGTCCGCATAAAACCTTTTCGTTAAAAAAGCTGACCGGCGTTCGATTGACCCCGTCAAATAAGACCATTCGGACCGAATTGGATCCGATATCAACGACAGCATGAGGGTCTCGTGTGAGCTGGGGCATGGCTCAAGACTTATCTCAATTCAGGGGCCGCCCTCAAGCTCAGACCGCTCATGAGCCAAATATTTCTCTTTCCCGCCTGCCAGGCAATTGACTCGGTGAGGCCCTCCATTGCAGATTTTGTAAAGGCCGCAATGGCACGTGTACATGAGGGAGGAAGCAATGGAAATTACCCCCTATTCAGATGGGTGCGGGGCACTCGTTCAAGGCATTCAACTGGCGAGCCTTGAAGATAAAAGTCTGGAGACGCTGCGCCGTGCCTACGCCGACCACGGCTTGCTCTTTTTTCGCGACCAAGACCTGCCGCCTGAAGAGCATCTAAGGTTTGCCCGTCGCTTTGGCGACATCGTGGTCAACAAATTTTTCAAGACGACCGAGGCGTTTCCGGAAATCGCCGAAGTGCGCAAGGAAAAGACTCAGGAGATGAATATCGGCGGCGGCTGGCACACAGATCATTCCTATGATGATGAGCCAGCCATGGGGTCGATCCTGGTCGCCCGAGAGTTACCAGAAACCGGCGGTGATACGCTGTTTGCCAATCTCTATGCGGCCTACGAAGCACTCTCCCCTGACTTTCAAAAAATGCTGGAGGGTTTAAGGGCGGTGCATTCAAATCGCCACCTCTACGGCGAAGGTGGGTATTATCGTCAGACTGATCTATCCCAGCAGCTCGGCGGCATGGACCGGGTGGGGGACGCAGTGCATCCTGTCATCGTGCGCCACCCTGAATCGGGCCGCAAGGTGCTCTATGTCAATCCGGGTCATACCATCGGCATCGAAGGATGGTCGAAGGAAGAAAGTGCAGCTCTGCTCAAGTTTCTCTACAAACATGTGGACCAGCCGCAGTTTACCTGCCGCTTCCACTGGGAACCGGGCTCCATCGCCTTTTGGGACAATCGCTGCACCTGGCATATGGCGGAAAATGACTATCAGGGGCAGTTTCGCTTGATGCACCGGATCACTCTGAAGGGCTCTGCGCTCGCCTCAGCGGCTTGAATATTAGAACTGAGACATTTCTCGCAGGTACCACGCCATAGACCTTTGGGTCCAATGCTCCATTTGTGAATAGGGGCCCGGCTGGTAGAACCGTGAATTCACGCCCTTCTGATTGTTGACGATGATGTCTTCGTCCGCCAGCGTGGTGATGTGCCAAAGCCAGGTGAGCTTCTCCACATCATAGTCACGGCCCTCCACCGCATCGCCGCGCACCATCCAGTAAATGTCACAGGTGCAGTTATCAACGTCCTCAGGCAGAAAGCGGTATCCCACCATGTGGTCGGAATAGATCAGGAAGAAACTGAAAGGGCCAATGCTGAGGTCTGACCCACCCTGGTCAAAGTCCTTAAGGTCGCCGAGCAAAGGCGCTAGCGGTTGCCCATCTTGGCTGCCGGTTTTGATCCCTTCAAACAGAGCCGTTCGGCTATAGGCATAGCCTTGAATGTGAGAGGGTTGCCGGTCATCCAGATGGTCAAATTCGATTGTTTTAAGCCCGCAGCTCCCCATCGCCTCTCTCATATGGGCCTGGCGTTTCTCAATCTCATCCGGCCCAAGTTTAAGGGTATGCATAGCGGCATATTCCGGATGCGACGGAGCGCAGTGATAGCACTCGTGATAGTTCTCGACGGCGAGTTTCCAATTGGCCTTGAAGTGATAGCGCCGCTTGGCGGCCAGCTTCATATTGTCAAAACCAAACATGTCAAAAACCGGTTGCAGGTCCTGCTTGGCGGGCTCCAGGGACGGCGGCTTCTTGGCAAGGCACACATAGATCATCCCTCCCAGAACCTCGATCTGGGCGCGGTGTAAATGATGCTGGGACGCATCAAAGTCGGGACCCATATGCTGGGCAACCTTCAAGGTGCCATCAAAATCATAGGCCCAGGCGTGATAGGGGCAGGTCAGCACATTCACCGACCCCTTTTCCTTTGTGCAGATTTGACTGCCCCGGTGTCGGCAAACATTGATGAGCGCGTGGATCTCGTCACCGCGCCCCCGAATGACAATGACCGTTTCCTCCCCGATCTTAAAAAGGAAGTAGTCTCCTTTATTGGGAATCTCACTCACGTGCCCGGCGAAACACCAGTTACGCGACATGATTCGGTCAACCTCGATCTGATAGATCTCAGGGGATCGGTAAAAGATCTGATCCAGCGAATAGCCTGGCCTTTGTTGATCGATGAGCTCTTGCAAATTCATAAGATGACAAAGTCCTTTCACTTGAAATCTGCCAAAAAATTCTACCTAGAACCATGAAAAACGGCCTTTATCCGGACAAATGTCGATTGCCGCAGGTTTGCAACCAGAGGGTAAATAACGTAGGATTAACCATACGAGATTTGCTTTTTGACAAGGCGCGGGGCTCACCATGAAAAAATTTCTTCTTGCTTCAACAGCAGCAGGGGCGGCACTGGCCGTGTCATCGCCCGCCGCATTAGCTGACAACTATGTGACTATTTTTGGCGGCTATTCCATGGCCGACGAAACGCTCAATAACTTTGTCACGCGGACAGGCTCTTTCTGGAGCTATTCGTACTCCACACTCAATTATACGACCCTGCGTCACTCGCATACGGAGGGGTTGATTTTCCTCTTCAGCCATACGTTCTATTCGTCATCGGTCTGGTACCGGTCCACCTCCGGCAGTTTCTACAGCGCAACCGATTTTGATCTTTCTGTGGATTCAGGTTTCGTCATTGGTGCGGCGGCCGGCTACGATATGGGCAATGGTGTCAATTTCGAAATTGAATTTGCTTATCGCAAGCAGGATGCAGACGCCAAGCGGGTCTTCAGTTTCTCGTCCTCTTATTCGGGCTCAAGCTGGACCTATTGGCATTCAAGCCGCTTCCGTTATTACACCTCGCCGACAACGACTGTTCCCAATTCGGCGACCTTTATCAGTGGTTCGGTCACAATTCCGCCCGGCAACTATGGCTATTACACCTTCACCAACCCGGCGATTACCGGCGGCACCGCCTATACAACGACTTCGGCGGCCAGCGGGGATATCCGCGCCATGTCCATCATGGCGAATGTTTGGTTTGATCTGGGCAGCGGTCAAGGCAACATCCATCCCTATATTGGCGGTGGTCTGGGCATGGCCGATGTCACATTGGATGTGGCGCCGATTACCGATTCCTCGGACCGCGCCTTTGCTTACCAGATCGGTGCAGGTATTGGCTGGCAGCCAGAGGGCGCCGACTACCGGATTAATCTGGAGTATCGCTATTTTGCGGTGGACGGCCTTGAATTCGAGCAAGGTCCGAACACTTTTGAATATGACTATAATGTCAGCGAAATCTTGATCGGTATTCGCTTCAATTATTAATCAAAGCATCAAACTTCATTGAAGGGGCCCCCGTCTAAAAGGCGGGGGTTTCTTTTTTGCATCCGGGTCAAAAGGATCTCAAATACCAGGCGTAGTCGCGGTCTGAGACTTCTGCGTGGAAGCGCTCTGATTCGTTGCGCCGCGCACGGGCAAAGAGTGCCGCATATTTTTCACCGAGATATTTTGGCAGGACTTGCGCCGTGTCAAAG
This sequence comes from Alphaproteobacteria bacterium, assembly GCA_006226415.1. GTDB lineage: Bacteria > Pseudomonadota > Alphaproteobacteria > M2410 > M2410 > M2410. Next base: position 60,646 of record SBGZ01000054.1, read on the forward strand.
AGATCAAGGGCCGCTTCCCACCTCAAAGGCAGCTTTGGCTTGAGGTTAAAACGCTCCCGCTCCGCCCGCATGGGTCCCGGATCGCATTGATGGGTTATGCCGTGATGGATACCGGCGACAATGGCGGCGGCCACCAGATAGGGGTTAGCGTCTGCCCCGGCCACACGGTGCTCAATGCGCCGGTTCTTGGCGTCGGACAGGGGAATGCGCAGCGACAGGTCCCTGTGGTTCGGCCCCCAATTGGGCTCCACCGGGACAAAAAGGCCGGGTTGATAACGCCTATAGGAATTGGCATTGGGCGAAAAGATCGCCATGCCTTCGGCCATGGTTTCCGACAAGCCGCCTATCGCGTGGACAAGGGTGTCGTTGAAATTTGAAAGACCATCCGTCGGCCCATCTTCCATGAAAATGTTGTGGCCGTCCTTGTCCAACAGGCTCATGTGGACATGCAGCCCGCTGCCCGCCGTATCGGCAAAGGGCTTCGCCATAAAACTCGCCACCATGCCGTGGCTTTGGGCGATTGAGCGGATAATCCGCTTGAGCAGAAAGGCCTGGTCGCAGGCCCGCACCAGATCATTGGTGTGGTAAAGATTGATCTCAAACTGACCCGCGCCATATTCGGTGATGGCTGTTGCCGCCGGAATATTATGTAGCTGACAAGCGGCATCGACTTCCCGGAAGAAATCGCCGAAGTCTTCCACAAGATCCAGATTGTAAACCTGGGCGCCCGAATGGGCGGGCATTCCGTTCGGCGGATCGGCCGGCACGGGCGCCCGCGTGCCTGGCTTAAGGAGATAAAATTCCAATTCGATCGCGGCAACCGGCGTAAGACCCATGTCCGTCAGAGGTTGAAGCGCATGTTTGAGGACATTGCGCGGTTCACCGAAAAACGGCGTGCCATCACGCTCAATCATAGTGGCAAGCACCTGGCCGCGCGGAATTGGGCTCCAGGGCACCGGCGCAAGCGTGTCTTCCACGGCCACCACAAGGGCATCGGGGTCGCCGTCCCCCACGCCGGGCATGCCATCTTCCTCAACCACTTCGGCACGAATATTCAAAAAGTAAAATCCGAGCGGAAAGTTCATACCGCCCTTGTAGAGTTTTTCAAATCCACTGCGATTGACCTGCTTGCCCCGCTGGATGCCGTGCATATCGCTGAGCAGAATATCAAAGCTATCCGTGTCGGGATGCTGATTGAAGAACTCATGGACTTCCGGGGGCAATTTCTGTGAGGTCATAAAAGATCCTTGGATCGGAAGTGTTAAAAAGGTTCAGGGGGAGTGGCTCGTCGCCGGGCAGGATTCCACGGCGCGCTTTCAAGAACCGTTGCGCGCACCATATTGCGGTGCCATTGAAGCTCCCGTTGGAAATAGATCTCAACCCATAATTTCTCACCTGGATTGGCATAACGCGCATCCACGGTGGCCAGCGCAATATTGGCCTTCAAAGTCGGCGACCAGACGGCAGACGTGGTATTGCCAATTCTCCGGCCACTCTTGGAAAAGAAAATATAGGAATGCTCGGCAGGTTTGTTGCCTTCAATATCGAGCTTGACGAGTTTTCGTTTCGGTCCCTTTGCTTTGATCTCAAGCAGCGCTTTACGGCCGGTGAAATTTGGTTTTTCCAGGTCCACCAGCCAGTCGAGATCAAGCTCGAAAGGGTTGCGGGCGTGGCCATTGCGAACCGTCTCAAGTGCCGGGCTGTATTCTGCGCGCGCTTCGATAAAGCCCGCCTCAATACGAACGATTTCAAGGGCGTTAAGGCCAATCGGGCGGATGCCATGGTCTTTGCCCGCATCCATCAGCCGGTCCCAAAGGGAAAGGGCCTGGGCCGCCTCAATCCAAAGCTCATAACCGAGATCGCCTGTATATCCCGTGCGAGACACCATGAGCTTCACGCCGTTAAAGGTGAAATACTCAATGCCAAAGGGTTTGAGAGTCTCTATGCCTTCAAGGCGCAGCCGCTTGAGAACCTCGCAAGACGTGGGTCCTTGCACAGACAGCGCGGCGATTTCGGCGGTTTCTTCGGCAACCCGCACATCAAAGCCGAGGGTTGCCATCTGCAGCCAGTCCCGCTGATGCGCCTGGGTGCAGATCCGGTAGTCATTGGGGCCCAGATGAAAAAGCGTGCCGTCTTCGACAACTTCGCCCTTTTCGTTGCACCAGACCGTATAGCCCACCCGGCGCTCCTTGATCTTGGAAACATTGCGCGCCATGAGACGCTCCAGATAGGGCAGGGCATCCGGTCCGGTAACGCGAAACTTGCTCATCGGGGAAATATCGAGCACCGAACAACTGTTACGGATGGCAAAATATTCGTAGGTCGTGTTCTCCATGGAGCGGGAGACTGTGTAACCGTTCCACACCGACCAGACGCTCATCTTATTTTCCAGGGACGTGCGCTCGTGGAAAGGCGTTGGCCAGACATATTGGCGATAATGTTCTTTATCGATGGTCGCACTCATGGTGCTTCTCCTTCCGCCAATATGGCCTTCGCCGCATTATGTCCTGCCGCGCCCATCACCCCGCCGCCAGGGTGAGCGCCCGCGCCGCAAAGATAGAGCCCCTCCATGGGGGTCTGATACTGGGCGGCGCCATAAACGGGACGCATCATCATAATCTGGTCGAAAGACATCTCGCCCTGATGCCAATGTCCGCCGCCCATGTTGAAGGCGCCTTCCAGATCTGCTGGGGTAAGAAGCTCAAGCACGTCGATGCAGTCGCCAATATCGGGCGCAAATTCCGCCAACCGTGCAATCACCGCATCGGCAAAAGCCGCCTTCCCGCTGTCCCAACCGGCCTGCAGGTCATAGGGTGCATATTGCACCACGGCGGACAGAACATGCGCGCCTTCCGGCGCCAGGCTAGGATCGTGTACGGTTGGGAGGATGATTTCCATCGCAGGCTTTTGCGAAAACTCGCCATATTTGACGTGATTGTAAGCCCGTTCCACCTCATCCATGCTGGGCGCGATGACCAGGCGGTTGCCGAGATCCTTGGCATCAAGCCCCTTGAAAGTCGGCAACTGTTTTAGGGCCACATGCAATTTGGCCGCAGAACCCTTCATGCGGAACTTTGTGATCCGGTGCGCAAAATAGGCCTCCAGATGCCGGGCGCCAAGCAAAGTCAGGAAGGTGGTTTTGGGGTTCGCATTGGAGATAACGCGTTTGGCGTGGATCACATCGCCGCTGGCAAGCTGAATGCCCATGACGCGGGAGCCTTCCACGAGGATTTTTTCAACGGGCGCATTGACCCGAATGTCCGCGCCGTGACCCGCCGCCGCCGTGGCGATGGCCTCGGTCAGCTTGCCCATACCGCCGCGCACCACCGCGTGACCAGCGGCGCCATTGACCTCGCGGGTCAAATGGTAGAGATAGTTGAATAATGTGTTAGGCGTGCGCGGTGCCATGTTGCCACCCAGCACGGCGTCGAGCGACAGGGCGCCTTTGATAAGCTCGCTTTCAAAGCATTCGTTGAGCGCGTCATAAACATTGATGCCGATGATCCGAAGAAAATCTTGCATCTTTTCCTTGCCATGCCGGAAGCGCAGGTCAAAGCCAAGTTGAGCCAGTGTCTTGGCGTCCGCCCATTCGCCGCTGGCGATGCGCGGCGGTGTTTTGAGGAGATAGGGCGCAAGCAGCTCCATGTGTTCGCGCATGCGTTTTTTGAACTTGGGATAGGCCGCGACATCGCCATCACTAAGGCCCGGTCCCGTTACCTGGTCCCGCGTGAGATTGAGCGGTGCGCCCTCAGCCGAAAGCGCAATGGTATCAAGTCCGGTTGCCGCATAGTCGATCGAAATACCAAGATCCTTGATCACGCGGGGGTGCATTTGCCCGGCAAAATGAGCGCAGCTCGACACTTGATAGCCCGGTGCAAATTCACGGGTCTGGGCGCCGCCACCTACCTGCGCGCCAGCCTCCAGAACCAATACCGATTGCCCTTGCTGGGCCAGGTATCCGGCGCAGACGAGGCCATTGTGTCCGGCTCCGATGATGATCGCGTCGAAGGTCTTAGTCATTGCCAAAGTCCTCCGGTGTCACATTGGGTCGTTTTAAGTCGCGCATAATCTCCCGCGCCGCATTAACCCCCGGTGCGGCCATCACCCCGCCACCGGGATGGTTAGTGCTGCCGCACATATACATGCCTTTCACCGGGCCGCGATATTGCGCATAGCCCGGGAAGGGGCGATTAAACATGAGTTGGTCAAGTGTCAGTTCGCCTTGAAAGATATTGCCTTCGGTAAGCCCCACCTCCGCCTCTAGCTCGCGGGGGGTGCGAATCTCAGCGTGCAAAATCAGATCCTTGAAGTTCGGGCTGTAGTTGGCGATCTGGTCAATGACTGTTTTGCCAAACGCATCGCGCTTCTCATCGGTCCAGTCGCCCTCTGCGAGCTTGGGCGGGCAATATTGCACGAAGACAGACATAAAATGTTTGCCCGGCGGTGCCATGGTCGGGTCCACCATCGTCGGAACGATCAGGTCCACATAAGGGTCTTTCGACCAGGTACCGTTTTTCCAGTCGTCATAGGCGCGCTCATAGCGCTCAACAGAATCGAGAAAATGCCAATCGCCCGTGATCAGCGGATTGCCCTTGGGCAATGCCGGAAAATCCGGAAAGCCATCAAGGGCGATATTGAGCTTGCCTGACGAACCGCGAATTTTGAAATTGCGGGCCTTCTCGATCACATCCGCAGGCACATCCTTTTCATCCATGATCTTCAGAAAGGTGCGTTTGACATCCAGATTGGAAACCACGATGTCGGCTCTGATCTCTTCGCCGCCCTCGAGCACAACGCCTTTCACCTCACCATCTCGCACGAGGATTTGCTCAACCCTCGCGCTAGTGCGGATCTCGCTCCCATGTTCCTGCAAGGCGCCGGCCAGCGCCCGCGAGATGGCGCCCATGCCGCCGCGCGCCAGCCCCCAGGCGCCCGCATTGCCGTCAATGTCCCCCATATAGTGGTGCAACAGCACATAGGCGGTGCCGGGAGAAAGGGGACCAAGGCCGGTGCC
>SBGZ01000086.1 GCA_006226415.1 Alphaproteobacteria bacterium
ATGAAATATCTTCTGGGCGGCAAGGGTGCCAACCTCGCGGAGATGAGCAACCTTGGGCTACCGGTGCCGCCTGGTTTTACCATCACCACAGAGGTTTGCACCGCCTTCTATGATAACGATCGGACCTACCCGGCAGAACTCAAAGCGCAGGTGGAAGAAGCCATCTCCACCGTGGGCACCATTGTCGGCAAGACATTTGGAGATCTGAAGAACCCGCTGCTCTTGTCCGTGCGCTCCGGCGCAAGGGCTTCCATGCCCGGCATGATGGACACTGTCCTCAATCTTGGTCTGAATGACGAGACCGTCAAAGGCCTCGCCGAGCTCACAGGTGATGCGCGCTTTGCCTATGACAGCTATCGCCGGTTTATCCAGATGTATTCCAATGTGGTGCTGGAGCTCGACCACCACCGCTTTGAAGATATTCTCGACGAATTTAAGGAAACCAAAGGCCTGAACCTCGACACCGAACTGGACGCCGGCGACTGGCAGGAAATTGTTGCCCGCTATAAGGCCTGTGTGGAGGACGAGCTCGAAGAGCCTTTCCCGCAGGATGTGTCGGATCAGATCTGGGGCGCCATCAGCGCCGTCTTTGGGTCCTGGCAGAACATGCGGGCGAAAACCTACCGCCGTCTGCACAATATCCCGGACGATTGGGGCACAGCCGTCAACGTTCAGGCCATGGTCTTCGGTAACCTGGGCGAAACCAGCGCCACAGGGGTGGCCTTTACCCGTAACCCCTCCAATGGGGAGCCAAAGTTTTTCGGCGAATATTTGATCAATGCCCAGGGCGAAGACGTGGTGGCCGGCATTCGCACGCCGCAGCAGATCACTCTGGAAGGCAAGGAAGAACAACAGTCCAAAGCGCCCGCCCTCGAAGAGGTGATGCCTGAGGTCTATGGCGAGCTTTGCGACAACTATAAAAGACTTGAAGCGCACTACCGCGACATGCAGGACATTGAGTTCACGGTCGAGCAGGGCAAGCTCTGGATGCTCCAGACCCGCAACGGCAAGCGCACCGCCAAGGCGGCGCTCAAGATTGCCGTGGATATGGCCAGCGAGGGGGTCATCTCCGAGGAAGAGGCGATCCTGCGGGTCGATCCGGCGGCGCTGGATCAGCTGCTTCACCCGGCCCTTGACCCGGACGCAGAGCGTCAGGTCATCGCCAAGGGTCTCCCGGCCTCCCCGGGCGCGGCGAGCGGCGAGGTGGTGTTTTCCGCCGATGACGCTGAGGCCAAGGCCGGACAAGGGCATCAAGTTATCCTTGTACGGATGGAAACTAGCCCGGAAGACATCCATGGCATGCACGCCGCTGAAGGCATATTGACCACCCGTGGCGGCATGACCAGCCACGCGGCCGTGGTCGCGCGTGGTATGGGCCGCCCATGTGTCTCTGGCGCGGGTACGGTGCGTATCGACTACAAGGGCAAAACCTTTTCGTCTCTTGGAACCACTGTGAAAGAAGGTGACTGGATCACCATCGACGGCACCTCGGGTGAGATCATGCTGGGCAAGATCCCGACCTTGCAGCCGGAGCTTTCTGGAGATTTCGCGGTTCTGATGGAATGGGCCGACAAGGTGCGCCGTTTGAATGTGCGCACCAATGCAGATACGCCAAATGATACGCAAACCGCGCGAGATTTTGGCGCTGAAGGCATTGGCCTTTGCCGGACAGAGCACATGTTCTTTGATGAAAACCGCATCATCTCCGTGCGCGAGATGATCCTTGCCAAGGATGAAGCCGGGCGCCGGGCAGCGCTCGCCAAGCTGCTGCCGATGCAGCGCGATGACTTCACCAAGCTCTTTGAGATTATGCACGGTCTGCCGGTCACGATCCGTCTGCTGGATCCGCCACTTCACGAGTTTCTCCCGCATACAGAAGAGGAGATGTCAGAAGTCGCCGCCGCCATTGGGTCAACCGCTGAGGAGATCAAGGCGCGCGCCAGCGACCTCCATGAGGTCAATCCCATGCTCGGCCATCGTGGTTGTCGCCTTGGGATTTCCTATCCGGAAATTTACGAGATGCAGGCCCGGGCGATCTTTGAGGCATCCCTTGCCGCCGCAAAAGAGACAGGCGCCCCGGTTATCCCGGAGATTATGATTCCGCTTGTCAGCGACCGAAAGGAAATCGAATTTCTGAAGGCCCGGATTATTGAGGTGGCTGCAGAAGTTGAAAAGGAAAGCGGCGAGAAGCTTTCCTATTTAGTCGGTACAATGATTGAATTGCCGCGCGCCGCCGTTCAGGCCGCCGATATTGCTGAGGAAGCCGAGTTTTTCTCCTTCGGCACAAACGATTTGACGCAGACAGTTTATGGCATCAGCCGCGATGACAGCGCCAATTTCCTCAATGACTATCTCGCGCGTGGGATATGGAAACAGGACCCCTTCGTGTCACTCGACCAACGCGGTGTGGGTACACTGATTAAATTGGCGGCAGAGGGCGGCCGCAAAACGCGCAATGGCCTCAAACTCGGTATATGCGGGGAGCACGGCGGTGATCCGGCGTCGATTGAGTTCTGCAATCGCATTGGCCTTGATTATGTGTCCTGCTCACCTTACCGGGTTCCGATCGCGCGGCTTGCTGCGGCCCAGGCGGCCATTCGTCAGATGCACGAGGACGCCGAGTAGCGTTTCCAGGCTCGGACCCCCACAGATCACGATTCGATTCCTGTACCGTCAAGAGACGAAATTTCGGGAAAGGTCAACAATTGTGACCTTTTTAGCACAGTCGGCGCGTGCCTGATTTAGCCTTAGTTTTCTGCCAAAAATCGTCCGGAATCTCCGGGTTTGACGGGCCGCCATGATTTGGCCCAATCCCTGCAGCAGTAAGGGCGGTCGATGAGCGTTGACCCCTTGTGGGGCAAGTGATAACAGCACCGTCGACTTGTGGATATTAAGTATTGATTAACCCCCCGAGCGGCGCCGAGCCTACGGCGCCCAAGGCCCAGCAAGAAAGGCCAAGCCCATGATGGCCCAAGCCTGGAAAGATAACGCTGAAAAGCGCCGTGCGATCAAGCTGTGCTGCGCTTTAGTTGCGCTCTATGTACTGGCCCTGGCTATTCAGGGATTTGCTGGCGCGAGCCGGGCAAATGCAAGCATGCCTTCCGAAGGGCGCGCCTCATATTTGTCTTCCCACAGCATGTTGCTTGCCGCCAGAGACGCCGCAGATGGTCTGCAGATGTCGGGACTGGACAGCACAAGCCTGCACTGCCTTGCCCAGGCGATTTACTACGAAGCGCGCGGCGAAGATCTGCAAGGACAGATGGCGGTCGCTGAAGTGGTCTTAAACCGGGTGCAATCCAAGAACTATCCCAACAGTGTTTGCGGAGTTGTCTTCCAAAACGAAAAAGCCAAGCACCGTTGCCAGTTCTCATTTGCCTGCGATGGCAAATCTGACAACCCACCAGCCACCGCGGCCTGGTCTCAGGCCAAGCTTGTGGCTGCCTATCTGGCTTCCCAGGACACGCTTCAATTGACGCAGGCCGCCACCCATTATCATGCGGATTACGTAACCCCGTCTTGGGCCAGCCATCTGCATGAGACCGTCAAGATCGGGCGGCATATCTTCTACCGTCCGGCATAAACGACGGGCGTCTTTTCAATATCAGTTGGACAGGGTTGAGACTGTTCTGCGCCGCCCGGTGATCGGGATGGGATCAAATCGTGCGCCTTGAAAAATGGCGCCGTTGAGAACCAGTTTACTGGTAATGGCCCCTCTCAGGTCTGCGTTCGTAAGGTCCGCGCCCGTCAGGTTGGCATTCTCCAGGTCGGCGCGCCGCATGTCCGCATCAATAAATTTTGCCGCCTGTGCACTGATGCCGCGTAAGTTTGCATCGATGAGATTGGCGCCGTTGAAATAGACCCCTTGAAGTTTCGCGCCCGCAAAATTGGCTCCAGTGAGATTGGCGTCGGTAAAATCAGCGCCCGTCAGGACCGCGCGTTTGAAACTCATGCCGGCGAGATCTTGGCCGGAAAAATCTTCACCCATCAGAATTTTGCCCTCGTATTGTCCCGCGGCAGCGGAGGCGTTTGGCCGAGCTGCCACTTGAGGCGCGGTGGGGCGTGTTTCAATGGGTGGTTCGGCCGTGTCCGTTGTTGCGCCGGGGCCGGCCAAAAGCTCCGGGTCCCGTTCGGGGGGCGGGTTAGCGTCGGACAAGGGGGGCGCGGATCGGTCAATGGCCGAGCGCACCATGGCCTCGAAGGGGTCATCGCTTCCGTCGGTCGTTTGCGGCGTGAGCGGTTCACGATCCGCCGCGCCGTTTTCTTCAAGCATTTGAAGGGCCTCTTGCGCCCGCTCCATTTCAGAGGCCTCCAATCGTCTCTGTGCCGCATTGAGCTCATCCATGGCCGCCATGGCGGACCTTCGGGCGTTATCAAGATCAACGCGCAACCGCTGATCATCGGCGGGCGGCAAGGCGGCATCTTCGCTCAGGGCGGGCGGGGCTTCCTGCCCTGAGGCATCCGCTGAGGCATCCGCCCGTGTAATCGCCATTTCTCCGTTGGGCAGGCGGCGCAGAACATAGGTTTCGCTGCCTTCTGGCCCTTTAAGATGGATGGCAGGCTCGCCGGTGGGAAGCTCCTCCAAACGCAGGTCAAGATCATCCGTGACTTCGGTATCTTCCTGCGCGGGTGCAGCCTCAATGGGCCTGAACGGGCGCACGGCCAGGAGACCGTAAAGTCCAATCAGAATGAGCGCAGCTATACCCAGACGCGAAGCCAGCATGGGGGGAGACCTTTCTGTCTCATATATAAGCAACGTCGAGGAATCTTACCAGTGAACTCGACGAATAATACGGATCAAAAACTCAAATCCACCAATCAAATCATGGGTTTGGAAGCATTCTATTCTGCGGACTTGCCCTCAAGCTCATGAAGTTCGTTCTTCAGCCTGGCAAATTCGGTCTGCAGCTCCCGCTGCGCCCTGGCCAGCTCATCTTTGGCTCTGGCCAATTCGGTGTCTGCGGCTTCAAGATCTGCCTTGGCACGTGCAAGCTCTGCCGTCATTTCGCGCTTTTCCCGCTGCGACAGGCTGAGCTGAGCCATTTCCACCTTCGCCAGCGCCATTTCCCGAGCGGCAAAGTCCAGATCCGCTCTGCGGGCGCTGATGTCTTCGCGGGCCTTTGCCAGCGCTATTTCGACCTCCATCATGACCAGGTCGAGGTTTGCGCCCTCGGTCGCAGGGTTCAATGTGTGTCTGGCGCCAAGCTCCTTGTTGGCGTCATGGGCCTCTACCGCACAGCCACTTGCGATCAGGCTGGCCAGGAAAAGGGTGACGATTTTTAAGCCGTGGGTCATTCCAAACCTCGCGTATTAGGGTGGATAGGGACTTTGAGCCTCCAATCAACCACAATTGCCGGTCTTTGAGTGTAAACCGGCACACAAAAAGAACTGTAAGAGGGAAAAAAGGTTCAACACACCCTAAGATAGATATTTTGACCGTTGGGCTTGTGTTGACGTGATTTTGATGCCAAAAAAATATGAGAACTCAGATGAAAAAAAATGTTGGCAACAGCAAATAGCTGGCTATATTTCCAATTGTTAACGAATGGTTAACAAAGTGAGTGTGGCGTAGCGTTTGAGTATCGTGTTATTTTTGGGGGAAAATAGGGTAAGTAGGTCAAAAGAATGCGAATTTTGGGATTGTTCGTCACTCTTGGGCTCTTGATGATTTCTACAGCTGCACAAGCTGAGGATGAGACCACAGAAGTCTTTAAGCCGGATGGATCATTACAGTGTGAGGAAACACAAGCCATAACCTTGACGGAGATGGCTCGCGATCTCCGCAGAAGGGGGATTGGGGTCCTCGATAGTCGGAAGGGTCACGATGGTGTTTTCCGCATGACAATGTGCGGTGCTTCGACCGGCAATATAAATATTTTCAGCATATTCATCAGAGATCTCACAGAAGCCGAAGAAATTGGTTTCCGTCTCTTAGACGACTAAGCTGATCCGCCCAGATTGGGCTTAACAAATTGTGAATGACCGTGCCTTCCAAAGGCCGGATAAGGCGCGCTGACTGTTGTTGGCGCGCTTTTCGTTTGGCCCATTCATACTTCATAAAGCCAAATTTGGTTTGATGTCTTCTCAGGTGGGGTCCGTTTTATGGGGAACCCGCAGAAATGGGGTCGCAAACGGGTCGATGGAATCGACCGGAGCATGTTTGCACAGACACGGTGGAGCAGGCTTTGATCAAACCAGATCTTCGCAACGCGCTTTTTTGTGCCGTGACAATCATCGCCTTGGTGGCTTTGATGTCAGGGTCGCTATTGGCGCGTGAGAAGCTAACGGTCATCGCCCAAAACAGATCCCAGGCCGAACTCACAAGTGTCATCAGTGATATCCAGCAACTGGTCACGGCCAGATATGCGCAGGCGCGCACGTCGACATCGCTCATCGCCAACAGCCCCGTCGTAGTAACCGCCACGAAATCCATGCTTCAGGACGGTCAGGCTGGCCGCACAATCTCAACGGAAGATGTTCTGAAAGCCTATCTGGATCCATTGGTTCGCGAGCAAGGCTATTTGGGCTATGCCGTTTTGAGCTTCGACGGAACGGTGATCGTATCTCACGATCCGCACACAAATGCGCTTATCTCCAAGCGCCTTGATCAATCCGGGTTGTTCGTCCAGGCAGCAGCAGGCAATGCCGTGACAACACCGCCCATGTTTGTAGAGCCGCAAACACAGAACCCGGGATCACAATCCCAGGAACCCGATATTGAATCAGTGGTCATCGCGCCGATCAAAGACAAAGATGGCAACGCGCTTGCGCTTTTCGCAGTACGTTTTGATCTCGAGAGTGAGCTCGAAAAGTTGACACGGCTCGGACGTTTTCGGGATACGGGCGAAACCGTTGTCTTCAACCGAGACGGCCGCATTCTAGCCAGACCGCGATTTGACATTGCGATGCATGAGACCGTTGGCCATGCGGATCACAAACACGCCTTGTTGCAATTTCCGGATCTTGAGCGTTCGCAGGTCCGAACAGACTATGACGCCGACCAGGACCAAACACTAAGTAAAGCCAGGTCAACCGCTCGAGAATTTGTCGACCGCCTTCGCGAGAGCCAACAAAACAACACCCTTTCAAATCTTTATTCCTATGTTTCCTATCATGGCGCGCGTGTTTTGGGCGTGTGGTATTGGGATGAAGCGTTGGGTATCGGTTACTCCACCGAGATACTGGAGTCCGAAGGGGTTGGGCATACAGTAACAGTGACCATGATGGTCGGGCTTTTGGCCGTCATCATGCTGTACATCCTGACGATCCTGTTTTTGATCTTGCGGGGCGACGAAGCCAAAGCCGACAAGAAAAAGTCGATCGCCGATATTGTGAACACCGTGCCCGACTCTATCTTGACCGTTTCCGAAGATGGTTTGATTCTGTCAGCTAACTCTCAAAGTGAAAAACGCTTAGGTGTGATTGCCAATGAAATCAATCCCTTGAATTTGGCCAAGTTCATTTCAAGCGATGGGCTGGTCGAGGGAACGGATATTGAAGATCGCCACAACTTGGACAATCAGAACCATATCGATCTGTCCCAATTGGCGGGGCGGACTCTAAGGTGTCGGGCTTACCACACCGATGGCACTTCTTTCTCCGCCGAAATTGTCGTGAGCACAAAAACTGAGCAGGAGCCCCGTCAGTATACATGCCTCGTGCGCGACATTATGGATCGATTGAGGTCCGAAGAAGCTATTCACAAGCTCATTTACTTCGATCCGCTGACCGGGCTTGCCAATCGAAACGAATTTAATCGTCGGTTGGAGGACGCGATCAAGGAAGCGCGGCGCAATGGCACATTGGTTAGTGTGATGCTGTTGGATTTGGATCGATTTAAGCAGATCAATGAGGCCTTCGGTCATGATACCGGTGATCAGATCCTGCAAACGGTTAGCGACCGCCTGCGTCAAACTGCGCGGGAGGTCGACACAATCGGGCGCCTGAGTGCGGACGAATTTGTTTTTGTCGCAACCGGTCTGAATAATTTGCAGGATGTCACGCGGCCCGCTGAAAGAATTCTCAAAGCGCTTTCTGAGCCAATAGAGATTGATGGTTACACCCATCACGTGGAAGCTTGCATTGGTATCAGCTTTTATCCGCAGGATGACGAAAGCCGCGCTGAGCTCGTGCGCAAAGCTGACATTGCGCTTTATCAGGCAAAACAAATGGGCAGCGGTCAAATCCATTTCTACGACAACAAGCTTGATGAAGAAGTGCGTGCTAATAAGGTCCTCGAGGACGAGCTCCGCACCGCCATCAAGAACCGCTCATTACAGCTCTACTACCAACCACAGCTTGGTCTTAAAGGTGAGGTCATGGCTGTCGAGGCTCTGCTGCGTTGGCAGCGCAAGGATGGCACCTTCGTGAGCCCGAATGTCTTTGTGAGCCTCGCGGAGCGGTGCAATGTCATTGGCGAAATTGGTGAATGGGTGCTGCAAGAGGCTTGCCGCCAAGCGAAAGAATGGGCAGCGCGGGGGATGACGCCGCTGCGCATCGCTGTCAATCTTTCTCCAGTTCAGTTTTCTGATGCGACTTTGGTCGATAAAGTTGAAGCGGCTGTAAAAAACGCCGGCCTGGACCCCCGCACCATTGAGCTCGAGGTTACTGAAAGTGTCGTCATGGGCAACATTGATCAGGCTATGTCAAAGCTGAGAAGCTTTAAAGAAAAGGGCTTCAGTCTGTCGATCGACGATTTTGGTACGGGTCACTCGTCATTGGCTTACTTAAAGGACCTGCCGGTCGACCGTATCAAGATCGACAAATCATTTCTCGACGGCGTGCCTGACAACAAGGGCAATCTCTCAATCGTCAGCACTGTTATTTCGTTAGGCAAATCACTCGGTCTGGAAGTAGTAGCCGAGGGGGTTGAAACCCTCGCTCAATGGAAAGAACTCGAGAAACTGGGATGTCACTACGTCCAGGGATATTATTTCTCCCGGCCGCTTCCTGCCCCGGACTTCGAGAAATGGTACAAGAGCCGAGCCAAGTCTCCCGCAGCCGATCTGCTTTCCAAAATTCGCAACAGCCAGGATTCTGCCTAGGCGCCTCGTTCCATTGCCTTCATCAGGTGCTCGGCGCGGGCAATAAAACGCTCACGGGCGACCGAGGGCGCGACCGGTCTCAGCCGCAAGCGTTCAAGGTCAGGGTCCTTAAAACGAGGCCGTTTGAAAAGCCTGCGCGCTTCGTCCTCCGTAAAACCGGCCAGCTGCACGGCTTCAAAATATGCAGAGGCGTGATCGGCGCGCTTGATCAGCGTTTTGATCTTTTGCGGCAAAACCGGTGGCAGGGAAAACCGGCGATGGACCGCTTCAGACAGGCGCTCTTCCAGGGCTTTATAGTCGACGCCCACAGCCGCTTTGAAAGGCGAAATCATATCGCCGATGACATATTCAGGCGCATCGTGCAAAAGCGCGGCAAGCCGCCACCGCGCCGACAGGCCGGGTTCAAACGCGGCAGCGATCCGCTCCACAAGCAAGCTGTGTTCGGCCACCGAAAATGGATTGTCGCCCCGGGTCTGACCATTCCATCGGGCCACAAAGGCAAGCCCCAGTGCGATGTCCTCAAGCTCAATGTCAAGCGGTGAGGGATCCAGCAAATCCAGCCGTCGCCCGGACAGCATGCGCTGCCAGGCCCGGGTCGGCACGGTTGTTTTGGGGAGGCGTTTTTTTGTTCCTGTCATAGGTCCTTCGTAACGATTTTGCGTTAGGTTTTGAAGAGAATTGCGCGGCATAGCCCATGTTTCATCAGGTTTTCTGCGCTTTTGGGTAAACGGATTAAGGTGGACGGCGCATGGGGTTTGGTTGGCGCCAGATTACGGAAAGATTTCAGGGCGACGAGGAGAAATCCTTCGTGGCGCCGCGCGCTCTGGTGGGCGATCAGCTGCGTTTGGTCTGCGACACCTCCGCCTGGGGCGAGGGCGCCATCGAAGCCGAAGATCGTCCGATGATCGGCCAGGAGCGTGCAGAGGAGGCGATCCGCTTTGCCTGCGCGGTCGAACATCCCGGATATAATCTCTATGTGGTTTGCCCGGCGGAATCAGGCCACTTGAAACCGGTGACCCGCTTTGTCGAAGAACTGGCAGATCGCAATCCCACCCCCCCGGACTGGGTCTATGTCTATAATTTCGATGAGCCCAAAGCGCCGATTGCCTTGAAATTGAAACCGGGCAGAGGTCCGGAGTTTCAAAAGGCGCTTAAGGAAACTATCAAGACCTTGCTCCTAGAGGTGCCTGAGGTTTTTGCATCTGATGAATATCTTGAAAAGTCAGAAGCGATCGATCGCGAACCCAATGATCGCATTCGCGCTTTGCAGGAACGTGCGGCGGCGGAGAACATGGCCATTGTCGCCGAGGACGACGATTTGCGCGTTGTGCCGCTTAAAGATGGCGTTCCGATGGACGACGAAGACATCGCTCGTCTTCCTTATCAGGAGCGCCGTCGCTTGGAAGCCATTATGGCGGAGATCCAGGATGAGCTCGACGAGATCGTGGCCAACCTGGCCAGATGGAACCGTCTGAGCGAAGAGGCCCATGAGGCACTGGACCGGGAAACCGGCAAGGAAGTCATCGACCGCTATCTCGTGCCTGTCGCTCGGGATTTTGCTGGCGATGACAAGATGAACCACTATCTCATCTCGTTGCGCAATGACCTTCTGGACAATCTGGATCTCTTCCGCCAGGCAGATGAAGAGGTTTTGTCTCCTATCGAGAAACTGACCGGTGGATTGAAATCGAAACTGGCGAAATACGCCGTGAACTGTTTTATCACTCAAGGCGACCGCCTGGGGGCGCCGGTTTGTGTCGAACAAGCGCCGGTCTATGGTGAGCTTGTGGGTTCGCTGCGGACCGGAACCGCACTGGATCGGCCAGATTATGATTTTGCCGCGCTTCATCCCGGTGCCTTTCACCGCGCCAGTGGCGGCTTTCTCATTCTCGATATTGAAGAACTTTTGTCCTTTCCCTTTGGCTGGGAAGTGGTCAAGCGCACTCTGCGCACAGGACTGATACAAATTGACACGCCCAATCAATGGCTGGGTGAATATGAGGGCGAAGAGCTCGAGCCCGAGCCGATCCCCTTTGAAGGTAAAATTCTCCTGATTGGTAGTCGTTACTGGCACTATCGCCTCGACCGGCTCGACCCGGATTATTCGGATCTCTTTAAAGTCATGGCCGACTATGCACCGGACATGCCGCGCACGCCGCAGAGTGAGCGGGTCTATGCCACGCAGCTTCAAGAGGAAGCATCAGAGAGGGATCTGCTACCATTCTCAAATGAGGCCCTGGGGCGCCTGATAGAATTTGCGGCGCGTCAAGCCGAAGACGCAACCCGCCTTTCCTTGCGCCGCCAGCCGCTGATCAATCTCATGGTCGAAGCAGGGCACAAAGCTCTATCAGAAGGGCGCCATCAGGTGATGTCCACCGATGTTATCGCTGCGGAGAACGCGCGGGTTCGCCGACTTGATCTCTACCGCGAGCGATCCCATGAAGTTATCCACGAAGACTACGTCAAGATCGATGTGACGGGTGCCAAAATCGGTCAGATCAATGGGCTCGTCGTCACCGGGCTTGAACTTTCCTTTGGTCAGCCCTGCCGGATCACCGCCCGGGCGCGCATGGGCGAAGCGGATCGGCCGGTCATAGAGCAGGTGGTCGACATTTTGTCTGAAGTCGAGGAAAGCGGGCCCAGTCATTCCAAGGGGGTGATGATCCTCGGCGGCTACATGCAGGCGAAGTTCCTGCCCCATCAACCCTTGTCTTTTAGTGCGACGCTGGTCTTTGAGCAAACCTACGGCATGATTGACGGCGATAGCGCCTCAGCGGCAGAGCTCTGCGCGCTCCTGTCCGCAATCGCCCAGGTGCCCATCCGGCAGGATCTTGCCATGACCGGCTCTGTCTCCCAGCATGGGGACATGCAAGTGATCGGCGGCGTCAACGAAAAGATTGAAGGCTTCTTTGACATCTGTAAGGGCAAAGGGCTGACGGGACAGCAAGGCGTCATTATTCCTGAGAAAAACGTGTCGGACCTGATGCTGCGTGATGATGTGATCGAGGCCTGTCGAAAGGGCAAGTTCCACATCTATCCGGTGTCGGAGGTTGAGCGCGCCATGGAGATCCTGACCGGCATGTCCGTCGGCAAGCGTGGTAAGGGAGGGGCCTTCCCTGTTGGCACCTTGTTCCACGAGGTTGAACGCCAGCTTGAGACATTTGAGGAAAATCGCCGCCGCGCCCGCCGCCCCTGGCCCACCAAAGCCAAAAGCAAATAACGCACATTGGGTGGCACAATTCGTCGCATCTGGTTGACTCGCCGTATCTAATCTCTACCTTCTCAATAGGGCCACCAGAGAGGGAGTATTTCCATGTCCATTCGCAGTATTCTTGTTCCGATTGCCGGTCAGGCAAACGACCGGGAGCTGTTGACCGTAGCTTTGTCTGTCGCCAAGAGTTTGGGTGCCCATGTCAACGCGCTTTTCGTCCGGGCCGAGCCAACAGAATACCTGCCTGTCATGGGAGAGGGATATTCCGGTATGGTCGCGCAGGACATCATTGATGCCGTAGAAGGCGCAGCTGACGAAATGGCCAAAAAGGCCAAAGAAGCAACACAGGCCGCCGCCAGCGAAGCCGGCGTTGCCCTCAAGCCTTATGGCGAATGCCACGAAGCACCCTCCATCTCTTTCCATCAGACGAAGGGCCCCATTCTCGCGGTGCTTCAGGAAGAAAGTCAGCTCACGGATCTCGTTGTTTGTGCGCAGCCGACCCCGGGTCTGGGACCGGAAATCAGTAATGTTTTGCCGGACCTGCTGATTGGCT
Organism: Alphaproteobacteria bacterium; assembly: GCA_006226415.1. Lineage (GTDB taxonomy): Bacteria > Pseudomonadota > Alphaproteobacteria > M2410 > M2410 > M2410. The sequence continues at coordinate 12,806 of SBGZ01000086.1, forward strand.
GTCACCGTCCTTTCCTGATCGTGCCGGAAGGTGCGCGCCCATTCCGGGGATCACATGTGGTCATTGGTTGGGACGGCGGAAGCGAAGCGGCGAGTGCCGTGCGTCAAGCCCGCGGGTTCTTGCCGCTCTTTTCAAAAGTAGAAATTGTCGCCATCGGCGATGACAAGGAAGAAACAGCCCGCGAAGTCGCGCGGCCAGCCAGCTATTTGGCCTGCCACAGCGTCAAGGCAGAAACCGTCGTGCTGGAAGGCTCAACAAAGTCCGCAGGAGATATGCTGATGGACTATGCCGTTGAGCATGGCGCCGAGCTGATTGTCATGGGCGCCTATGGGCACAGCCGCATGCGGGAGTTCATTTTTGGTGGTGCCACCCGGCAAATCCTTCAGGACATGAAACTTCCGGTCTATATGGCCCATTGACCTCTTAGTTGAGGCGGCGGATCACCACGGAACCGGCAGAATAGCCCGCACCAAAAGAACAGATCAGCCCGAGGTCTCCCGCATCCATATCCGCGGAATGCTTGTGGAAGGCGATAATGGAGCCCGCTGAGCTGGTGTTGGCGTATTCGTCCAAAATGGTTGGTGTGGAAACCGGGTCAATCTCGCGATCAAAAACCATTTTGGCGATGAGCTGATTCATGTTGATGTTGGCCTGGTGCAGCCAGATGCGCTTGAGTTCGTCGCGGCCCAGCCCCAGCTCCTCAAGGTGTCCGACCATCATTTTGGCGACCATGGGCACCACTTCTTTGAAAACTTTACGCCCTTGCTGAACAAACAATTTGTCTGGCTGGCCGATACCGCTTTCATCACAGTGATTGAGAAAGCCAAAGTTGTTGCGGATGTTGTTTGAGAACTTGGTCATCAGCTTGGTGCCAATAATCTCCCACTGGGTATCTGATGTGCTGATGTCCTTGGCTTCCAGAACAATGGCGGTGGCAACATCCCCAAAGATAAAATGTGCGTCCCGATCTCTGAAATTGAGATGGCCTGAACAGATTTCAGGATTAACAACCAAGAGACGGTCTGCCGATCCAGCCCGGATCATGTCGGCGGCGGCTTGAATACCAAAGGTCGCGGACGAACAGGCGACATTCATGTCAAAACCAAAGCCCTCAATGCCGAGAGCGTCCTGCACTTCCACCGCCATGGCAGGATAGGCGCGCTGCATGTTGGAGGCGGCGACCAGCACGCCGTCAATATCGTCGGCGGTGAGGCCCGCAGCAGCGATCGCTTCCTTGGCTGCCGCGACGCCGATTTCAGCAAGGATAGAAATCTCTTCATTGCTGCGTTCAGGGATGCTCGGACGCATCAGATCCGGATCCAGGATGCCTTCCTTTTCAACGACAAACCGCTGTTTGATACCAGAGGCCTTTTCAATGAACTCGACGCTCGAGGTGTCAATCGCCGCAACATGGCCCTCAGCAATTGCCGCGGCATTTTCTTCATTAAATCGGGTCGCGTAGGTATTGAAAGATTCAACGAGTTCTTCGTTAGAGATCGTAAAGGGCGGCGTATAAAGCCCCGTGCCGCTGATGACTACTGGTCTCACGTGGATAAGGTCCTGATCGTTGCGCAAAAAGAGGCGTGATCAGCCCCTTCGGTAAAAAGACTTCGCCAGTTTACACACAAATTCGGGGCACAGCGCAAGTCCGCAAAATCTCAAAGCTTAGCGGCTGAGCGCCTGTACCTCTTTGTGGCGATAGCAATCCACCACATGATCATTGACCATGCCAACAGCCTGAGCGAACGCGTAGACAATCGTGGGGCCACAGAACTTAAATCCGCGCTTTTTGAGGTCTTTGGAGATAGCCTCGGAAAGGGGCGTGGAAGCGGGCACTTGGCTGAGGCTCCGGGGACTGTTTTGGAGGGGTTCACCTTCAAAGAAATCCCAGAGATAGGCCGAAAATCCGGGGCCCTTCTCCTGAATTTCCAACCAGGCTTGCGCATTGCCGATCGTCGCTTCGATCTTGCCTCGATGGCGGATGATGCCCTCGTTCTTGAGGAGTTTTTCGACCCGGGCCGGGCGGTAGCGGGCGATTTTTTCCGGATCAAATCCATCAAAGGCGGCGCGGAAATTCTCCCGCTTGCGCAATATGGTGATCCAGGAAAGGCCCGCCTGAAATCCATCCAGGATCAGTTTTTCAAACAGCGCCTGATCGTCATATTCTGGTACGCCCCATTCCTCGTCGTGATAGGCCACGTAAAAAGGATCCGTGCCCGGCCAGGAGCAGCGGTGTTTACCATCTGCATGGATAGGGTTCTTAGTCGCCAAAGCAAACCGCCTCGATTTTGTTGCCGGTCAGGTCATAGAAAAATGCACCGTAATAATCCGGCGTATATTCCGGCCGCAGTCCGGGCGCGCCTGCATCGCTTGCACCTGCCGCCAGGGCAGCCGCGTGAAAAGCATCCACCGCGGCGCGGGTGGGGGCCTTAAAGCAGATATGGGTGCCATTGCCGGCCGTTGCAGGCTTGCCATCTCCGGGGTTTTGGATCCACAGAATAGCCTCTTTGTCGGGCCCATAACCGAGCCCAAAATCCCCTTCTTTGAAGAGTTGCTTCCAGCCGATGGCGGCGAGGGCGGCGTCATAGATCTTGGCATTCTCGGCGAGATCGTTCACGCCAACCGAAATGTGGTCAATCATTTGGGGGTCCTTTGGGGCAAGTTCGAAAATCGGCATTTCGCACACCTTAAATGAACAAATCAAGAACAAATTCCAGGTTTTCCCCAGCTGATTGCCCGGCTATTGACTCTCGTACGGATTCGAATTAATTAAACGGTTGATTAAATAAAATGAAATGGCAAATACGATGACGAGACAGCGCGGACCCGGACGCCCTCAAAGGCAGAAAGGCACAGATGATGTGCACGTCAGGCTGACCCATACGGCCTTGCGTCTGGCAGCTCAGCACGGCATGGCCAATGTGTCGGTCCGCCAGGTGTCCGAAGCGGCGGGCGTGACACCCGCCATGATTCACTACTACTTCGGATCGAAACAGGGGCTCTTTGAGGCCGCGCTTGATGAAGTCACGGGCATGCTCTTGCCGCGCCTGCGTGATGCCTTGAAGGAGGGCAGCGCCGCTGAGGAAAGTCTGACCGGCTTTGTTCAATCGGTCACGACCGTTCTATTGGCCGAGCCTCTCATTCCCTCCTTTATCATCAAGGAGGTTGTCCTGGGTGACCCGCACCTGCGCGAGCGGTTTATCAAAGTTTATGCCAGCGAGATTGCGGCACTTGTTCCCATGCGCATCCTGAATGAAATTGAGCGCGGTAATTTCAGGGCTGACCTCAATCCTTTCTTCGCGCTCTTGTCACTAATTGGCATGACGGTCTTCCCGTTCCTGGCCCGACCTGTCGCCGAAGAGGGGCTTGGTATTTCTTTTGACGAAACCTTTCGTGAAGCATTTGCCGCTCATACCTCAAAGCTGTTCCTGCACGGTGCCATGCCACATGAGGGAGGTTCCAAATGACCTTGCGATACTTCACAGGCCTGCTGCTGCTCACAACGCTCACGGCTGCCTGCTCAGACAAAAATGAGAATGTGCTGGTCGGAACGCTAGAGCGCGAGCGCATCACGCTAATCTCCGAGGCGCCGGAGCCAATTACTGAAATCCGGGTGCACGAGCGCGACAAGGTCAAGGCCGGTGATGTGATTTTGGTGCAGGACAAGAGATTGCTACAGGCCCGGTTGACCCAGATGGAGGCGGCGCGCGACCAAGCGCGGGCGCGTCTGGCTGAAATCGTCCGGGGGCCGCGCCAGGAGCGTGTCGATAGCGCCATCGCCCGGCGCGAGGGGGCTGAGACCGCGCGCGAAACCGCCAGGAAGGATTTCAACCGCGCAAAAGACCTTGTGCGCGACGGTGCGGTCTCTCAGGCCTTTTTCGATCAGGCAACACTGAACCTTGCCAATGCCGAGGCCGCGCTCGAGCAGCGCACCGCCGAGCTGAATGAATTGCTGGAAGGCGCAACGGCCGAGGAGCTTGATCAGGCACGGGCCTCTCTGAAGGGGGCTGAAGCAGCGGCCGATCAGGCACGCGTGCATCTGGAACGCTTGACGGTCAGGGCGCCCGTGGCGGGTGTCGTCGAAGCTCTACCCTACGACAAGGGCGAACGCCCGCCGTCCGGTGCGGCGGTGGTCATCCTCTCAGGTGACAGCACGCCCTATGCCCGGGTTTTTGTGCCGGTGGATGCGCGCGCCGCCCTTGAGGCGTCTGCAAATATCGCTGTCCATGTGGAAGGGGTAGAGGGCACCTTCAAAGGCAAGCTGCGTTTCATCTCAAGTGAGGCGGCTTTCACGCCTTACTTTGCGCTTACGGAACACGACCGCACCCGTCTTTCCTATCAGGCCGAGATCGACCTGATTGAGGGCAGCGCAAAGGATTTGCCGACCGGCCTGCCGGTTGAGATCCGTGTGAAAGGATAAATCCACATGGGCACGGCCATCACCACCAAAGGTCTGACCCGCCGCTTCGGTTCGAAGGTTGCAGTCGACCATGTGGATCTCGCCATCCCCGAAGCGCGCATCTTTGGCTTTCTGGGACCAAACGGCTCCGGCAAAACCACACTGATCCGGATGCTCTGCGGGCTTTTGCGACCCTCGGAAGGTTCCGCTGAAGTTCTGGGTCTCGACATCAAAGCCCAGCCGGAAGCCGTGCGCCGCAACATCGGCTACATGACCCAGAAGTTTTCGCTCTACGATGACCTGACCGTCGATGAAAATCTTGATTTCGTCGCTCAAATTTACACCCTGCCCCTGGGCAAAAAGAAAAAACGGCTGGCTGAGCTGCGCGACCTTTATCAGCTCAATGAATTTCGTCAGCAAATGGCCGGGACGCTGTCAGGTGGTCAGAAACAACGGCTCGCTCTGGCCGCCGCCACCATGCATCGCCCGAAGCTTCTCTTTCTTGACGAGCCCACCAGTGCGGTGGACCCGCAAAACCGCCGCGACTTTTGGGACAGTCTTTTCAACCTGGTCGATCAAGGGACGACCATTCTTGTTTCGACACATTACATGGATGAAGCGGAGCGCTGCCATGGCCTGGCTTTCCTCAACCAGGGGGTGGTCGTTGCCATGGGGGAGCCAAAGGAATTGATGGACAATGTCGCGTCCACGGTCGTTCAGGTGACAACCCAGGAGATTGCTGCCGCCAAGGCAGCCGTCATGGCACTGCCGAATGTCTTCTCCGTTGCTCAACTGGGCGCGCGCCTTCGCGTGATGTGCCGTCCATCTATGACCGATGCCGTTGAAACCGTTGATCGTGCCTTAAAGCAAAGCGCCATTGACGCCCGCGTCGAAGCCGTGTCGGCAAGCCTTGAAGATGTCTTTGTTGAGGTAACCCGTACAGACGAAAGGTCCGCCGCATGAAGTGGCTGAGGCGCACTATAGCTATCGCCGCCAAGGAGTTTCGCCAACTCCGGCGTGACCGCTTGACCGGCGGCATGGTAGTCGGCATCCCGATTTTGCAGATCGTCTTGTTCGGTTATGCCATCAATATGGATGTGCGCCATTTGCCCATCGCGGTGGCGGATCAGGCGGACACAAGCCTCTCCCGGCAAGTCGTTCAGAACATTGTCGCGAGCCAGGTCGTCGACCTTGAATATGTCGTGGGCTCAGGTAAAGAGATCGAAAAGCTCCTGCAGGAGGGCAAGGTCATGGCCGGTCTTGTGATCCCGCCTGACTTTGAACGCCGCCTGCAGGACCCATCCCGGGCGGCCGGGCAGCTTATGGTGGATGCCAGCGATCCCATTATTTCCGGCATCGCCCAGCGTCTGCAAGGTCTGGTGCCCTCCGGTGAAAACGCGCCCGAAGCTCTTTCAGAGCGATCGGTGCCCTTCCTGGAAATCAGGGCCTTTTACAATCCCGAGCGTCGCACCGAAGTGCAGATTGTGCCAGGCCTGATCGGCGTCATCCTGACCTTGACCATGGTGCTCTTCACCTCGGTCGCACTCGTGCGCGAGAAGGAGCGCGGTAACATCGAGTTTCTGATCACCACGCCCGTGCGTTCTATCGAACTTATGATCGGCAAGATCACTCCATACATTCTGATCGGGCTCATCCAGGTAGCGCTCATTCTGTTTGTAGGTGATCTTTTGTTCGATGTGCCGATCCGGGGATCGCTTCTCGATCTCTATCTCGGCGCGCTGGCATTTGTCGCGGCCTCGCTCACCTTGGGGCTACTGATTTCGACCTTCGCCAACAGTCAGTTCCAGGCCTTTCAAATGACGCTCCTCATTTTCCTGCCGTCCCTTTTGCTGTCAGGCTTTATGTTCCCCTTTGACGGCATGCCGAAATGGGCGCAATGGATTGCCGAGGTTCTGCCGCTCACACATTTTTTGCGTATTATCCGCGGCATTATGCTGCGCGGCGCCGAACTGAGCCAGCTTGCAGGCGAGGTCTGGGCCATTCTCGCCTTCTTCGCGGTGACGATGGCCCTGTCGATTCTGACCTTCAGGAAGCGGCTCGACTGACCCTAACCGACCTGACGTCCTTTCCCATCCCAATAGGGCGCGCGCAGTTCGCGGCGAAGCACCTTGCCTGAAGGGTTGCGCGGCAGCGCGTCAATGAAATCGATGGTCTTGGGTGTCTTAAAACCGGCAATGAGGGTGCGGGTATGAGCAATGATATCCTCAGCGCTGGCATTTTCACCAGGTTTCAGCACAACAATGCCTTTAACAGCCTCGCCCCATTTTTCATCTGGCACGCCGATAACCGCGGCGTCCGCTACGGCCGGGTGAGCAAAGAGGGCGTTTTCCACTTCCGCCGGATAAACATTTTCGCCGCCTGAAATGATCATGTCCTTCACCCGGTCGTGAATGAAGACATAGCCATCTTTGTCCAGGAAACCCGCGTCACCGGTATGGAACCAGTCGTCCACTACCGCCTCCTTCGTGGCATCTGGTTTGTTCCAATAGCCCTTCATGATGCAAGGAGAACGCATAATGATCTCGCCGACTTCGCCTTGCGCCACGTCGTCGCCGTTGTCATCGACAATGCGGATTTCTACATGCGGGTTAGGTTTGCCGCAGGACCTGAGTTTTCCACGCGCCGGATCATGATCTTCTGGCGGCAGAGAGGTGGCCGCGCCCGTTGTTTCCGTCAGACCGTAAACCTGTATAAAGTCACAGCCGAACCGGTCTCGCGCGCGCAAGAGCACATCTTCTGCAATGGGCGAGGCGCCATAGATGATGTTCTTCAAACTCGACACATCTACATCATTGATATTGGGTTGGTTGAGCAGCATCAAAATAACCGCCGGCACCATAAAGGCGTGGTTGATTTTGTAGGTCTCCATCAGGCGTAGAATTTCCTGTGGGTCCACATCTTTCAAAATGATGTTGGTGCAGCCGAGCCAGAACCCCAGAATACCGATGTTCACGCCAGCCACATGAAAGAGCGGCATGCAGACAAGGCTGATTTCGCCTTCCTGCCAGTTCGCCCAGCCGCCGTGCTCGGCCTGATAAAGCACGTCTGCATAATTGGCGTTGGTCAGCTGAACACCTTTGGGGTATCCCGTGGTGCCGCTGGTATAGAGCTGGATGACATCGTCCTCAGCGGACTTCGGAAGCTTGGGATCATTGGCCTCATAAGTGTCGCGCCAGTCATCGAATGACATCCAGGAGCCGTGCCCACCATCCATGGCAACCACTTTGCGCACGGTCGGACAATCCGCCAGCACCTGTTCTACCAATGGGTAAAAATCTTCCGTGACGAAGAGGATTTCGGATTTCGAGTCGTTGAGCACATAAGCAACTTCCGGCCCGGCCAGCCGCCAGTTGACGCCAACAACCACGGCCTTGGCCTTGAAGGCACCGCCGAGCATTTCAAAATAGCCGGAATTATTCTTGCCCATATAGGCGACTCGAGAATCCGGCTTACAGCCCTCGGCGATCAGTCCCTGGGCGCATTGATTGGCGCGTTCATTCAGCTCGGCATAAGTCGTGCTGACCCCTTGATAGATCTGCGCCACCGTATCTGGCGTCCGTTCAGCCCTCTTGCTGTAAATTTCCTCAGCAAAATCGATCTTGAGAAATGCCATGGGTCCTCCCTTCCAATGCCAGATCAAGTGCCTGCATCTTGGAGAGAGAGGTCCGGTAGGTCAAGCAGAAGCGGGAGGAATGAGGGGCTTAGGGGCGGTACTCAGCCCAGGTGCGCGGCGTTTCGCTGATCCGGACGCAAGAGGTCTCAGGCCAGCGTGCCTTGCACCAGTCGAAGAGCCATTTCGCCAACACTTCCGAGGTTGTCCGGTCATGGCCCAAGGCGTCATTGAGGTGCTTGTGATCAAGGGTGTCGTCGATGAACTCCTTGAGCGGTTTCAGCTCGTGATAGTCGCGAATAAAGCCGACGTCACTGAGGGTCTCGCCCGTCAGCTCGACCTCAACCACATAATTGTGACCATGCAGCTTGGCGCAAGGGTGCGTCTCTGGCAGCCCGCCGATAAAGTGGGAGGCTGAAAAGTCGAACCGTTTTGAAATCCTGTACATGAGGGATTGCCTCGGCGCTATTGAGTTCAAGAATGGCCCGTCTCAAACGACAAAACGGACTTGAGGTCAAGTTTTATTCCTCAATCCACATAAAGCGGCTGAGATGAGCATCGTAGATATTGTCTTCATAACCGCGCACATGGGTTGAAACGAGATTACCGGTCACCGAATAATTAATCGGCGCCACAGGAAAATCCTTCAGCATCAAAGCTTCGGCTTCGGCCATTTTGGCATAGCGCGGCCCAATCTGCGGAATTGGGAAGGCCGCCGCCATGAGGGCGTCATAGGCTGGATTTTGGTAGCGTGAATTATTGCCGATGGTGTTGTCGGACAGGAAAAGCTCCAGAAAAATTTCCGGCCCCGAGGAGCCGACAAATCCAGCGCCCGCGACCACATAATTGCCGCTATCGATATCCGCATAGTGAGTTTTAAGCTCTGTTGAATGGATCTTACCTTCAACCCCAATCGCCTTCCACATGCCTGCAATTGCCACCGCGCCGCGTTTGCGATCCGGACTGGCCCGCACCCGAAAATCAAAGGACAGCGGGTTCATATCGTTAAAGCCGGCCTCTTCTAGAAGCGCTCGCGCAAGGGTCTGCCGCTGGGCAAGGGGCATATCCGCGTAATCCATTGTCGGCGTTGGATAGTCCCGAATGGCGGCGGGCACGAAACTGACGGCTGGCTGCTCGCCTTTCTTCATGATCTTGCCCGCATAGACCTCACGGTCAATGGCAATGGCAAGTGCAGTGCGCACCCGCTTGTCATCAAAAGGGGCGATCGACGTGTTGAAAACAATGTAATTGATCGCCGGATAGGCACTCAGCCGCGTCTCCGCGGCCAAATGTTCTTTCAAGAAATCAATCTTGTGAGAGGGTACGCCGGACACGAAGTCAAGTTCGCCCGCCCGAAACCGTTTCAGCGCCGATTCTGAATTCTCGCTTGGATAGTAAACAACCTCATCAAGCTTGATTTGATCGGCTTCAAAGAAGTTCGGATTTTTGGCAAGCACGATCTGGTCATTCGGGATCCACGCCTTAAGCAGGAAAGGTCCGCTCGCAACAAAGTGCTCCGGTTTGGTCCAGGCGTCGCCATATTGTGCCACCACGGCGCGCGGGATCGGCGCAAACCATACTGAGCTGATGGTATTGAGGAACTGTGGTTCCGGTCGCCAGAGCTTGACCTCTACCGTTTGGTCGTCAATCGCGCGCACTGCCAGTTCTTCAGGCGGTTTGGCGCCTTGGTGTACATCCTGGGCATTCTCGATCATATAGACGAAAGCCGCCGCCTGACTGGCTGTGGCCGGCGTATAAAGGCGGCGCATACCCGCCACATAATCTTCAGAGGTGATCGGGCTTCCATCTGACCACTTGAGGCCTTCCCGAAGATAGAAAGTGTAAGTCAATCCATCTTCACTAATGTCCCAATGGGAAGCGCCTCCCGGGATTTCCATGCCCTTGGCATTACTGGCGACTAAAGGCAGCACCATGTCGCCAATGATCACCTGATCCGGAACGATGTTAGCTTTTTGGGGATCAAGCGTATCAGGCTCCGAGGCGTTGCCCCGATGAAGCGTTGTGCGCGCCTCTGCCTGCGCGGAACCAACAGCAACGGCCATGGCAAGGCCGACCAAAACCAACAGAAAGCTCAAGCGGTTCAAGAAAAGTATCACGAGCAGATTACCCCTCAGCTAGGGCTCACCAGGGGCAAGCCTTTTTCTTCCCAGGCGTTAATGCCCCCGGTCACATGCCAGGCATCAAGACCGGCATCCCGCGCGGCCTGTACGGCCATGGCCGAACGCTCTCCAAAGGCGCAGTAAAATACGAGTTTTGCCCCGCGTGCCTCGACCAGTGTGCGCAGCATGCCATTAGGAGCAACATTTTCCTGAAGATCTCCATAGGGCGCATGGACCGAAAACTCGATGACCCCGTGTTTTTGCCTTTCTTTATCGTCCCTCAGATCGGCAAAAACAAAAGAAGACGTGCTGCTCACCTCCGCCGCATCTTCCGGCGTAAAGGCCCAGCCGCGCTTCTCAAGTTCGTCCTGACTGAGACCGATCTTCAGGTTGGCGGGCACCGCTACATCCATCATTTTGGGGTCAGCGAGTTTGAGATGGCTCATCAGTTCCACATATTCAGCTTCTGAAGAAACCTGAAGTCTCGGATTATGGCGGATTTCTTCTCCGATGGTGCTGACCGTATCACCTTTGTAATCGTGACCGGGATAGACCAAGGTATCTTCCGGAAGCTTCAGGAGCTTGTTGAAAAGTGAGTTGTACTGATCCTTGGCACTGCCATTTTGAAAATCCGTGCGACCGGTCCCTCGAATAAACAGGGTGTCGCCTGTAAAGACGCGGTCATCCATGAGAAAAGAATAGCTGTCTGAAGTATGCCCCGGCGTATAAAGCGCGGTCAGTTGGATGCCGTCCACGTCAATTGTATCGCCATCGTCTACCCGCATTGACACAACGTCCACCTGCGATTGAGCACCCATGACCGTTATGCAGTGGGTGCGGTCGCGCAAGGCGCCCAGTCCGGTAATGTGATCAGCATGGACATGGGTGTCGATCGCCTTGACCAACTTAACGCCGAGGTCTTCAAACAGCGCAAGATAGCGATCCACTTTTTCAAGCACCGGATCGATGATCAAGGCCTCGCCCCCCTCCCGGCTCGCCAGAAGATAGGTATAGGTGTAGGAGCTTTGGTCAAATAACTGACGGAAAATCATCCTGTGAATTCCTCTTTTAGGGTACGCGCGCCTGAGACAGCCAGAAGGGTATATGAATCTTCACTTCTTGTCCCTCGGCAGTAATCGGGTCTCCGCGCTCTTTGGCCGCTTCCCAGCGATCAAGTCGCACGAGGCTGAGCCCGTGGACGCCATGGGAGGACAACAAAGTGCCGACGTCAGACGCACCGCCCTTCAGCACGATCGGCCCTTCCGGCAGTACCGCATCGGCGGATATCGGCAGAAGGCGCTTACGCAAGGTAGTTTTATGCTTTGTCCGGGCGGTGACTTCCTGCCCGACAAAACAGCCTTTTGTAAAACTGACCCCGTTGAGCTCCGCAAAATTGCTTTCCAGAGCAAAGCTTGCGTCAGGAGGAAGGTCTCGAGATCCGTTGGCGAGACCAAGTTTCAAACGCGCCTCGTCATAATCATCCGGATCCCCGAGCTCAATGTCAGCATAATCGAGCTCTTCCTCGATCTTGGCGACATTACCAATCACCCGAACGCCCATCAGGGCCAGGCGGGGATCGACAAAGGCGATGCCGCCAAAAGCCGGTTGGGCAGAACCCGCAACGCGCTCCGCCAGTCCCGAAGCCTCCACTGACTTGGGACCGAAGAGCGCCACCACGCCGGTGTGCTCCATCTGTGTGATTTCGACCGACGAGCGCAATTTGTAAAGCGTCAAGCGTTTGATCAGCTCGTCTTTTCTGGCGGCTTCACAGTCAATCAGAATGTCGTCACCGAATTGGACAAGGAAGAAATCAAAAAGGAGTTTGCCTTGTGGTGTCAAAAGGGCGCTGTAAAGGGCGCGGCTTGGGCTTAATAGATCGATGTCCTGGGTGACAAGACCTTGCAGCCATCCATGGGCATCGCTGCCGCTGATTTTTAGTACAGCGCGATCGGGAAGCAATGAAGCGAGGGGCATATTGGGGGGATATCCTTTCAGAGCTTGTGATCTGTTACGCATTTGTCGTGATTTGAAAGAATTTCAATCACACGACAATTCGAGATCACCCCTCCAGCGCACTGATCGACCATGCGAGCGAGCTCTGTCTTAAGAGCCTGCAGGCGCATGATCTTGCGCTCAATCTCATTTAGGTGTTGCGATGCGATCTGATCTGCTTCACCGCAAGAAAGATCGGGCTTGTCCTGTAGCTCTAGGAGTTCGCGCACATCATTGAGTGAAAAACCCAAGTCCCGTGCATGGCGGATAAAGGCCAGCCGGTCCACATGGGGTTGGGAGTAAAGGCGCTGATTGCCTTCTGATCGATGCGGTGCGGGCATCAGGCCGATTTGCTCATAATAGCGCACGGTCTGTACCTTGACCCCACTGGCCTCCGCCAAAGGCCCGATGGTAAATTGCCCTTCCATTCGGAAAAACCTCTTGAACCTACAGTTACTGTAGCTTGTAGGTTTTAAAGGGGTGAATCAAGTAACACCTGCTTGAGCTGAAGAAATTATGGCCTTTGGAGAGAATTGATGAGCGGCTGTCATTGTGAGGACCAGGTATTTGACGGCATGTCGGGTGGTTATCGGCGCGTCCTTTGGACCGTAATCGCCATAAACGCCTCTATGTTTCTCGTTGAGCTGACGGCGGGGATCACCGCCAACTCCATGTCCCTGCAAGCAGACGCCCTCGATTTTCTGGGCGATTCGGCAACTTACTTCATCTCTCTGTTGGTCATTGGCCGCCCTCAACCCATCCGATCAAAGGCGGCCCTCTTTAAAGGTGCCAGTCTGGCTGTCCTCGCGGTTTGGGTTCTGGGATCGACCATCTATCGTGTCTTCATACTTGAGCAGCCGGATCAGCTGGTCATGGGTTGGGTCGGCGCTGCGGCGCTCGTCGCCAATCTGGCCAGCGTCTTGTTGCTTTTGAAATATCGCGATGGCGACGCCAATGTGCGCTCGGTTTGGCTGTGCAGCCGCAACGATGCGATCGGCAATGTGGCGGTCATCTGTGCCGCTGTCTTGGTCGGCCAACTGGCTTCAGCCTGGCCGGATCTCATCGTCGCCCTGGTCATGGCCAGTCTCTTTTTGACCTCCTCTGTCAAAATCTGTCGCCAGGCGATGGCCGAGCTGAAAACCCAAACCGCTGAGTGACTGGCGAAGGCCGCGTCTCTGGCCTATAAATTAAGGGGTAGGGGAATCGGCCCCAGTGGCAGAACACGCGAAACAAACTGAATGTCCGGATTTGCTGGCATACTCACAGACCATGGCGGACCGCCCTCCGAGGCGCATATGGCCGCCATGGCCCGCAGTTTGCGTCACCGTGGTGCCGATGAAGATGGTGAATATTCCACTGGCGGGTTCGCGGTCGTCCATGCCCGGCTGGCGACGCGCTACTTCGAAGCGGACGAACAGCCGCTGTTCGATGCTCAAGGGGCCGTTTTGGTGGCCGATGCGGAGTTTTCCGTCATTGAAAGCGATGCCGCGCATTCAAACCCAATAGCGCGTTACCGCGAGGCCGGACCAGGATTTGCTGAGCATATTCCAGGGTCGTTTTCCTTGGCGCTCTATGACCCGACGGGACGGACAATCCTCTTGGCCCGGGATCGCTTTGGGACGCGGCCTCTATATTATGCTGAATTGGCGGACGGCTTTATCTTTGCGTCTGAAATAAGTGCGCTTCTGGAGACCGGCATGGTTTCGCGCGCCATCGACCCGGAGCAGGTCGATCAGCTTCTGCAACTGCAGTTTAACTGTGGCCGTAAGACCATCTATCAGGACGTCCGGCGCGTCCTGCCCGGTGAAACCATCATAGCTCAGAACGGCAAAGTCGTAGATCGCATCCGGCGGGAAGTTTTGCCGCGTGGGGGTGTGAACCGATATACCCAGGAACGCGCGCTGACGGAGCTGACCAATGCGCTCAATCACAGTTTCGATCTGTGCCTGGAACGAGAAGAACCCATAGGCATCTTCTTTTCCGGCGATATTGAAACCGCCGTGCTGCTGGACGCCAATCACGAGCTTGGTCGCCCTGTGCCGCGAATATTTTCGCCTTCTATTGAGGGTCCGCGCGGCCAGTTTGATCGGGAGCGCACCGATTATTACGCGGGCCAGCTGGGCGTTGAGGTCAATCGAATAGAAATTTCGCCGCAAAGTTTTTGGGACGACACGCCATCGATCATCAAGGCGATTGACGACCCCGTTGCGGACTACTCCATTCTTTATGCTTTCAATGTCGCGCGAGAAGCTGCCAGCGAGGTTAAGATCATGCTCTCCGCCACCGGGGCCAATGAGATTTTCGCCGGACGGAGCCGCTATCGCCGAGCCTTGAGGCCCTTCTGGCTGGGCGGACGCGGCATGTATTCGCGCGGCTTCATGGAAGATCTGGGACTGTTAAGAGAAGAGCGCTCCGGTTGGCGCGACGCGATCGGCGCGGCTCAGAACCGCATCAACCCGGTGGTCTACACGCGCCTGCAGCAGGTTCAAGGCATTGATATGGGCGACTGGCTCGCCAACAATTTGCTCACGATGTACGACCGCTGCTATGGCCGCCATTCCATCGAAATGCGCTATCCTTATCTGGACGAACAAGTGGTCGATTTTGCCTTCCGGCTTCAGGACAAACAGAAGGTAGCCAATGGCCTCGGCAAGGCGCTTTTGAGAACGCGCTTGCAGCAAAAATATGCTCAGCCGATTGTCGCGCGGCGCTCCCGCCTATCCTCCATTCCGGTACGTGAGTGGATGGCGCCGCGCGCGGCGGTCCTCGGGCCTCTCGTGGCAAACCAGGAGGGGGTTAAGGCCATGTGTCGCCCGGATCAGGTGGAGGCGCTATTTTCTTCGGTAGATGCGGTGAAAAACAAAAGGCAGGGTTTGGCAGCCTGGCAACTTTTGTATTATGCCTTGTGGCACCGAATTCACGTCGAAGGGGCGGCCCATGAGGGCTCAATCCTTGAGGTACTCGACAACCGCTAACCAAAGGAGCCCCGCGTGGCCCGCACATTCGATCTCATCCTGAAAAACGGCACTCTGGTCAATCATGACGGTCGCCGGATCGCAAATATCGGCGTGATTGACGGCAAGATCGCCGAAATCGGCGAACTGGCGGGCGCTGATGCGGGCGAGGTGCTCGACGTTCAGGGGCTCCACGTGCTGCCTGGGGTGATCGATACCCAAGTGCACATGCGCGAGCCGGGAGTTGAGTATAAAGAAGATCTGGAGGCTGGCGGCCGCGCTGCCGTGCTGGGCGGGGTGACGGCAGTCTTCGAAATGCCCAATACCAAGCCCACCACCGATACGGCGGAAGCTCTGGAAGACAAACTCGCCCGTGCCCGTCACCGTATGTACTGCGATCACGCGTTCTATGTCGGTGCGACGGACCGCAACATCGACAAGCTGGGTGAGCTTGAAAGCCTGCCAGGCGCAGCGGGCATCAAGGTGTTTATGGGCTCATCTACCGGATCGCTCTTGGTTGCCGAAGATGAGGCGGTCGAAGCGGTCCTGCGAAATGGCCGCCGCCGCGTGGCCATCCATTCAGAGGATGAGTTTCGCCTGCAGGCGCGAAAGTCTCTGGCCGAAGAAGGCAACGTTTTAACTCACCCCCTGGTGCGAGACGCCGAAGCGGCTGTGATTTGCACCAATCGCCTGATTGCTTTGGCGCGGAAGACCGGCCGCCGCATCCATGTGCTGCATATTTCTACCGCTGAGGAAATGCCCATTCTGGCAGCGCACAAGGACATCGCGACCGTCGAAACAACGCCGCAGCACCTCACGCTTTTTGCACCCGATTGTTATGAGGAGCTGGGAACTCTGGCCCAGATGAACCCGCCGATCCGTACCAAAGAGCACCGCGAGGGCATCTGGTGGGGGCTTGAGCAAGGCATTGTCGATGTCATTGGTTCCGACCACGCGCCCCATACGCTGGAGGAAAAGCAGGGCACCTATCCAAACACGCCGTCGGGCATGCCGGGGGTGCAGACCCTTGTGCCCATCATGCTTGATCATGTGAACGCCGGGCGCCTGAGTCTGGAGCGCTTTGTCGATCTGACCTCCCATGGCGCCAACCGCACTTTTGGGATTGCTGGCAAAGGCCGTCTGGCGGTTGGCTATGATGCCGACATCACCATTGTCGACCTGAAAGCAAAGCGTGTGATTGACAATAGCTGGATCGCCTCCAAATGTGGCTGGACCCCGTTCCATGGGCGCCAGGTTACGGGCTGGCCCGTTGGCACCATAGTGCGTGGCCACAAGGTGATGTGGGAGGACCAGATCATCGGCGCCGCGCCTGGCGAACCCATCCGCTTCCAGGAAACTTTAAGGCCTTAGCGACCGGGCAATGAGCCATGGACGCTCTTGCTCATCCATGTATTATGTCTCCCAAAAAAGAGCCGGAGTCTTGAGGGGCGCCGGGGTAAATCACGGGAGAAGCGATTGTGAGCGAAACCTTCAAGGCGTTGCTGGTTGAAAAAACCGACAGCGGGCAAACGGCCTCAGAAAAAGAACTCAACCTATCCGACCTCATGGAGGGGGATGTGCTGGTCGATGTCAGCCATTCGACGGTCAATTACAAGGACGGTCTGGCGCTCACCGGGGCTGCGCCTGTGGTGCGTCATTGGCCCATGGTGCCGGGCATTGATTTTGCGGGCACGGTCTTGAAATCATCTTCGTCGGAATTCAAAACCGGCGATCAGGTGGTTCTCAACGGCTGGGGTGTTGGCGAAACGCACTGGGGCGGTTATGCAGAGCGCGCTCAGGTTAAAAGCGACTGGCTGATCAAACTGCCGGATGCCTTTACGCCAGCGCAGGCGATGGCGATCGGTACCGCGGGCTATACCGCCATGCTCTGCGTCATGGCGCTCGAAGATCACGGGGTTACACCGGAGCAAGGGCCGGTGCTGGTGACCGGCGCAGCCGGGGGCGTGGGCTCCGTTGCAGTCGCTTTGCTCAGCAAGCTCGGATTCGATGTGCATGCGGTGACGGGCCGGGTTTCGGAAACGTCATATTTGCAGGCCCTCGGCGCAAAAGAAATTCTGCCACGCGAGGACTTTGCCGGAGATCCCCGTCCTTTGGGCAAAGAGCTTTGGGCCGGCGCGGTGGATGTGGCAGGTTCCAAGGTACTGGCCAATGTCATTTCACAGATGAAATATGGCGGCACGGTCGCCGCCTGCGGGCTGGCCGCAGGCATGGATTTGCCCACTTCCGTTGCTCCCTTTATTCTGCGCGGGGTGACACTTGCTGGCATCGACTCGGTCATGTGTCCGAAACCGCGCCGCGAGCAAGCCTGGGCGAGATTGGCAAAAGATCTCGATATCTCCAAGCTTGAGGCGATGTCCCATACACTGAAATTGCATGATCTGACCGCTGTCGGAGAGGAAATCCTCGCCGGTAAAGTTCGTGGACGGATCATTGTAGAAATAGATTAAGAAAAAGCTGGGGAGAAACTGGTTATGAACGGCGCAAGAAGTCTGGTTGAGACTCTGGTGAATTCTGGTGTTGAGGTTTGTTTTTCAAATCCCGGCACTTCGGAAATGCATTTCGTGGCGGCTCTTGACAAAGTCGAAGGCATGCGCGGTGTCCTCGCCCTGTTTGAAGGCGTGGCAACTGGCGCGGCGGATGGTTATGGCCGCATGGCCGACAAACCCGCCTGTACGCTGCTTCACTTGGGGCCGGGGCTCGCCAATGGTTTGGCGAACCTCCACAATGCCAAAAAAGCCTTTACACCTGTGGTCAACGTGGTGGGCGAGCACGCCACCTATCACAAGGCGCTCAATGCACCGCTCACATCCGATATTGAAGGCCTGTCCGCCCCGATGTCGAAATGGGTCTGCACCAGTCCCGATGCCAAATCGGTGGCGGGCGACGCGGCGGAAGCCGTGCGCCAGGCCATGAGCGGCGAGCAGGGGGTGGCAACGCTCATCCTGCCAGCCAATACGGCCTGGGACGAGAGCAATGGTCCTGTCGCAGCGCTGCCCATTGAGGGGCCGATGGCGCCGGACGGAGATGCCGTCAATGCGGCTGCCAAGGCGCTCGAAAAATCCGGACGCAAGGTTATGTTGATGAACGGCAATGCCTTGCGCGCGAAGGGGCTTGAGGCCGCCGCCCGCATTCAGGCCAAAACCGGTGTTGAGATTTTTGTCGACACTTTTTATCCGCGCAGCGAACGCGGCGAAGGTATTCCGATCTTTCCAAACCTGCCTTACTTCCCCGATGACATTGCCAAAGCCATGGAAGGCGCCAGTGAACTCATTCTTGTCGGCAGCCCGCGCCCGGTAACCTTCTTTGCCTATCCCGGCAAGAAGAGCGATTGCACGCCGGAGGGTGTTGAACCGGTCGTCCTGGCGACCCGCGCCCATGATGGAGTTGCCGCTCTGGAAGCCCTGGCGGACGCTGTCAATGCGCCCGCCATCGACAAGCTCGAAAAAGACCCGCGTGTGGCTCTGTCCTTGCCGGATCTGCCGACCGGCGAGCTCTCGTCCGGCCCCATGGGGCAGACCATTGCGGCGCTCCTTCCGGAAAATGCCATCCTGTCCAGCGAGGCAGCGACCTCCGGTCTCGCGATGAGCATATTCACCGCAGCCTCGCGGCGACACGACTGGCTGAACCTGTCCGGCGGGTCCATCGGCCAAGGCCTGCCCGTGGCTGTCGGCGCAGCTGTTGCCTGTCCGGATCGCAAGACGGTGTGTGTTTCCGGAGACGGCGGCGCCATGTATACCATCCAGTCACTTTGGACCATGGCGCGCGAAAATCTCGATGTCACCACAGTGATCTGCGCCAACCGGTCCTATGCGATCCTCAATATTGAGCTGATGAATGTGGGCGCGGAAAATGCGGGGCCGAAAGCGCTCTCCATGCTCAACATCGGCAGCCCCGATCTCAGCTTTACCGAGATTGCCCGGGGCATGGGTGTCGAGGCCATGCGGTCTGAAACCGCGGAAGATTTCAACGATCACTTCAAATATTGCATGGAGAACAAAGGCCCCAAGCTGATTGAGGTGATGCTATAATCTGGCTGGTCGTGAAAGGAAGTTGTCGATGAAGGTCTATGGACTGAAAAACTGCGACACCACTCGGAAAGCTGTCAAAATTCTGCGCGAAGGCGGCGAGGCCGCCGAGGTGCATGATCTGCGCATCGATGGGCTCAGCGATAAAAAGCTGCGCGAGTGGATCAAAATTCTCGGCTGGGAAAACATGCTCAATCGACGCGGCACCACCTGGCGCGGGCTTTCCGAGACCGAGAAAGAAAATCTGACCTCTGAGAAGGCCTTCGATCTAATGCGCAGATATCCGGCGCTGATCAAACGCCCCATTGTCGAAGACAAGAAGGGCCCGCGCATCGGGCTCTAATTCTAAAGATGGGAATGTACCCGCTACCTCATCCTGAGGGCGAGCGCAGCGAGCGTCTCGAAGGATGAGACAAATCAAATGTAACTCATGTTTCGAGACGAGCCCTGACGGGCTCTCCTCAACATGAGGTCACTCTCTAGATCGGGTCCCTTAAGACAAGGAACCTCAAACAACCTTTCCCGGGTTCATAAGACCTTTCGGGTCAAACGCCTGTTTAATCCGGCGCATGAGATCCATCTCGATTTCAGACTTATAGCGTTTGATCTCGTCACGTTTGAGCTGGCCCAGTCCATGCTCGGCGCTGATGGAGCCGCCCATTTCAGAAACCAGATCATGCACGATCCGGCTGATCTGCGGCCACTGGTCAAGATAGGCTTGCTTGTCCATATCTTCAGGTTGGGTCAAATTGTAGTGCAGATTGCCGTCGCCAAGATGGCCAAAGGGCACAGGACGAATGCCGGGGCAGGCTTTCGCAACCAGATCATTGGCGCGCTCAAGAAACTCGGCGATCTTGGAGGCGGGCAGAGAAATGTCATGCTTGATGGAGCCGCCGAAAGGCTTCTGGGCCTCAGAAAAACGCTCCCGCAGATCCCAGAAATCACGGCGCTGCTGATCACTTGCTGCCAGGGCGGCATCAGCAATAAGGCCCTCTTGTAACACATCCGCCAGAAAGCGCTCGAGCCGGGGCGAAAGCGTGCCGGGCTGATCCGTGGAAGAAAGCTCAAGGAGCACATACCAGTCGTGCGGCGCGGCAAGGGGGTCTCGGGCATCGTCGAAAGACGCGATGACAAATTCCAGACCTCTCCGGGACATAAGCTCAAAGCCAGTGAGTGCCTGATCGAAGGCAGCGCGTGCTTGCGCCAGCAGAGCAATAGCATCTGCGGGTGATCGGAGCCCCACAAGGGCGGCGGCATGATCGCGCGGGCGCGCCTGAAGCTTTAAGACAGCGCCGGTAATGATCCCAAGCGTACCTTCAGCGCCAATGAAGAGGTCTTTCAGATCATAGCCCGTATTGTCCTTGCGAAGACCTCTGAGGCCCTCCCAGATCGTGCCATCCGGCAAGACAACTTCGAGCCCAAGCACCTGCTCGCGGGCATTGCCGTAGCGCAGCACATTGGTGCCGCCAGCATTGGTCGAGAGCAAACCACCGATCCGCGCACTGCCTTCCGAGGCGAGGCTGAGCGGGAAGAACCGGTTATGATCAGTGGCAACTTTTTGAACCTCCGCAAGGATGACGCCGCCGTCCACGGTGAGTGTGTTGTTGTCGGTGTCCACCGCGCGAATGTGGGTCATGCGGTCAAGCGAGATCAAAATCTCGTCACCGCCGGGATGAGGGATTTGTCCTCCCACCAGGCCCGTATTGCCCCCTTGCGGCACCACAGCCACATCGGCTTCATAGGTAAGCTTCAAAATCTCGGAAAGTTCGAGGGTAGAGGCGGGGCGTAAGATGAGCGGCGTTGCGCCTTGAAATTTGTCACGCCACTCTTTGAGATAGGGCGCTTGATCCGGACCGGGTCGCAGCGCGCCCTTGGGACCGACAATCTTTTCAAGAGCGGCAAGAAGATGCTCGGAAGGTTTTTGGCTCATGAGCTTGCTCCCTCCCGAGGGGCGGCGGCACGCGCCAGCCGGTCGTTGAGGGCAAGACCTAGCCCGCGTAGGGGAATAGGTTCGACCGCAATTGCGTCAGCGCCTGAGGCATCGAGGTCGCGCAAATATTGGAAGAGATGAGAAGCCGCTTCTACGAGGTCACCTGTAGCCGAAAGGTTCTTTTCCGCCTTCGCCCGGCCCTGCGGAATGTCACTTGCGCCAAATCGCAGCAAGGCTTCATCGTCCCGGACTTCAGTTGCGTCCAGACGCACCCGCGCGTGCGGCGCATAATGACTGAGAAGCTGACCGGGGGAGGTGGGCGCGTTGGGGTCATTGGCCGCCTTCACAACAGGACCAGCGACTTTTTCAAGATCCTCTATGGAAATGCCGCCGGGGCGCAGAAGGACCGGGCGGTCGCCGTCAAATCCGACAATCGTGGATTCAAGTCCCACACGGCAAGGGCCACCGTCGATAACGAGCGCGGCCGCTTCTCGGATTGAGGGCACAATGTGAGCGGCATCCGTGGGGCTCAGCGCGCCGGAAGGATTGGCGCTGGGCGCGGCAATCCCCAAACCGGAGCGCTTGAGGAGCTCTTGTGCGATCGGGCTGCCGGGAACCCGAAGCGCAATCGTATCAAGCCCCGCACTGACCAGCAGAGACGCGGGGCAATCGGGCGTGCGTGGCACAACAAGGCTCAGCGGCCCTGGCCAGAAGGCTTCAGCCAGCGCGCGGGCGGCGTTAGAAAAAATGCCAAATCGCGCCGCATCCTCCAGCGAGGCCACATGAACGATCAAAGGGTTGAAATCAGGCCGATTTTTCGCAGCAAATATCCGCGCAACCGCACCATCTTGGGCGGCGTCTGCGCCAAGGCCGTAAACGGTTTCCGTCGGAAACACCACCAGCTCCCCAGACTTGAGTGCCTCAACCGCGCGGGTAAGGGTCCTCTCGTCGATTGGCTCTGTCGTCGTGTCGATTTGCGTCATAGTTATGCTCAAACGCACCAAACATACGGTATGGGGCTTTGTGTCATTGATCTTTTAGTGGATTTCCAGTTATTAGGGCACAATAAAATTGCCGGATTATTTGTGAAAAAGGGGAAGGCCATGGCTTTTCAGGCACCGCTCAGAGATATGATGTTTACCCTTGAGCATGTCATCGGGATGTCACAGCTGGAAGCTTCCGGCGCCTACGAAGATTTGAGTTTCGATCTCACCCGCTCGATTTTGGAAGAGGCCGGCAAATTTGCCGCCGAAGAACTGGCCCCGCTCAATGTGGTTGGCGATACCCAGCACGCGGTGCTGGAAAATGGCGTCGTCACTGTTTCCCCAGGATTTAAGGAAGCCTATCAGAGCTTTGTGGAGTTGGGTTTTGGAAGCCTGCCCTGCGATCCCGCCCATGGGGGACAGGGGTTGCCGGGCACTTTGGCTCTGGCTCTCATGGAATTTTGGAACAGCGCCAATATCTCATGGGGGCTTTGTCCTATGCTGACGGAGGGCGCCGTCAAGGCAATCTCGGCCCATGGAACTGAGGCGCAAAAGAACGTCTATCTGCCCAAACTGATTTCCGGTGAATGGACCGGCACCATGAACCTCACAGAGCCGCAAGCAGGCTCGGACGTCGGCGCCCTTCGGGCTCAGGCCGTGCCTCAGGCCGATGGCAGCTACCGCCTGCGTGGGACGAAGATTTTTATCACCTGGGGCGAGCACAACGCGACTGACAATATCATTCATCTGGTGCTGGCGCGCTTACCGGATGCCCCTGCGGGAACCCGAGGTATTTCCCTCTTTATTGTGCCAAAGTTTTTGATCAACGAGGATGGCAGCCTGGGCGATCGCAATGACGTGCGCTGCCTCAAATTGGAGGAGAAGCTGGGCATTCACGGCAGCCCGACATGTGTGTTGGAGTTTGGTGAGAATGAGGGTGCCATCGGTTATCTCCTCGGCGAAGAAAACAAAGGCATGGCCTGCATGTTCACGATGATGAACTCAGCCCGCCTTAATGTGGGCTCCCAAGGGGTTGCGGTGGCTGAGGCGGCCTATCAAAAAGCGCTTGCCTTTGCGCAGGAGCGCGTTCAGGGCAAGGCGGTAGGCCGTCCGGAGGCTGGTGATGCCGCAGCGATCATTGAACATGCGGACATTCGGCGCATGCTTATGCACATGAAGTCCCATGTTGATGCCGGACGCGCGATATGTTTTGCCACCGCGGTTGCATCCGATTTGGCTGAGACCGCTGCCACAGAGGAAGAGCGCCAGGCCGCAAAAGCACGCGAAGAAGTTCTAACCCCCATCGCCAAGGCCTGGGGCACGGATATCGGCAATGAAGTGGCCTCACTGGGTGTCCAGATCCACGGCGGCATGGGCTTTATGGAAGAAACGGGCGCGGCCCAATTTTTTCGCGATGTCCGCATTACACCGATTTATGAAGGCACCAATGGCATTCAAGCCATCGATCTGGCGACACGTAAACTCGGCCTTCAAGGGGGGGAAGCCACATCTGCCCTGGTTACAGAGATAGAAAAATTTGCCGCCTCACTGAAGGCCTCTGATAATCATCGCCTCGCCAGCATGGGTGAAAGCCTTGGCGATGCCGTCGAGGCTTTGGCTGAAGCGGTCACCTGGCTGCGCGCCGAAACGGCCCAGAACATGCCAAATGTCATGGCAGGCGCCACGCCCTATCTGCGTCTCTTTGGCAATGTGACCGGGGGGTATTTCCTGGCCCGAGCGGCAAAGGCCGCAGCGGATCTGATGGCTGAGGGCGAAGGAGATACGGCTTTCTTCAAGTCAAAACTGGCGCTGGCGAGCTACTACGCAGGGAATGTTTTGCCTTTGTCGAAAGGGCTTTTGATGTCCGTGCAGTCCGGAGCAGAGGTTTTGTACGAAGCAGATCCCGCCGCGCTCGCTTCCTAGCGCTGGTCCGCGCGGGCTTGCACATCGTCCATCACCCGCATCAAGTTGCCGCCCCAGAGCTTGGCAATGTCGCGCTTTGAATAGCCTGCCCGGGCAAGCGCGATCGTGACATTCTGTGTTTCGGAAGCATCCATCCAGCCGATGACACCACCGCCGCCGCCAAAGTCCGACGAGATCCCCACATGATCGATGCCGATCAGTCCTACGGCATAGTCAACATGGGCAACGAAATCATCCAGATTGGCTTTTGGCCATTCCTGATGAATCGCATTCATGCGCAGGCGAAATTCGGCAATCTGCTGAGGGGTCAAGTTCGAAAAAGTAAAACGAGTAACGTCAAATGCCTCCATCAAGGCCTCAACGGCAGCCTGCTTCTCCGCTGCGGGGGTTTTTAAATAGGTGTCATAGGCAACGATTTGAACAACGCCGCCCGTATCCGCGATGGCGATCATTTCTTCGTCGGTCAGATTGCGCGGGATGGGGTTGAGCCCGTAGACTGCCGAGTGAGAGGCGATAACAGGTGCTTTTGACAGGCGGGTGATTTCAAGCGTCGCCGCCTTGGAGGCGTGAGAGACGTCCGCCATGACACCGAGGCGGTTATATTCTGCCAGCAGATCCCTTCCCAAGGGCGACAGTCCACCCCACTTTTCTTCGCCATCGCCGAGGGACGGAATGGGTATCGATGAATCGGAATAGGCATTGTGCCCATAATGGGCAAACCCGCCATAAGTCATCCCTTGCGCGGCAAAGGCTTCTACCTTCGAAATATCGGGCCCAAACCCATAGGCGTTCTCAACCCCAATCAGAGCCGCCATCTTTCCATCGCGGTGCAACTGGCGAATGTCCTTGGATGTCCGCGCCAGACCAATTTGGTCGCGATGCATTTCGGTCATTCGGTTGATGGCATCCAGCTTGGTCTGTGCATCTTGCTGCGCCTTGGTATCGTTTTCAGCCGTTGGCGCCTTCAGCGGCACATAAACAATGAAGAAGGCGGTGTTCAGATTGCCTTCGCGCATCTTCACAAGGTCAACCTGTTTTTCACCGCGGGTGCCCGGATCATTGGCGTCTGTCGCAAAGTTCAAATCGATATCATCATGTGTGTCGATGGTGATCAGAGACTTGTGGAAATGCGCGGCCTGGTCCTCGCTGAGAGCCCACGGCTTCATGCACCCTGCAAGCGTAAAAGCGAGCAGGATCGTCATGTATCGGAGGGGCATAAGGTCTCTGGATTGGCTAAATGTTAAAAACCGGGCTGGAGTGTAAGGCCCAGCGCATCAATTGGTCGAAAAGGATAGGAGACTCGATATCCGAGGGGATTTCAACAGTGGTCCGGCTCTGAACGTGACGAACGACCACCTTATTGCGTTTAACTTCATAAAGGGAGCGGTCCACCTGGTCCCAAGTCAGCTCGGCCCGGCCGCCCTTAGGTGTAACAGACGCCAGCCCCTTCTGACTGACCACCACGTACCATTTGCGCGACTTGCGGGAATAAATCGGGATCCCTTTGTCAGACAAGCGCTTTTGCAGACTGGGAATGGCCCCTTGCCATTCCTCGCCCATCTCCTGTCTGAGGACAAACAGGAATTTGACAATGGCGGTGGCTTCACGGGTGTGTGCCAGTCGATGTGACATTTCGACGGAGTGTTTCTTGTCCTTACCGCGAATGGACTCGGCATTGTCCTGTCGGCGCACAAGCCGAATGTCACCCCAATCAAGCTTTATGGAGGTTTCGCCGCCCGCGCGCTGCTCGACACCTTCATTTGAAATAATAACAGCCTGCGGGCCGTGCCGCCCGGCCTTGCGGCCAACGCGCCCGGCAATTGAAAAATAGAGACGGCGCAGAAAGTGCAGACCAGCCAAAGCCGTCATGCCGGCAAACAAATAGGTGAATTGTTCCTGATGGCTTTCATGGCCCATCAATGTGATGGCTGCCAGAAGTCCGGTGATCACAAGTGCAAAGGCGGTACTGATATGGCGTGCGGAGCCTTCGCCTTCCAGACGGTCGAGCAAAATGGGTCCCTCGGCCAAATACTCAAACAGGCCCTCATCGCGAAAGACCCTTGTTGTTCGTGTGCTCACTGGGTTGACCCCGCCAATTAATCCCGACTGTCCCAACCGTGATGGAATTCACCCCCTTCGATTCCACCACTTATCCACAAGTCCCGTAACCTATTGATTGTAAGGTGCTTTTGGTGAGGGGGCTTGAGGGCCTCGGACCAGAACAAGTTTATAGGGTTAACGCCAAGCTGGAAAGCCTCTGCGTGACAGGTTGTGCCAAAGGCCGCTTTTCGTGTCTTTTGCGCAACTGGATTTGACGGCACGCCCGGCCTCACCTATGACAAAGTCCCAACGGGGAGAGAAAGGCGAGAAAATAAGAATGGCGCATACCGATCCAAAAGAAACAACCCTGCGTGGTTTGACTTATCCCTATGGCAAAGACTGGGCCCCACAAGGCGGCCAGGTCCATGAGGTGGCGAGCGGCGTTTTCTGGATGCGGGTACCGCTTCCCTTTACGCTTGATCACATCAACGTCTGGCTATTGGAAGACGGCGATGGTTGGACTGTTGTCGACACGGGTACAGATACCCCCGAGGCGCGGGCTTGCTGGGAAAAGGCCTTCGAACAACACATGGACGGTAAGCCGGTCAAACGGGTGATCGTCACGCATTTGCACCCCGATCATGTGGGACTTGCGGGCTGGATGACCCGCAAATTTGATTGCGATCTCTGGATGTCGCGCACAGATTTTCTGATGTGCCGAACCCTGGTCGGAGACACGGGCAAGGAAGCGCCTGACACCGCGATCCGTTTTTATCGCGGCGCGGGTTTTGATGATGAGATGCTGGATGTTTACCGGAAGCGCTTTGGCGGCTTTGGTAAGTCCGTCTCGCCATTGCCCGAGAGTTTCCGCCGCATGACTGACGGTGAAACATTTGAGATCAATGGCCGTTACTGGCAGGTTGTTGTGGGGCAGGGGCATGCGCCCGAACATGTCTGCCTCTATTGCCCGGGTCTCAAGCTTTTGATTTCAGGAGATCAGGCGCTGCCGCGCATTTCTTCCAACGTCTCGGTTCAGCCGCAAGAGCCTTACGGCGATCCGCTTTCGGACTGGATTGATTCCTGTGAAAAACTTCGCGGTATATTGCCCGGCAATCTCCTTGTGCTTCCCGCCCACCAGGAGCCGTTTTACGGTTTGCATGTGCGCATGACCCGCCTGATCGACGATCATGAGCGCGCTTTGACCCGCCTGACCGAACTCTTGAAAGAGCCGCAGACGGTTCCTGAGTGCTTCAAGGTTCTTTTCAAGCGCACCATCGGGCCGGAAATCGTCCACCTGGCCACCGGAGAAACTTTGGCACACCTCAATTGTCTATTGGGTCGCCGTATCATCACCAAGTCGCGCGGAGAGGACGGCATTGATGTCTACGTCAAGCGGTCAAACCGCAATGGTGAAGACGAGTAGGGTATTTGCCCATGCGACTTATTCATGACGAAGAGGTTCGTGAACGTCTTGAGTTTTCCAAGGCAATAGAAGAGATAGAGCGCATTCTGGAAGCTCGGTCAAAAGGCGTCTTTTGTTCGCCCGCCCGTCATTACGAAGGGAATGAAATTGGCGATCTTGCGTTCACCATCGGCGGAGATGCTGTCGAGGGGTCTTATGGGTTTCGCGTTTACCCGCGTTATCGCAACGCGGGGCCGGACAGCCAGTTCACCGCCGTCTATGACGCGGCATCTGGCCGCCTTGAAGGTCTCGTCTTTGGCGATTATCTGGGCGCCGCCCGCACCGGCGCCATTGGCGGCGTTGCCATCAAGCGCATGGCGCCGGAAGGAGCTGAAACTCTGGCGCTCCTCGGCACGGGCCTGCAGGCTGAAACGCAGCTGAGGGCGGCCTGCGAGGTCTCTTCTTTCAAGACGGTCAAAGTTTTCAGTCGTGACGCACAAAAGTGCGAAAACTTTTGCACTCGCATGAGTGCATGGGTCTCGCCCGAGCTGGTCCCGTCAGGCAGCGCCGAGGAGGCGCTGGATGGCGTGCAGGTTGCCATCACGGCGACCAACGCCAAGCGCCCTGTTTGTGCAGGCAAGGCCTTCGCCAGTATCGCGCATATCAACGCCATCGGGCCGAAGTTTCACCATGCCAGTGAGCTCCCGCCGGACCTTTATGGCATGATGGACACCATGGTGTGTGATTCCCTTGAGCAGATTGGCGACTATGAGTCGCCCACAGATCTCTTGCAGGCGAAAGCCTTTGGGCAGCTTGAGGATCTGGCGATGGTCACAAAACTAAAACGCCCCCCCGTCGAAAGATCCCTCTTTCTATCTGTTGGTCTGGCAGGAACCGAGCCCTGCATAGCCCGGCTTTTGTTCTAAGAAGAGGACCAGGATTAAGATGACGACAGCCTTCTATACGCATCCCGATTGTTTAGAGCATATAACCCAGCCAGGTCACCCGGAGAGGGTTGATCGCCTCGTGACGCTGATGGACGGTTTTTCATCCGAAGCTTTCTCGGCACTGAAAAGATGCGAGCCCGCTCTGGCTGATTTGGAGATGATCACGCGCGTCCATCCGGAAACTTATGTGAAGGAGATCCAAAACGCATCTGAAGGCGCCAGCGAGGGTTACGTCAAATTGGATGCTGACACAGCTGTGGTTTCAGGCTCCTGGAAGGCCGCTCTTCGCGCGGCGGGCGCGCTCGTCAATGCGGTTGACTTGGTCATGTCCGCAGGCGCCACCAATGCCTTTTGCGCAGTACGCCCGCCCGGTCATCATGCGGAAACGGCGCAGGCCATGGGGTTTTGCCTTTTCAACAATGTGGCCATCGGCGCGGCCCATGCACTTGCCGTGCACGGCCTGAGCCGAGTGGCCATCCTCGATTTTGATGTCCACCACGGCAATGGGACGCAGGAAATCTTCCAAAGCGATCCGCGCGTGTTTTTCGCATCATCCCACCAGATGCCGCTCTATCCAGGTTCAGGCGCGGCCAGTGAAACTGGGGTTGGCAATATCCACAATCTTCCGCTTGCGCCTGATGCGCCGGCAGCCGATTTTCGGGACGCTTGGACAAAGCTTTTACCCGAGCTGGAGGCCTTTGCCCCTGAGTTCATATTCATTTCCGCGGGATTTGACGCTCACAAGGCTGATCCGCTTTCAAATCAAAATCTGACCGACGCAGATTTTGTGTGGATAACTGAGGAGCTGGCCAATATTGCCGCCCGTTGCTGCGCCAATCGTGTAGTTTCAACCCTCGAAGGAGGCTATGACCTGGACGCTCTTCGATCCAGTGCGCTTGCGCATGTGAAGGTGTTGATGAGGGTCAGCGAGACAGAGACCGAAAACGCAAAACCAAGTGACTGGTCCAGCGCACATGACTAAAGAAATTCGCATACACCTGGTCCGCCATGGCAAACCGAATATCTCTCGTGATGTTTGGCTGACCCGCCGCCAATATATCGCGTGGTGGGCGAGTTATACCCATGTCGGATTGGATCCGAATGACGCGCCCAGGTCAGATACTCAGGTCACCGCTCAAGAATGCCCCAGCATCCTATCCAGCAGCTTAAAACGCGCAGTAGAGACCGCCGAAATTCTCGCGGACGGAAAGCCGATCGCCTCCAGTGAGCTTTTTGTCGAGGCGCCTCTGCCGCCTTTGTGGATATTTGGCTGGCTGAAAGCAAAACCGATTGCTTGGGGAACCTTGTCCCGGATTACCTGGTGGATGGGGTTTTCAGCGGGGCAGGAAAGCCACTGGCAGGCCAAACAGCGCGCCTGGAACGCCGTTGACGAGCTTTCCCAACTGGCACAGGAGCACGGCGATGTCATGCTTTGCGGTCACGGATGGTTCAATCGCATGATCGCCAAAAGGTTACGGCAATCGGGGTGGAAGCGAAGCGGTAAGGGCGGAGATGCTTATTGGACCTGCCGAACCATGGTCATGGTCAAGGAAGACAATGAGGCATAGCCCCATCTTGTCATCCGCCAGGCACAGGATTAAGGTCTCGGGCATTGCTTGAGCAAGGAGAAATCATGTCGAAAAGCGAACAAGTTACCATTCCCAAAGACATCGAGAAGTTATCGTTTGAAGAAGCGCTGGCCGAACTGGAAGGCATTGTGAGCAAACTGGAGAGCGGTGCTGCAAAGTTGGAAGAATCGATAGACTTCTACACGCGCGGCACACAGCTCAAGGCACATTGCCAAAACAAACTCAAGGATGCCCAGTCAAAGGTTGAAAAGCTGGTCGTGAGCGCCGATGGTGCCATGGCCACTGAGCCCTTGGACGTCGAGTAAGTTCGGAAATCTTTCGGCCATCCCCCACAAACCTGCATAGTTTTGCCATTCGCCCGCCACAGTCGATCGGCATAGACTTGAAGTGGGAATCCAGACAGGAAATAAAATAAGTGACGCTCGAACAACGCATGAAGGAAGTGGCCGACAAGGTCGACGAGGCGCTGGACCATCTGTTGCCCAAGCCGACAGGCCCTGAGTCCAATCTGGTGGAGGCCATGCGTTATGCGGCCATCGATGGCGGCAAGCGTTTGCGCCCGCTTCTGGTGCTGGAAAGCGGCAAACTCTTTGGGGTCGACGAAAATGCCATGCTGCGCATTGCCTGTGCGCTTGAATGTGTTCACACCTATTCTTTAGTCCATGACGATCTGCCGTGCATGGACGACGATGATCTGCGACGCGGGAAACCCTCTACACACAAGGCGTTTGGCGAGGCCGCTGCGGTTCTTGCCGGGGACGCTCTTCTCACACTGGCGTTTGAGATCTTATCCGACAGCAAAACCCATTCAGATCCTTTCGTGCGCTGCGAACTCGTCGCGCGCCTCGCCGCCGCCGCAGGCGCGCATGGCATGGTTGGCGGTCAAATGATCGACTTGAACGCCGAGCATGAGGAACTTGAAATCGCGGCGATCACGCGCATGCAGCGGATGAAAACCGGCGCGCTTATAGCATTTGCCTGCGAGACGGGGCCGGTGGCCGGTCGGGCGGGACACGCCGCAACGCATGCACTTAACGCCTATGCCCATGATTTGGGGCTAGCCTTCCAGATCGTGGATGATCTTTTGGATGTTGAAGGCGTCGAGCGCGACCTTGGCAAGACCCCCGGCAAGGATGAAGCGGCCGGAAAAGCCACCTTTGTTGCAGTTTTGGGTCCTGAGCGGGCCCGCGCACAAGTAGAAATCTTGGCGGGTCAAGCCGTCAGGCATCTTGATTTGTTTGACCAAAAGGCCGATCTTCTGCGTGGGGTCGTCGATTTTGTCGTACATAGGCGCTTTTAATAGCTGCCATAAGTCGACCAGACAGGGGAAATGAGTGACAGAAACGTCAAAAACACCGCTCTTGGACAAAGTCCATGCGCCCAAGGATATGGCCGATTTTTCCAAGGAAGAATTGCGCCAGCTCGCCGATGAATTGCGCACGGAAACCATTGATGCGGTCTCCGTTACCGGGGGGCATCTAGGGGCCGGCCTGGGCGTGGTGGAATTGACCGTGGCGATCCACCACACGTTCAACACCCCCAAGGATCGACTGATTTGGGATGTCGGGCACCAATGCTACCCGCACAAAATCCTGACGGAGCGGCGTGATCGCATTCGCACGCTGCGCCAGCCTGGCGGCATTTCCGGCTTCACAAAGCGCAGTGAAAGCGAGTACGACCCTTTTGGCGCGGCGCATTCCTCGACCTCTATCTCCGCCGGCCTCGGCATGGCGGTTGCCCGCGATCTAAAGGGTGAGGACAACCATGTCATCTGTGTCATCGGCGACGGCGCCATGAGCGCAGGCATGGCTTATGAAGCCATGAACAATGCAGGCGCCATGCATTCCAAGATGATCGTCATCCTCAATGATAACGACATGTCGATCGCCCCGCCTGTGGGCGCCATGAGTGCCTATTTGTCCCGGCTTTGGTCCGGCGGCACATATCAGGGTTTCCGTGAGTTCACGAAGAAAGTCGTGCACAAGCTGGGACGCCCCATTGAGCAATTCTCGCGCAGAGCTGAGGAATATACCAAAGGCATGGCCGTTGGCGGCACCCTCTTCGAGGAGATGGGTTTTTATTATGTTGGCCCGATTGATGGCCACAATCTTGATCATCTGCTCCCGGTTTTGAAAAATATTCGTGATGCGGAGCATCTGGGACCGGTTCTCATTCACTGTGTGACGCAGAAGGGCAAAGGCTATCCGCCCGCCGAAGCCGCGGCAGATAAATACCATGGGGTCTCAAAGTTTGATGTCATAACGGGCGCGCAGCAAAAAGGCACGGCTAATGCACCAAGCTACACGAAAGTTTTTGCGCAAGGCTTGATCGAAGAAGCAAAGAAGGACGACAAGATTGTCGCCGTGACGGCGGCCATGCCCTCTGGCACAGGCCTTGATCTTTTCGCCAGGGAATTTCCCGACAGATGCTTCGATGTTGGCATCGCTGAACAACACGCGGTGACCTTCGCCGCGGGTCTGGCAACAGAAGGGATGAAGCCTTTCGCGGCAATTTATTCGACCTTTCTACAGCGCGGCTATGATCAGGTTGTCCATGATGTGGCCATTCAGAAGCTGCCGGTTCGCTTTGCCATGGACCGAGCCGGGCTCGTGGGCGCCGATGGCCCAACCCATGCGGGCGCTTTTGATACAGCCTTTCTGGGTTGTCTGCCGGGCATGGTGCTCATGGCGGCAGCCGATGAAGCGGACCTGATGCACATGGTGGCGACCCAGGTGGCCATCGATGATGGTCCAAGCGCCTTGCGATATCCGCGCGGCGAAGGGATCGGGATAGAGCTTCCAGCAATCGGGACACCGCTCGAAATTGGCAAGGGTCGCATTGTGCGCGAGGGGTCGGCTGTTTGTTTGCTGAGTTTTGGCGCGCGTTTGCAGGAGTGTTTGTTGGCCGCTGACGAGCTGGGCGCACGCGGCCTCTCCACGACTGTTGTGGACGCCCGCTTTGCCAAGCCTTTGGACGAGACCTTAATCCGTCAGTTGGCGCGCGAGCATGAGGTGCTCCTCACGGTGGAGGAAGGGTCCATCGGCGGCTTTGGGTCGTTTGTTTTGCAGTTCCTGGCGAACGATGGGCTTCTCGACCATGGTCTGAAGGTACGTCCGCTGTGCCTGCCGGACCGGTTCATTGAACAGGGCAAGCCCTACGATATGTACACGGAGGCCGGTCTGAATGCGCCGCAGATCGTTGATGCTGCCATCCGGGCGCTCGACCGGGAAGTGTCAGAAACGCAGCGCGCCTGATCTCAGCGGTCCGTATTGGTAAGGTGGAGCCGTGTCGCCGCGGCGCTTTCTTCAATGGCGCGCTGGCGATATCCCGCTGGCGTTTCTTTTTCCAGTCTTAGAAAAGCCTGAATAAGCCCGCTTTCATTTCGATATCCGACGATGGCCGCGATGTCCCGGATCGGCATATGGGCGGCGTCCACATCGCTTAGGTAGGATTTAGCGGTTTTGACACGAAAGCCGTCGAGCAATTTATTAAAATTTCGATAGCCATAGGCCCCGCAAAGCAAACGACGAGCACTTGATACCGGGACATCCGCGAGAGCGGCAAGAGAAGCAAGGCTCATCTGGTCATCTGTATAGACACGGCGATGCTGAAGCTGCTCGGACAGACGCTGGAGCTGTGACGCTTCGTCGGCGCTAAGGGTCCGCGAAAAACTTTCGTGTGGCATCAATTGCTTTCGCAGTTTTCTGCCGTCCTGAGAGCGGACGTAATGGTGCAAGAGGAGTGACAGATAGATCGCCGAACCTGTCAGATAGACACCATTTAAAAAGTGAGACGCATGAGCCAGACCGGAAGGGCCTACTGCCAGAAGGATTTCGTGACAACCGACGAGAGCAAGATACACCAATGGTAAAATAGTGTAGCGCGCCCGAAACCGAAAACGCCCCGGATCGAGATCCGTTGCCAGGCCCAGCCAAACTTTCATCGTGCCATGAAGGACGAAAGCAAAGCCGACCGCTAAACCCGCATAGTGGGCGAGACCGGACAATTCGGGATCTGCTTGCAAGAGCTCGGGGGCGAGCGCCAGTCCAATGGTAACCAGGAACAGCCAGATATGCAGAACGTTGAGACGAAATCCGTCCACAAAAAACCCGTTTGCCGTCAGCCAGAAGGCAAAGGGAGCGAGGCCGCCGAGGGCGAGGAGAGGCCAGCGCATTGGGCCAAAGGTTTGTAAGAGTGTCGCATCTCCGATGAGCACCGCCGCGCCGACAGTGAGCAACAAAAGACAAGCCAGCCGTCCATGCAAAGAACGCCCGAGCGATTGGACAGCCAAATAGGATGCGCTTGCCATCAGCAGGGCAGACAGAAGCAATCTTACGAAAGGAACGATCCAGGCCATAAAAGGATTAGACAGGTCAGAGAGCTATTTGTTCAAGACAGTTTATGGTTAATCGGCATTAATATTGCTCTGTCTTTCCATAAGAAAGGGAAATATCGCGAAAACATGAGAGAAAAAGGGACAAAGAATTTCTCAAATAGTTACGGGATCGTTAAAGTTCTCAAGAGTGAGTGAGTAAAGGGTAAGAGAAAGGGATCCGCATGAGCGTAGAACATGTGACCCAGATTGAAACAGATGAGATAGCTGCTGAAGAGGCGGCGCCCCTGTCGGCATCCAATGATGACACGCCGGCAATGGACCAGCCGACAAAAAAGAAGCGGCTTGGGCCCTTCCACTGGCTGAAGACACTGGTGGGCGGTGTCTTCACAGGACTGACCGTGACAATCCTCTTGGGCATTGCGAGCGGTCTGGCCATTGGCGTCCTGGGCGCCATCTATCAGATCGATGTTGAGACCCTGATCATTTATGGGGTTGCGGCGGGCTATGTCAGCGGCGTCATTGCCATGGTCGCGGCCATTGCATCGGGCGTGCGCCGCACGCGCCGTAAAAAAGCAGAACTTGCTTGAGTTGAACTTGCAAAGTTAATCTTCGCCCCATGTCAAAGCGGGCGGATGTCATAATGGTAGAACAGGGTCTGGCTCCAAGTCGGGCCCGGGCGCAGGCAGAGATTGCCGCGGGCAATGTGTTGGTGGCGGGCGAGCTTGTCAGAAAGCCGTCCCAAATGATCCCCGAAGGGGCCGAGCTATCCCTTAAATCTGAACCCTACCCTTGGGTCTCCCGCGGCGCGGAAAAGCTGTTACGGGCGCTGGAGGCTTTTAAGATTTCGGTGAATGATCTGAGAGTGCTTGATCTGGGCGCTTCGACAGGGGGGTTTACGCAAGTTGTCCTCCAACAGGGGGCCGCTCACGTATATGCGCTGGACGTTGGGCATGGCCAGTTACATGCCTCCCTTCAAAAGGACCCCCGGGTCTCAAATCTGGAGGGCCTTCACGTCAAAGACCTGTCGCCGCAGCACATATCGCAGCCCCTCGGCGCCATCGTGACCGATGTCAGTTTCATTTCCTTGAAAAAAGCCCTGCCACCAGCCCTGAGATTTGCCGCGCCGGGTTGTTTTCTCGTAGCCCTGATCAAGCCTCAATTCGAGGTTGGTCAAAAAAATATTGGCCGGGGCGGCCTGGTCAAAGATCCCGAGCTTCATCAGGCAGTATGCGCGGACATAAAGTCATGGCTGGATGCACAGGAGGGCTGGCGGGTTGTGGGGCTCTGTGATAGTCCGGTTTTAGGCGGAGACGGAAACAAGGAATTTCTCATTGGCGCAATCAAAGAGAAATAGGCGCAACAGATCCGCCGGGCGAAAACCTAAAAAGGTTGTCACCGGTGAGGCCGAGGTTGAAATCACAGAACTGGGCGATCAGGGGGACGGCATTGCCCTGATGGATGAGACGCGGGTCTTTGTCGCCGGCGCCCTGCCGGGTGAAATCCTGCGTATTCAACGCACGGGCAATCGCGGGGAAATCTTGCGAATTCTCCAGGCCTCCCCAGACCGCCAGGCGGCGCGATGCCCCCATGATTCGCAATGTGGGGGATGTACGCTGCAGCGCCTGGGCCCTGAGGGTGAGGCTCGCTTCAAGTTGGACCTCCTGGCCAAGGCGCTGGCCCGGGAAAGGCTGACCGCCGCGATCACCCATCCCATGTTCACGGTTCCGGAGCGCGCGCGCCGCAGGGCCAGCTTTGCGCTCTGGCAAGAAGGCGATGGCATTGCCTTTGGCTTTCAGGGACGCCGGTCGCACGATGTCGTGAAACTGGAAGAATGCGTTGTCATTCGATCCGAAATCATGGAGGCGATGCCCGCCCTGTCCAAAGCGCTGGGGCCAATTGTGCGTCGTCAAAAGGGCCTCAAACTCGAAGTCACCTGCTATCCCCGTGGCCTGGATATTAATTTGGTAGGGGCAAAGCTCGATCCGCTCGACCTCGATATCGACGAAATGAATAGCCTGGCAGCCACTGTCGCGGTGTCAGGTGTTTTGCGATTGTCTCTTGAGGGAGTGCTTTATCTCGAACCCCGCGCGCCGTCATTGACCTTTGGCGGCGTCAATGTGGCTCCGCCCCCCGGCGCCTTTCTTCAAGCGACGGAAGAAAGCGAAGTCGCGATGCAGTCGCGCGTCTTGCGGGCGCTGCGCGCGCGCAATGTTAAAGGGCCGGTCGCGGATCTCTTTTGCGGTTGCGGCACTTTTACTTTACCCATTGCACAATATTGCGAAGTTGTCGGATTTGATGCTCAAGAAGATCAGATTGACAGTCTTCGAACCGCAGTGCAGCGCGCCGCGCAAAACCGCGTTCAGGTCGAAAGGCGCGATCTTTATCGGCGGCCCTTGGTTGAGCAAGAGCTCAACAAATTCGGTGCCGTCGTCTTGGACCCGCCACGTGCCGGGGCGAAAGACCAGATTGCACGTTTAGCCGCGTCAGAGGTAGATCTGGTAATCTACGTCTCCTGTGATCACAAGACGTTCTCCCGCGATGGCCGCACGCTTCAAGAAGCTGGCTTTGAACTCACCGAGCTGACGCCGGTCGATCAATTTCGCTATGCCGCGCATCTTGAATGCGTGGGTATCTTTGAAAGAAATAGAAAGGCTTAAATCGCGCCACCTTTTTGCGCGATGTGCCGCAACAGATGGTCCGCCAGCACGCAGGCCATCATCGCTTCGCCCACTGGTACGGCGCGGATACCGACACAAGGGTCATGCCGCCCCTTGGTGACAACCTCTGTGTCGCTGCCGCCGCGGGTCACTGTTTTGCGCGGCGTCAGGATCGAAGAGGTGGGTTTGACCGCAAAACGCGCCACAATGTCCTGGCCCGATGAGATACCGCCCAAAATACCGCCTGCCTTATTGGAGAGAAAACTCGGCGCCCCTTCATTCGAGGCGCGCATTTCGTCGGCATTTTCCTCGCCGGTCAGGGCCGCAGCGCCAAACCCGGCACCAATCTCAACGCCCTTAACCGCATTGATGCTCATCAGAGCGCCCGCCAGATCTGCATCCAGCTTGCCGTAAATGGGCGCGCCAAGACCAACAGGC
Organism: Alphaproteobacteria bacterium; assembly: GCA_006226415.1. Taxonomy (GTDB): domain Bacteria; phylum Pseudomonadota; class Alphaproteobacteria; order M2410; family M2410; genus M2410. The sequence continues at coordinate 50,193 of SBGZ01000086.1, forward strand.
ACCCCAGCGGCAACGACCTCAATCACCGCGCCGCAGGAAGAACCGCTTTTGCGCAAACCTTCAAGATAACCCTCCCAAACTTGAGCCATCTCTGCGTCAGGGCACCAGAACGGGTTGTCTCGCGTGATCGACCAATCGCGCGCATCCCCCTCAATCCGGTGTGGCCCCATCTGAACGAGACAGCCTCGGATCGCGACACCGGGAAGGAGTTTGTCGAGCACTTTGCGCGCAACAGCCCCCGCAGCAACCCGCATCGCGGTTTCCCGCGCTGAGGAGCGCCCACCGCCGCGATAGTCGCGCACGCCATATTTTTGCAGATAGGTATAATCCGCATGGCCAGGGCGAAACCGGTCCCGGATCTCAGAGTAGTCCTTGGAGCGCTGGTCGACATTTTCGATGACCAGGCTGATCGGCGTGCCCGTTGTCACGGGACCGCCCGTTTCATCGTCCTCAAAGACACCTGAAAGGATTTTCACCTGGTCCGGTTCGCGCCTCTGGGTGACGAATTTGTTCTGACCCGGTTTGCGTTCATCGAGATAGGTTTGAATATCCGCTTCGGTGAGCCGGATGCCCGCTGGCACGCCGTCAATGACGCAGCCGATCGCCGGTCCATGACTTTCACCCCATGTCGTCACACGGAACATGTGTCCAAAGGTATTGTGGGACATGGGGGAAACTCGCTTTCTATAGGTTAGCCGACCGTGATGTCGGGCGCGTCTTCCGCTTTCATGCCAACGACATTGTAACCGGAATCCACATGGTGGATTTCACCGGTGACAGCTTTGCCGAGATCACTGAGAAGATAAAGCCCCGCATTGCCAACTTCTTCAATCGAAACCGTCCGGCGCAGCGGCGAGTTATATTCATTCCACTTCAAAATATAGCGGAAGTCGCCGATGCCTGCCGCCGCAAGGGTTTTGATCGGGCCCGCGGAAATCGCATTCACGCGAATGTTTTGAGGGCCAAGATCCATCGCCAGGTAACGTACGCTGGCTTCCAGCGCCGCCTTGGCCACGCCCATAACGTTATAGTGCGGCATGACCTTTTCAGCCCCGTAATAGGTCAAAGTCAAAAGACTGCCGCCCTCGGTCATCAATTTCTCTGCACGCTGAGCGACCGCGGTGAACGAGAAACAGGAAATATCCAGGGTCATCTTGAAGTTCTCAGACGTGGTGTCCACGTAGCGTCCATCAAGCTGAGACTTGTCTGAAAACGCGATGGCATGAACCACAAAGTCGAGCTTGCCCCATTTTTCCTGAAGAGCGTCAAAAGTCGCGTCAATGCTGGCCGTATCGGTAACGTCACAGGGCAGAACAATGTCGCTGCCAAGACTTTCTGCCAACGGCTCGACCCGTTTCTTCAGCGCATCGCCCTGATAGGTAAACGCCAGCTCGGCGCCCTGGGTATGGAGCGCATTGGCAATCCCCCAGGCAATCGAGCGATTGTTGGCGACGCCCATAATCAGGCCACGCTTGCCTGCCATAAGTCCATTAGAATCAGACATTTACACGAAATCCTCAAATTTGAGGCAGGGCCTCTACCGGGCTGGAGTTTGATCCACTCCCGGCGCGACCGGCCTGGTGACTAGGTTTCCGACTTTGCTACCGAGTAGGGCCGGAAAAGTCAAATTCTCGCGTAACTTCATAAGGGTTCTGAGCCGCCCATTTTTTGATCATTCGGGCAAATCCGGCATCTTCCTTTGGCGGAAGAACGACTTTCAGCATGACCAAAAGATTACCCAGTTTCCGGGTCGGGCCTTCGGCGGGCTGCGGAAATCCAGCACCTGGAACTGACAGGATCGTGTCTGTGTTGGAATGAGGCGGGACTTTGATAGCCACAGGCCCCTCAAGGGTCGGCACCATAATTTTTGCGCCCAGAATGGCTTCATCGACCCCAATCGGAACGGTCACAACGATGTCGTATCCTTTGCGAGCGAAATGTTTGTGAGGTGCCACATCAATTTCGATGAGGGCATCGCCGGCGCCACCACCGTTCTGGCCCGGCCCTCCTTGACCTCTCAGGCGGATGATTTGCCCGCGTTCAACACCGGCAGGGATCTTGACATCAAGTCGCTTGTTGTCGGGCAGCTTGACGCGCCGCACGGCGCCACGAGCCGACTCTTCGAAACTCACAACCAGGGTATAGGTCTGATCCTCCCCTTTGAGAGGGGCAGAGGCCTTATGGCGCGCCTTGACGCTGGCAAAGAGATCATTGACCACCTCATCCGCCTTGATCTTAAAAGAAGTGCTGTCTTGACCTGTCGTCTGCGGCTTTGGCTTTTGTGGCTGATGTTGGGGGCGCGGCCGTGGACGCGGTTGCGCGCGAGGCGCAGTTTGGGCACGGGGCGCTGTTTGAGCGCGAGAGGGACTGGCGGCAGGACTGGCGGCACTTTGGGTGCGTGTCTCTGCCCGTCCCTTGGGGGTTGGTCGACCATCGGCGCCAATGGCGCCGCGATCATAATCCGCCCGTTTGTCAGAATTGGACAAGAGACCATAGGCCTGACTGATTTCTTTAAATCGGTTGTCCGCATCTGAGCTGTCGGGCGCCAAATCCGGGTGATAGCGTTTCGCTAAGGCACGATAGGCCTGTTTGATGTCGCCAATATTGGCGCCGCGCTTGACACCGAGAACCTGATAGGGATCACGCATATAAAGCTCGCTTCCTAAAGTCGTCCAAAATACCCAAAGGGCAGGTAAATGCTTGGAAAGGATAGGGGCGAGCGGCTTAGAAATGGTTAAAAATTGAGATGAATTAGTCAGAATCCATTTGGTCTATGGCTTGGCGCTGCATTTCCATTAAGGTTTTCTTCATCATCTGCCTTGCCTCGGGGTGTTGTGAGGCATTGGCAATTTGAAAAAAGGCAAAAGCGCTTGCCAGATTTTGTGGCGCGCCAACGCCGTAAAAATAAGCTTCGCCGGTCCGAAATTGGGCTTCCGCGATCCCTTCTGCCGACAATCTGCGAAGGGATTCGAGCGCTTCACCGCGCTCGCCTTTGGCAAATTCTTCAAGGGCACTTTCAAAGTGCGTGATTTGCCCAGGTGTCATCTGGGAGCGGGCATCCAAAGAGAGCGGCCGGACAATTCCAGGGTTTAGTTTAAGGACAGTGCGGGAGGCAGTTTCTGTCGATCTATTGGATGGCCCAAGTTCCACGGGCTCTGTTCGAGCTTCCAGACGTCGCAGGAAGTCCTTTGCCAGAGAATGTTCTTGAGCGGCGGCAGCTGCAAGAAGGGCATGCGCGAGTTGGGGGTCCGTGTCCATGCCGCGGCCTTCCATGGCCATCAGAGCCAGGCGGTATTGGGCATTGGCGTGGCCCGCCTTCGCGGCGCGCGCATAGTAATAGACAGCATTCTTGTCGCTCTGCTGTGTTCCCATGCCGCTTTCATAAAGCGCGGCCAGATTGACCTGCGCGCTGGCAAGGCCGGCTTCGGCTGAAGCCTTGTAAAAATCAAAGGCCCGCGCGGGATCTCTTTCAACACCAAGCCCCTTGCGCAGTAAATGCGCCACATTGCGCTGCGCCGCCAGGTCGCCATTCTCGGCGAGCGGCAACCAAAATGCGTAGGCCGAAGAGAAGTCACCTTGGTCGAAAGCAGCAACACCCTTTTCAAAGGCGTCATCTGCCGCTCCAGCCAAAGCGGGGAGGGTGCTCAGCAACCAGACAAGAGCCGCGCCGCTACCAAGAACCCGACAATATCGTCCCCTCAAGCCCATCGCCCTACCTAACTGACAACCTGCCAGCTACCATCAGGCTGCTTGCAGGCCGTTCCCGTGCCAGCGTAAGTCTGTCCATCGGCGGCGACATTTTGTGAGAAGGTGCGGCATTCATTGCCTGCGGTATTCTGATAGCTTGATGTGGGTGTGATGCTTCCCGAAGCGCCGCTTTGCGGGTTGGACCAGGACTGTGTTGCGCCATTGGGAGAACTCTCCATGGCTTGTTGAGTGGTGGCATACATCATCTGTTTGTCTCGGGCATCCAGATGGGCGCCGACTTTGCCGCCGATGAAGGCGCCAAGAAAACCCCCCAGAATAATCGCGCCAGTTTTGCCATCGCCGACCTCAGACCCCAGATAGGCACCCCCCAAGGCACCGACAAACGTACCGATCTGTTCATTTGTCATACCCTGACAGGCTGTAAGGGTAAGGGGGGCGGCAAGGGATAAAGCCAGTATTTTCTGCTTTAAAGGGTTTGTCATGGCAGTAGGGTCCTCTCAAACGCACTGTGACCGAACGTCTCTTTGAATTTGTCGGCCTGATATGGTACTCGCAGGGAGCGTCAGAACAAAGCCTGAGCTTGGGAAATTCTCAGGCAATTGTGTCTAAAGAAAGAAATAGTTATGGGAAGCAATCCCTTGCTGGAAGATGAGGCGGTAGAAGTCTTCACAAGCTCGGACCCTTTCGTGCTGTTTGAGACCTGGATGGCCATGGCCGCCGAGGGTGAACCCAATGATCCGACGGCCATGGCGCTCGCAACCGTTGACCCGGATGGATTGCCCAATGTCCGCATGGTGCTCCTCAAAGAAGCAAGCTCTGAGGGATTTGTCTTTTATACCAATTTAGAAAGCCAAAAAGGGCAGGAGCTCCTGTCGAGCGGCAAGGCTGCGCTTTGCTTCCACTGGAAATCAATTCGTCGCCAGATCCGCGTACGCGGCATTGTCGAAGAGGTATCGCCTGAAGAGGCGGATACCTATTTCGCCACGCGGCCCAAGGACAGTCAAATAGGCGCTTGGGCATCACGCCAGTCGCGCCCGCTGGAAAGTCGCTTCGCTCTGGAAAAGGAAGTTGCCAAATACGGAGCCAAATATGCGCTGTCAAAAGTGGAACGTCCGCCTCATTGGTCCGGCTTTCGTTTGAAACCGACCTCCATGGAGTTTTGGCGCAATCGAGCCTTTCGTCTGCATGATCGCTTGGTGTTTCACCGGGCAAGTCCGGATACAGGCAACTGGACCGAGGAAAGACTTTTCCCGTGAACGACCAACCCGCCAAGACTTCCGATGCCGATGTGAGCCTCGATGGCAAAGGGCGCTTGATGCGGCTGGCAACCATTTGGGCGGTGATCACAGCAATGCTGTTGATTGCTATTAAGGCGGTGGCCTGGGTAATGACCGGTTCGGTGTCTATCCTGGGCAGCCTCATGGACTCGCTGATGGATGCCATGGCTTCGACCATCAATTTCTTCGCGGTGCGCCATTCTTTAACCCCGCCCGACAAGGAGCACAGATTTGGACATGGCAAGGCCGAAGCGCTGGCGGGTCTTGCTCAATTTGCCATCATGACCGGATCGGCGGTCTTTCTATTGTTCGAGTCCATTGATCGCCTGATCAATCCTCGGGTTCTCACCCAGCCAACGGTAGGGGTCATCGTCATTATCGTGTCGATCGTGATCACAATAGCCTTGGTCGCGTACCAAAAGCATGTGGTCAAGATAACGGAGTCACTGGCGGTTTCCGCAGATGAGCTTCACTATCGCGGCGATGTGTTGATGAACGGCGCGGTACTTGCCGCGCTCTTCGCCTCAAGCACCTTTGGTCTTGTGCGTGTTGATGCAATACTCGGTGTGGGGATCGCGGGCTATCTGGGATTTGTCGCCAGCCAGATTGCGCTACGTGCCTACCATGAATTAATGGACCGGGAATTCGAACCGGATGAGAGAGACAAAATTCTCTCGATTGTCATGACTGACTCGGAAGTGATTAGTGTACACGATCTGCGGACGCGCCAGTCGGGGTTAAAAAAATTCATACAATTTCATCTTGAATTGGACCCGCAAATGACGTTGCTCCATGCGCACGAAATAGCCGATCGCGTGGAGGCGAAACTTCTGGCACAATATCCGGAAGCCGATATTATCATCCACCAGGATCCGGCCGGCCTCGAGATGCCGACCCGGCTCGAGCGAACTTGATATTCGAACGGGCCGTTGAACTGCACAGCAGAGACAGACGAACCCATGACCAATGAATTGAAAAAGACTCTTATTCTGACAGGCGCCAGCCGTGGGATCGGCCACGCGACCGTCAAGCGGTTTTCGTCTGCGGGCTGGCGGGTAATCACCTGCTCACGCCACGCCTTTCCCGAAGATTGCCCTTGGGAAGCGGGGCCTGAAGATCACATACAGGTGGATCTGTCCTCGCCGGAGAGTGTCGAAGGCGCCGTGGTCGAAATGAAAAAGCGTCTCGAAGGTTGCCAGCTCTCAGCCCTCGTCAACAATGCAGGCATTTCGCCCAAGGGTCCGCAGGGAGAGCGCCTAGGGATTTTCAACACTGAATTGACGGATTGGCTTCATGTCTTCCACGTCAATTTCTTCTCAACCATCCAGTTGGCCAATGGGCTGAAAGACCAACTGGTGTCAGGGCGGGCCTCAATTGTCAATGTGACCTCCATCGCCGGCAGCCGGGTTCATCCCTTTGCTGGTGCGGCTTATGGTACGTCCAAAGCGGCACTCGCAGCCCTAACCCGTGAAATGGCGGCAGATTTTGGCCCGCTCGGTGTGCGCGTCAACGCGATTGCGCCAGGCGAAATTGAAACCGCCATATTATCCCCTGGCACGGATCGAATCGTGCAGGAGCTACCCATGCGCCGTTTGGGACAACCCGAAGAGGTTGCCAAGGCGATATATTATCTGTGCACAGAGCAATCGAGCTATGTCACGGGCGCTGAGCTGCACGTCAACGGCGGACAGCACGTCTAGTTTGCGCGTTCCAAAACCTCGTCCATGGTAAGAACTTTCGCTTCGGTTCCAACGAGCCCGGTTTTCTGAAATTGTAGGGTGATGTGGAGGGTGTCACCCGCGCTAAGGGGCTTTTCGAGTCCCATCAGCATAATATGCAAGCCGCCAGGCTCGAAGGTAAGGGTCCCGGAGGCGGGGATTTCAAGGGCGGGCACAGAAATCATACGCATCACATTGCCATCCTGGATGTGATTGTGCACCTCGGCCATTTGAGCGCCTTGAGCCGCGACAGAGATAAGTCGATCCGGCTCCGTCCCTTCATTGACCAGTGTGACATAGGCCACGCCTTTACCTCCCTCGGCGGTCGCCTTTGTCCAACTGTCCGTAATGACGACATGGGCGGGTTTTTGAGGCGGCTGGCTGTCAGAGCAGCCTGTGAGTACGATGAACCCGGCAAGGGTCATGATATATGTCAGGGCGATACGCACCTTCATGCGAGGCGATCCTTTTTGTTGGTCGTCGAAGGGTGAGTGTTAAATGATCCGGGTGGCGCAGAAAGTCAAGTAAATGGCCGAATTTTCGGGAAAAGCCTCCTTGTGGAAAGCGGGCGAAATCCATAAACTCGCCGGCAAAACAAAGAAACTCATACTCTGTGGGAGGAAAAATGCAGGGATTGATGCAAGATTGGCCGCTCCTGGTCCACCGAATTATCGACCACGCCGCGCTCAATCACGGGGAGCGAGAGGTTGTCACCCGGACTGTGGAAGGCCCGATCCGGCGAACAACCTATGCTCAGATCCACTCCAAGGCCCGGTCTGTTGCAAAAGGATTGCTCGACCTGGGAGTTGGCTTCGGTGATGTCGTGGCCACCATGGCTTGGAATACGGATCGCCATTTGGAAGCCTGGTACGGCATCATGGGCATCGGAGCCGTATGCCACACCGTCAATCCGCGCCTCTTCCCGGAGCAGATCTCCTACATCATGAACCACGCCGAAGATAAAGTGATGTTTGTCGACACCACTTTTTTCGACACACTTGCGGGTCTCATGGACAAGCTGCCTTTGCTCAAATATGTGATTGTTTTGACCGACAAGGAACATATGCCGGAAACCGATCTGGATAATGTTCTGTGTTATGACGAGTGGGTCGCCAAATATGATGACGATTTCGCCTGGGCGCGTTTTGATGAAAACACAGCCGCTGGGCTTTGTTATACATCCGGAACCACAGGCAATCCGAAGGGCGTTCTCTATTCGCACCGATCCAATGTGTTGCACTCCATGTGTGGTGCCGGTTCGGATGTGATGGGCCTGCGCGCGATCGATGCCATTTTGCCGGTCGTCCCCATGTTCCATGCCAATGCCTGGGCGATCACCTTTGCGGCGCCTGCCTCCGGTTCCAAAATTGTCATGCCAGGCAGTCAGATGGATGGTCAAAGCATCTACGAGTTGCTGGACACCGAGAAAGTGAGCACCACTGCCGCTGTTCCAACGGTTTGGCTTGGTTTGTTGAACTATCTTGAGGAACACGATCTCAAGCTGCCGCACCTCAACAAGGTGGTCATTGGCGGCTCGGCCTGCCCGCAGGTTATGATCGAAAAATTTGAAAAGAACTATGGTGTTGAAGTGGTGCATGCCTGGGGCATGACCGAAACCAGCCCCATTGGTACGATCTGTTCGCTCAAGCCGGGCATGGAAGATTGGGACGCCGATCGCAAAATCAAACAAAAGCTGAAACAAGGCCGCGTGCCCTTCTCAATCGAAATGAAAATTACCGACGATGACGGCAATGAGCTGCCGCGCGATGGGGTGGCCTTTGGTCATCTCAAGGTCCGGGGGCCGGCAATCGTAAAATCCTACCTGAAGGGTGAGGGCGGTGAGGTTCTCGACGAGGACGGATGGTTTGATACCGGCGACGTGGCGACAATTGATGAATTGGGCTACATGCAGATCACGGACCGCTCAAAAGACGTCATCAAGTCGGGTGGAGAATGGATCTCCTCCATTGAAATTGAAAACATCGCGGTCGGTCATCCGGAGGTCGCAGAGGCGGCTGTTATTGGCATTGCTCACCCAAAATGGGATGAACGTCCCCTGCTGATCATTGTACCCGCGGAAGGCAAGTCCCCCTCCAAGGAAGATGTTTTGAAGTTCCTGGAAGGCAAGATTGCCAAGTGGTGGACACCGGACGACGTGACCTTTGTCGACGAACTGCCCCACACCGCGACGGGTAAAATTCAGAAACTGACGCTGCGCGAGCAGTTCTCAGATTATAAACTGCCCACCGCTTGAGCGGGGAGCCAGCCAAGGAAGGGCTAGACTTATGCATGCTTTGCTTGAAAGAATTCCAACCTTAGCCATGTTGGCCTTCATCGTGGCTCTGGCCCTGATTGTCGCGGCGGGACCCGGCACGCGCCTGGGCTTCTGGGACTTCCGTTTCGGGCTGACACTTGTGAGATGGTGTGTCTATGCCGGGCTTGCAGCCGCCGCGCTTGGATTGTTGGGTTTTGGCGCCAGTTTCATGACCGATGTGGGACGCTGGTCGTCGCTGATCATCCTCCTCTTGGCGGGCGGGCTGAGTTTGCATCTCGTCCAAACGGCGTCCGCCGGACGGTCCTTGCCGCCCATTCACGACATCACCACCGATACGGACAACCCGCCCACCTTTGACAAGATCGTGGCCTTGCGCGCGGACGCGCTCAATTCCCTCGATTATGAGGGAACCACCGCTCCGGTCGCCTATGGGTCATCGGAAACCGCACTTGTGTCCGACCTTCAAAAGAAGGCCTATCCGGATATTGTCCCCCTTCATCTGGACAAAACCAAGGAAGAGGCGATGAACCTCGCCATGGACCTCATAAAGTCCCGGGGGTGGGACATGGTCAATGCGGACCCGGATCGGGGTCTCATCGAGGCAACGGATGAGACCTTTTGGTTCGGTTTTAAGGACGATGTGGCGATCCGGATCACCGAGAACCCGGAAGGGGGCGTGATTGTCGATGTGCGATCGGTCTCCCGTGTCGGCCTGTCAGATCTCGGCGTCAATGCCAAGCGGGTTCGCGGCCTTTTGGCCGACCTTGAAGCGGCCGCTGGTTAATCGGGCTCATGTCCGGCCTTGGAATGCGCCCGATCATCCGGGCGATGCGCCCGACTGAGGCGAAATCAGTCGCGCGGGTGCTTTACGAGGCTGCCCACCACGCCTATCGCGACATCAATTGGCACCATAGCGAAGAGGGCGTGGTGGATTGGTTCACCCAAACCGTGACCACGTCGCGCTGGTCCCATATTTATGTCGCCGTTCTGGGCGGCGAGATTTGCGGCGTCATGTGCCTGGAACCGGCCCATGTGGATCAGCTTTTTGTCGCCCGCGCGTGGCAGGGCAAAGGCATCGGCCGGGCGCTTTTGGAGGTAGCCAGACAAGCCTATCCCGAAGGCTGGGATCTCTTCGTCTTTCAAAAGAACAACCCTGCCATCGCCTTCTACGATGCCGTGGGTCTTCGCCGCGGCGAGGAAGGTGTGAGCCAAATGGAAGGCGAGAAGGATTTCAAATACTATTGGGAGCCTGATTCAAAATAACGAAAGTGCCGTCCAAGGGATTCCAAAGACTCCCGTTTTCGACTTACCCACAGGGCCATCCTTTTGCCACAACCACCAAATTGGATGACGTGACTTGCGGGGTCGGAAGGCTAGGAAAACAGCCAAAAATGCCCATATCGCCAAAAATTATAACATTGTAAATATTCCAATATATAGTATAAATACAATGATGATTGAGAGAGATTTACAGGCGCAAATCGGCCAGATGCTTGCGGCCAATTCGGCGGTGGTTCTAATCGGGCCACGGCAGATTGGTAAAACAACGCTTGCCCTGAACCTGGCCGAAGAGGGTCGTGCAATTTACCGTGATCTGGAAAGACCCAGAGAGGCGGAGCAGGTGCGCGATGTGGAACTCTTTGAGCAGCAATATCCCAGTGAACTCATCATCCTTGATGAAGTTCAGCGCCTGCCCGAAATCTTCGCACCCTTGCGCGGGATAATCGACCGGCGCCGACGTCGCGGACAGCGGGTTGGTCAATTTCTCTTTTTGGGCTCGGCTTCTCTCGATCTCTTACGACAGACCAGCGAAAGTCTGGCGGGTCGGATCGCATATGCGGAACTTGCTGGAGTCAACATGCTTGAAGCAGAGGTGGCCTCCATTCCTGAAAGGAAACTTTGGTTGCGCGGCGGCTTTCCCGACAGTCTTCTGGCGACATCTGACAAGGCAAGCTTGCAATGGCGCGCCGATCTCATCCGCAGCTATCTGGAGAGGGATGTGCCACAATTTGGTTTTCGTGTGCCAGCCGAAACCTTGCGCCGTTTCTGGACCATGCTGGCCCATCATCAAGGAGGTTTGCTGAATGCAGCTTCGCTTGCCAAGGGGCTGGGGATTAGCGGTCAAAGTGTCGCGCGATATCTCGACATACTAGTCGATCTCTTGCTGGTACGCCGATTGATGCCTTGGCACAGCAATCATGGCAAGCGTCTCGTCAAATCCCCCAAGATCTATGTGCGCGACAGTGGGTTACTCCATGCTTTGCTCGACATTGGAACACATGACCAGTTATTGGGTCATCCCGTGGTCGGCTTTAGCTGGGAGGGGTTCGTGATTGAAAATCTGATTACGTCAACAAGCGGCCTCGGCTATCAGCCCTATTTCTACCGGACACAGGCCGGGGCTGAAATTGATCTTGTGCTGGTGCGCGGCGGCCAGCCGGAGGTGGCGATTGAGATCAAGCGGGCCTCTGCGCCGAAAGCCGAAAAAGGCTTGCACATCGCCTGCGAGGATCTTGGCATCCATCACAAATATGTCGTCTACGCGGGCGAAGAGTCTTATCTTCAGGGGCAGAACACATGGGCGGTATCCGCGCAGACACTGATGCGGGTTCTGGCCGAAAGGCGAGACCTGTCATTCGCAGAATGAACCAGCTCTAAACCGAATAGTGAGCTTCCAATGAAACTGGGCCGTCAGCTTTGGCGCGGCCCGTCCTTACCATATGCTCAAGATGCGCCAGCACAGACATCGCCGCGGGCGCATGCAGACGTGGGTCCACATCCTTGTACATCTCTTGCACCATGGCGCGGATGTCGCCAATGCCACGCTTCAGGCACTCGGCGATTTGCGCCTCGCGGGCTTTGCGGTGCTCGATGAAAGCCGCCACATGCTCCCGGGTATTCTCAATGGCCGGGCCGTGGGTCGGGCGGTAGAGGGCGTCTTCGCGTCCCAGCAGCAAATCGAGACTGTCGAAATAGGCGGCCATGTCGCCGTCCGGCGGCACGATCACACTGGTCGACCAGCCCATCACATGATCGCCGGTGTAGAGCGTCCCACTTTCCCGGTGACCGAAGCACATGTGGTTTGACGTGTGCCCGGGCGTATAGACACAGTCAAAAGACCAGCCCTTGCCCTCAATCACATCCCCGTGCCGCAGCTCCACATCCGGCGTGAAATCCATATCACCGCCTTCTTCGACCTTGACGCCTTCGGCCTCCTTGCCAGCGCCGTGAGGCCCAAAGGCATAGGTCTTGGCGCCGGTGGCCGCTTTCAGCGGCGCGGCAGCCGGGGAGTGGTCATTGTGGGTGTGGGTGACCAGAATATGGCTCACGCTCTCGTTTTTGAGACCGGCAAGGAGCGCCTCCACATGCGCGTCGAGCAGGGGGCCGGGATCAATCACCGCGACATCCCCTTGCCCGATGATAAAGACCCCCGTGCCGTAGAAGGTAAAGGCGCCTGGATTGCGCGCCATCAACCGGCGCACGCCGGGCGCAATCTCTTCCATCACGCCGTATTCGCACTCAAAAGTCTGATTAAACTTGATCGCCATGGGTTTCCTCGCCCTTTTTGTCCCATATATAGGGCAACTGTGAGGGGCGAGGAAAGGAAAAGCCGAAAGAGGAGGAAAATGGCAGAAAGACTATACGTTGATGTCGCCTGTCATGATGACGCCATTATCCTGATCGTATCTAAGGCCTGAAAACTTCAGAAGAGACGTGACTGCCGCGAACTCGCTCTTTCGAAAAGCAAGTTCGGTTTCGACCCCGTCATCTGTCGTCAATATCAA
>SBGZ01000036.1 GCA_006226415.1 Alphaproteobacteria bacterium
CCAAAATCAAGAGCACACTGTCGTCGGTAATTTCAACCCCCTCAAAGGCTTTCCAGTCATACCAGGACTTGGACAGGCCATCATCGGTGGAAAGGCCCGTCGCGCCGATTTCAAACGAGATGGGTCGAAGAACCGCGGGGTTCTTGCCGACCCGGCGCGCTTGCAAAACCCGTTTCAGCCAACGGCTCACCATAATGTAAAGGCCGGACATAACGAGGGTCAGAGATACCAAAGCCCCGTAGCGGGTCAGGTTGTCCATGTCGATGGTCTGAATATTGGTCAGCACAAAGAGATAGAGAGCAACCATGGCGAGGAAAAACAGGAACGCCAGAAGCAAATAAGAAACAGACCGGGCGTTCTTGTCCGATTTTTTGATATAGCCGCGAAAATCCTCGCCCTTGAGCTTGAAGCTCAATTTCAAAGATGGCTCTGACATGATGCTCTTACCCCCACTTGGCTCCCGTCCCAAGGAGACCCATTACCTTGTCGATTTTACACAAAAGGGCGCGGGCCAAGCAAGTGGGCAGAGAAAGGAAAAAGGGCCGAAACCCATCGGTTTCAGCCCTTTCATGGTTAATCCAGGCGATTTGCGCGGCGATTTAGAGGGTGCGTTCGATGGTTTCCACCTCGAAACACTCAATCACGTCGCCGGGTTGAATGTCCTGATAGTTCTCAAAGGCCATGCCGCATTCCTGACCGGTCTGCACTTCTTTGACTTCGTCCTTGAAGCGCTTGAGGGTCGAGAGCGTGCCTTCGTGGATCACAACCGAGTCGCGGATGAGGCGGACTTTGGCGCCGCGCCGCACCACGCCTTCGGTGATCCGGCAACCGGCCACGCGGCCGACTTTGGTAATGTTGAAGACCTCGAGGATCTCAGCATTGCCGAGGAAGTTTTCACGCAAGGTCGGGTCAAGCAAGCCGGACATGGCTGCTTTGACATCATCCACAAGATCGTAGATCACCGAATAATATCGGATCTCAACGCCTTCTTTTTCAGCCAAGGCACGCGCCGGACCGCTGGCGCGCACGTTAAAGCCGATGACCGGCGCAGAAACCGACGCGGCCAGGAGGATGTCGCTTTCCGAGATCCCGCCAACAGCGCCTTGCACTGCCTTGGCGCGCACTTCATCGGTGGAGAGCTTGTCCAAGGCGCCAATGATGGCCTCAACAGAGCCTTGTACATCGGCCTTGATGACCAGAGGCACTTCCTTGATGTTGGCCTCTTTCATCTTGGAGAACATCTGATCGAGAGAGGCCCGTGAACCACCGGCAAGGGCGGATTTGGCATCGCGATCCTTGCGCTGACGATACTCGGTTACCTCACGGGCGCGGGCTTCTGATTCAACAACCACAATGTCATCGCCTGCCATGGGCGTGCCATTAAGGCCGAGAACCTCAACAGGAACCGCGGGGCCTGCTTCGTTAACCGTTTCACCACGATCATTGATCAGGGCACGAACTTTCCCCCACTCGGCGCCGGCCACAAAAATATCGCCGGTCTTAAGGGTGCCGTTTTGAACCAGAATGGTTGCCACGGGTCCTCTGCCTTTATCGAGCTTGGCTTCGACCACAGAGCCAGCCGCCGTGCGGTTGGGATTGGCTTTGAGCTCAAGAATTTCAGCCTGAAGAAGAATGGCTTCTTCGAGCGTATCAATACCCATTTTGGTCTTGGCCGAAACTTCCACGGTCTGAACCTCACCGCCCATATCTTCGACGATCAGTTCATATTGCAAAAGCTCCTGCTTGACCCGCATGGGATCAACGCCCGGCTTATCCATCTTGTTGATGGCAACGATGATCGGCACTTCCGCCGCCTTGGCGTGATTAATGGCCTCGACGGTTTGCGGCATGACACCATCGTCAGCGGCGACCACCAGAACCACAATGTCGGTTACCTTGGCGCCACGTGCCCGCATCTGGGTAAAAGCGGCGTGACCCGGGGTATCCAGGAAGGTGATCTTCTGGTGGGACGGCATGGTGACCTGATAGGCCCCGATGTGCTGGGTGATACCACCGGCTTCGCCCTCGGCCACGTCGGATTTGCGTATCGCATCAAGGAGCGAGGTTTTACCGTGGTCGACGTGACCCATGACCGTGACAACCGGTGCCCGTGGCAAAAGATCCTCTTCGCGGTCTTCGGCCTGAACAATTGCGTCTTCCACATCGGATTCGGCCACCCGTTTGACCGTGTGACCATATTCTTCAGCAATGAGCTGCGCGGTATCGGGGTCAAGCATGTCGTTGACGGTGGCCATCTGGCCCTGTTTCATCAGAACCTTGACCACATCGACAGCGCGAATGGCCATCCGGTCTGACAAATCGCGTACCGAAATTTCATCGGGAACCACAACTTCGCGCACAACCTGCTTTTGATCGGTGCCAAGGCCTTGGGCCTGACGCTTCTCGCGTTCACGGGCGCGGCGCACAGACGCCAGCGAACGTTGGCGCTCGTTGTCATCAAGAGCGCGGGCGATGGTCAGCTTGCCAGAACGGCGACGCGGTGCGTTGCGCGAGCGCGACACCGGCTTTTCGCTGACCGGCTTTTTCTTAACGCGGCCACCAGCGTCTTTGTCTTTGTCTTTGTCTTTGTCCTTGACCTCTGACACGACCTTGCGGCGCGGGGCGGCTTCGTTGGGCTCAGCCGCCGCGGCGGAGGCCTCAGCTTTCGCCGCTTCAATGCGGGCGGCCTCTTCTTCGGCTTCCCGCTTGGCGCGCGCTTCGGCCTCGCGGGCGGCCTCTTTTTCTTCTTCGGTGCGCTTGGCGTCTTCTTCGGCCCGGCGCGCGGCTTCGGCTTCACGCTCAGCGGCGCGGCGTTCTTCTTCTTCGGCCTCGCGAATGGCGCGCTCTTTGGCTTCCTTCTTCTCGATGACTTCGCGGGCTTTGGCCTCTTCAAGCGCCTTGGCGCGTGCCTCGCGCTCGGTCTCGGTCAAGGTGCGCAGAACTGTCTTTTCTTCTTCCGGTGCCTGAGGTTCGGGCGCAGCCTGGGGGGCGGGCGCCGCAGGGGCTTCCGTCTTTTCTACGGTTTTTTTAGCGGCATCCTTTTTTCCAAGGATCCTCTTGCGGCGTTTTTCCACCACTACCGGCTTGGACCGGCCATGGGAAAAGCTCTGCCGCACGGTACCCGCGCCCACGGAACCGGAGCCCTTAAGGCTCAAGGGGCGTCGATCGGAACCGCCTGAGGGTTTGTTGCCACTGTCTTTTGTATCGCTCATTCGTACCTTTT
>SBGZ01000052.1 GCA_006226415.1 Alphaproteobacteria bacterium
GTTTCCGTGGAGCCCGGACTTTCCTCTCGTCCGCCCGCCCGAAGGCAAAGCGAACCAGCGGCCATCCGACCATCTGGCTTCCTGTTATTTAGTCCCTGAAGGGCCCTTTGTCGAGGTAAGCCGCAAGCACCCCTTGGGTTTTTGCATCTGCGACACCCGACAGCTGCGCCGGACAGTAATGGCGCTGAAAGGCACGGGTCACCGCCTCTGTGAGCAAGTCATATTCCCCGGTGATTTCAAGACCATAGCCAAAGGCCCGGAATCTCTTTTGCAATTCCGAAACGGCCGCGCCTTGAGCCCCCAACAAAAGCGCAGGCGCCTCCGCCTGGGCAATTTTCACAGGATCGAGAAACATCCCTACACCCGCTTGCGCCAGCTGTCCCCAGGGGAACAGCTCGCCCGGATCCTCCTTGCGGATGGGTGCCACATCCGAGTGCCCCAGCACCCGATGGGCCGGGACCAGGTGGCGCGAAAGGATCCCGCGCGCCAGCTCCGCCACCGCCGCAATCTGCACGTCGGGAAAAACCCGGTAGCCAAACTCATGGCCCGGATTGACAATCTCAATGCCGATTGAACGGGCATTGATGTCGCTTGCCCCCGCCCAGGACGAAACCCCCGCATGCCAGGCCCGATCTTTCTCCTCGACGAGCTGAAAGACCCGCCCGTCTTCCTCGACCATGTAGTGCGCGCTCACCTTGGCCTCGGGCAAGCACATGCGCTCCAGCGCCGCCGCCCCCGACCGCATGCCCGTGTAATGCATCAGGAGGATATCCACCTCCTGGCCTTCTGGCCGCGCGTCAAAATTAGGTGAGGGGCTGCTGATCATAAAAGTCCTTTTCCTCCGACTGACCCTGGCGCACGGCGATGATAAAGACACCGGCGAGCGTGACGGCCATACCGAGGATCATACCGAGCGTGGGCTGATCCCCAAGAAAAAAGACGCCGATCATGACGGTGAAGATCGTACCAAGAACACCGAAAGGCGAAAGCAGGCTCGCCTCATAGCGCTGCAACAGCCAGTACATCCCCGCATGAGCGACAAGGTTAGAGCCCAGCACCGTGAAGGCAATCGCGCCCCAGGCCTGCCATGTCGCCGCCTGGATCAGCGGCAGCGGCGCGCCGTCCACAAAATATGAAGCCACCAGCAAAACCGGCCAGGAAAACATGGCGATCCACGCCTGCATCTCAAAGACCCCGATGTCCTTGGATTTGCGCATGAGGATGAAGGCGCCCGCCCCCACCAGCGCCCCAAGCACGCCAAACAAGATGCCTTCGATATAGCCCAGCACCCGGGGATCAAAGCTGATCATCATGACACCGCCAAAGGCGAGCCCCATGCCGGTCCACCGCCGCCAGCCAATCCGTTCATGCAAAAATACCATCGCGAAGATCGTGGTGAAGGGAATGCCGAGCTGCGTCGCCACAACAACGGAAGAAAGGTCCCCGGCGATATTAATGCCCATATAAATGAGCCCAAAGCTGACCGCCCCTGTCGACATGGCGATGAGGAACAAGGTCCCCATGCGGCCCCGGTGCCACTTCAGGAAAGGGATCAGCATGAGCCCATAGGCGAAAAACCGCAGCCCCGTAAAGAGAAACGGCGGCATGGTCTGCATGCCCACCTTGGTCACCGCCAAAGCCACGGCAAAAACCAGATTGAAGCCCACCAACATCGAAAGATGCCGGGGCTGCATATCAATCTTGATGGAGCGAATAATCTCGGGCGCCATGTTTCTCGATTCCAAGGGGTTCCCCCGAGAGATACAGGAATGACGCTTAAGGTCCAGACCTAACTTTGTTCGTTAATCGCTTCGAGGGGTTTTTGCGCGCGCTGCCGAAAGGCAATAATGCCCACGCCAAAAAGAACCGACGCCCCGCCGATCAGAATGCGCACGGTCAGGGCTTCGCTCAAAAACAACACGCCGCTGGCAATGCCGATGAGCGGTGACAGCAGCATCATCGGCGCCACGGTCGAAACCTCATAGCGCTGGTAAAGATAATACATGCCCCCATGACCAACGAGACTGGCAAAAATCGCCGTATAGACAATCGTGCTCCAGCCCGCCCAACTGGCATCCGCCATGGCCGCGAGCTGGTCGTGCTCAAAGATCAACGACATAGCGAGGAGGATCGGCAGGCTTAAGACCGCCGTCCAGCTTTGTAGCTCAAACACGCCCACCCCTTGCAAGCGCCGCATATAAACAGAGGCAATCCCATACATCAACGCGGAGAGCGCCATCAGCGCCATGCCGCCGAGATACCCAAAGACCTCCGGATCGAAACTGATGACCATGACACCGCCCACCGCCAGACCAATCCCGCTCCAGCGCCGCCATCCCACTTGTTCTTTCAAAAAAATGACGGACATCAGCGTGGCAAAGGGTGCATTGAGCTGCACCACAATCGCGGCCACCGACGCGGTGGAGACCGCCAGCCCGCCAAAGAAGAACGCGAAGTGAAAACCGCCTGCCAGAATGCCAATCTTCACAATCGTATCCATGCGCCCGGGATGCCATTTGAGGAACGGCGCCAGCACCACCGCCAGAAAAGCAAATCTGAGCATGGTGAAGAGATAAGGCGGAAACTCCGCCATACCAATTTTCGCAACGACGAAATTGGTACCCCAGATAAGCGCGATGGTGAGAATGAGAAGGAGATGTTTAGGCGACATGGGCGATCTATTTCAGACCGCGCTCATGACGGATCTTTTCGTATGCCACATTGATGGCCGCCAGGCGCTCATTGGCGAGCTGGACAAATTCTTCCGGCACGCCGCGCGCAATCACCTGATCGGGATGGTTTTCCCGCACCAACTGGCGATAGACGCTTTTGATATCCGCATCGCTCGCATCCCGGCTGACATTGAGCACCACATAAGGGTCCGCCTTGTCGGGGCCCATATGGCGTTCTTTGATGCGCGCAAAATCACCTGGCCCGAAGCCAAAAATCTCCGAAACCCGCTCAAGATATTCGATCTCGCTCGGATGCATGACCGCATCCGCCATGGCAATGTAAAAGAGCCCATCAAGCACATCTTCCAGCACCGGGTCGCCCGCGCCAAAGAGTTTCGAGAGCTGACTGGCATAGCCCTCATATCCCGCCACATCCTGCCGCGCCAGATCAAACACCCGCGCCACATTGCGCGCCTCGTGGGGCGGCACGCTAAAGAATCTATTGAAGGCCTCAACTTCGTCGAGGGTCACCTCGCCGTCCGCTTTGGCCATCTTGGCCGAAAGCGCAATCACCCCAATGGTGAAGGCAATCTGATTGCGCGGGTGATCCGGTCCCCGCTCCGCGCGCAGCTCAAAGACGTCATCGTCCACCACATAGTGCCCGGCCACGGCGCCCACAAGCGCGCCCAATGGCCCGCCCAAAGCAAGGCCAGCAGCAGCACCGGCGATTTTTCCCCAGATGGACATGGGATCTCAAACTCCGTGGATTGATTGACAAATGACGATTATGGTCGCGACAATGTGGGTGACCTTAAGAGATTCCGCGCCCGGAATCACCCAAAGATGTTCAAGTTTGTGCGAAAGGACCATCGCCCCATGCGCTTCGCCCCCACGATCAAAGGATTACTCCTCAGCTTCGCCCTGATAATCGGCGCGCCGCCGGTCAGTGCCTCAGACAGGGATGACACCGTGACTGTCAAAATGGAAACTTCCGAGGGCACCCTCACGCTCGCCCTTTATCCCGGCCGCGCGCCCACCACCGTTGCCAATTTCTTGAAATTGGTGGACGAAGGCGCTTATGACGGCGGCCAGTTCTACCGCGTGGTCACCAAGGAAAATGACAACGGATCGCCCAAGATTGAAGTCATTCAGGGCGGCAATCCTCAGATCGCCGACACGCTTGAGCCGATCACGCTGGAAGTGACCGGTGAAACCGGCATCGAACACAAAGATGGCACTATCTCCATGGCCCGCGGCGGCGCCCATACCGCAACATCTGAGTTTTTCATCTGCATCGGCGATCAGACGAGCCTCGACTTCGGCGGCACGCGCAATCCGGACGGCCAGGGCTTCGCTGCCTTCGGTTATGTCACGGACGGCATGGAGGTGGTGCGGAAAATCCAGGGCCTCCCCACCGCAGAGGGCGATGAAGACGCCTATGTCAAAGGCCAGATCCTGAAAGAGCCAGTGAAGATTTTAAAAGTGACGCGCGTTGACGAACCCGCCGCCGAACCTTCGGAACCGCCAGCTCCTATTGAGGGTTCTGCAGAATAGCCACCTCTCCTTTGGGAGAGGTCGAAAGCGCGCCAAATTCATTTGGTGTGGTTTCGGGTGAGGGGCCCACCCCTTACCCAAGCGCTTGCTCAAGCGCCGCCTCGGCATGCACTTCCGTTGTATCAAACACCGGCAGGTCTGTGTGACGTTGATCGATCAGCAAACCAATTTCCGTGCAGCCGAGAATGACGCTGTCCACGCCGGATTGCGCGGCGATGATCTCCAACATCCGCGCCCGCGAGTTGTCACTGATCTCACCCTGGCAAAGCTCGTCATAAATAATGCGGTTGATCTCTTCCCGGCCCGCTTCTCCCGGCACCCGCACATTGAACCCGAAATGATCCGTCAGCCGCCCTTTATAAAAGTCCATCTCCATGGTGTAACGGGTGCCGAGAAGAAGCGGCTTGTTTAAGCCCTTCCCGCGGAGCACCGCGCCTGTCGCATCGGCAATGTGAAGCAGCGGAATGGAAACCGCCGCCGAAATCGCATCAGCACAGAGATGCATGGTATTGGTCGCGATCAGCAGGAGATCCGCCCCGGCCCCTTCCAGCCGCTTTGCGACATCCACCATAAGGGCCGTCGCTGCCTCCCAGCTACCGGAGGCCTGCAGCGCTTCGATCTCGGCAAAATCCGCCGACCAGATGAGAAGCGGCGCCGAATGCTGGCCGCCAAGCCGCGCTCGCACCCCCTCATTGAGGAGGCGATAATAGACCGCCGTGCTCTCCCAGCTCATGCCGCCGATAATGCCGATGGTTTTCATGGGGAACCTCCCTACTTCAAGATTTTTCAAGGGATTTTTCAAGGTGCCAGGTACACTTGAAATCTAAATGGCAGAAATCTGCGAAAAACGGTATTTCAAGTGTACCTGGCACCTTGAAAACGAATCCGTCAATAATTCAAATTCGGGCGCAGCCAGCGCTCCACCTCATCAACCGACATGCCTTTGCGCGCGGCATAGTCCAGAACCTGATCCTTTTCGATTTTGCCGACCCCGAAATAGCCGCTCTCCGGATGCGAGAAGTAGTAGCCAGAGACCGACGAGGCGGGCCACATGGCGCAGGACTCCGTCAGCTCAACACCCGTTCGGTCCGTTGCCTCCAACAAGCGGAACAGCTCAGGTTTTTCCGTGTGGTCAGGGCAAGCCGGATAGCCGGGCGCCGGACGAATGCCCTGGTAGTCTTCCGCGATCAGCGCCTCATTGGTGAGCGCCTCATCCGGCGCATAACCCCAGAACTCTTTTCGCACCCGGGCGTGCATCACCTCGGCAAAGGCCTCGGCCAGCCGGTCACCCAGCGCCTGCACCATGATCGCGGAATAATCGTCATGCGCCTCTTTGAAAGCCCTCGCCCGAGTTTCCACTTCCGCGCCCGCGGTCACCACAAAGCCGCCGAGATAATCGACAACGCCTGTTTCCGCGGGCGCGATAAAATCAGCCAGGCACTGGTTCGGCCGGTCCTTTGAACGCTTCATCTGCTGGCGTAGGAAATGAACGCGGGTAATCTCGCCCCCCGCTTCATCAAGCAGCGCCACATCATCGCCGTGGCGCGCCGCTTGCCAGAAACCGATGACCGCTTTCGGATGGAACCATTCCTCCTCAACGATTTGCTTCAGCATTTTTTGCGCATCGTCAAAGAGGTGCCGCGCCGCCTCACCCACCACCTTGTCCTCCAAAATGCGCGGGAAGGTACCGGTGAGCTCCCAGGTATGGAAGAAAGGTGACCAGTCAATGACAGGCACAAGATCTTCAAGCGCAAAAGCCTCAAAACTTTTCAACCCCAGGAAGGACGGTTTTGGCGGCGTATAGGCGGACCAGTCAAAGTCAAATCCGTTCGCCCGCGCGGCCTCCAGGGGAAGCCGTTCCGATTTTTCCCGCCCCCGCGCATGACGCTCCGCCATCTCTTTATATTCGCTTGCAATGCCCTCAAGATATCCCGCCGAATGCTCCTTCGACAGGATCTGCCCGACAACCCCCACGGCGCGCGAGGCATCGAGCACATAAACCGACTGCCCTTTGTTATAGACGGGATCGATTTTCACCGCCGTGTGCACCTTCGATGTGGTCGCGCCGCCGATGAGGAGCGGCAGCTCAAAGCCCTGGCGCTCCATTTCGCTCGCCACGGTCACCATTTCGTCAAGACTTGGGGTAATCAACCCGGAGAGCCCAATGGCATCGACCCCTTCGCGCTTCGCCGCTTCCAGAATGTCGCTGACCGGCACCATGACCCCGAGGTCGATCACCTCATAATTGTTACACTGCAGCACCACGCCAACGATGTTCTTACCGATGTCGTGCACATCGCCTTTCACCGTGGCCATGAGGATCTTGCCATTGCTTTCCGGCGCGGCGCCGGAGGCTTCCTTCTCCGCTTCCATGAAGGGCAAAAGATAGGCAACCGATTGTTTCATCACCCGCGCACTTTTGACCACCTGCGGCAGGAACATTTTGCCGGACCCAAAGAGGTCGCCCACCACATTCATGCCGTCCATCAGCGGCCCTTCGATCACGTCGAGCGTGCGGGTCGACTTCGCCCGCGCCTCTTCCGTGTCGGCTTCAATAAATTCCGTGATGCCTTTGACAAGCGCATGCTCAAGCCGTTTTTCAACAGGCCAGTCCCGCCAGGCGAGATCCTGCTTTTTGGCTGCCCCCGCCTCGCCGCGATATTTCTCGGCCACCTCGACAAGACGCTCGGTCGCATCCGGGCGGCGGTTGAGGATTACATCTTCTACCGGCTCCAAAAGGTCTTTCGGAATATCGTCATAGACCGCCAGCTGACCCGCATTGACAATGGCCATGTCGAGGCCCGCCTGAATGGCGTGATAAAGAAAGACCGAATGCATGGCCTCGCGCACCGGGTCATTGCCCCGGAACGAGAAGGATACATTCGAAAGCCCACCGGAGATCGACACATGGCTGCAGCTTTGCTTGATCCGCCGCGTTGCATTGATGAAATCAACCGCATAATTATTATGCTCTTCAATCCCCGTCGCCACCGCGAAAATATTGGGGTCAAAGATAATATCTTCCGGTGGGAACCCAACCACCTCCGTCAGCACCTTGTAGCTGCGCTGGCAAATTTCCACCTTGCGGTTTTCCGTGTCCGCCTGGCCTTGTTCATCAAAGGCCATGACCACCACCGCCGCGCCATAGCGCTTGACTTGCCTGGCCTGTTCAATGAAAGGTCCCTCGCCCTCTTTAAGAGAAATCGAATTGACGATGGCCTTGCCCTGCACGGTTTTCAGGCCCGCCTCAATCACCTCCCACTTGGACGAATCGATCATGATCGGCACCCGTGCGATATCCGGCTCAGACGCGATCAATTTCAAGAACCGCGACATGGCGGCTTTTGAATCCAGCATCCCCTCATCCATATTGACGTCGATAATCTGAGCGCCATTTTCTACCTGGCTGCGGGCAACAGCCAGTGCGCCCTCATAATCATCATTGAGGATGAGTTTTTTAAACCGGGCCGAGCCGGTCACATTGGTTCGTTCGCCAATATTGACGAAAGTCGCGCGGGATTGGGTCATGGATGGTGTTGTTTCAAATCAGGTTGACAGGTTCAAGTCCGGAAAGTCGCATAGCGGTCGCGACTTCATGCTTTTCATGCGGGGGGAAGGCCGCAGCGGCCTCGGCAATGGCGCGGATATGCTCCGGCGTTGAGCCGCAACAACCGCCCAGCAGATTGACAAGCCCCGACTGCGCCCACTCGCCAAGCTGCGCTGACATCATTTCAGGGGTCTCATCATATTCGCCAAACTCATTGGGCAGGCCCGCATTGGGATAGGCAGATATCAGCGTATCTGAAACCCGCGCCAGCTCGGCAATATGGGGCCGCATGCCCTCTGCCCCCAGCGAACAATTGAGGCCGACGGCAAAGGGTTTCACATGCCGGATCGAATTCCAGAAGGCTTCAACCGTTTGGCCCGAGAGCGTGCGCCCCGAAAGATCCGTAATCGTGCCGGAAATCACCACGGGCAGCGCGTAGCCGCGGGCATCAAACACTTCTTCAAGTGCAAAAATGGCCGCCTTGGCATTGAGCGTATCAAAGATCGTCTCAACGGCGAGAAGGTCGGCGCCGCCATCTATCAGCCCTTCCACGGCGGTCTTGTAAGCCTCTTTCACCTCATCAAAAGTGACCGCTCGGAAACCGGGATCATTCACATCCGGCGACAGGCTGAGGGTCTTGCTCATGGGACCCAAAGACCCAAGCACAAGGCGGGGCCGGTCTGGTGTTTCCGCCGTTACCTGATCGCAGGCGCGCCGGGCAATCGCCGCGCCCTCCTTGTTAAGCTCATAGCAGAGCTCTTCCATGCCATAGTCCGCCTGGCTGATCGCCGTGGAGTTAAAGGTGTTGGTGCCGGCAAAATCAGCGCCCGCATGGAGATACTCCAGCGTGATCTCTTCAATCACTTTCGGCTGGGTCAAGCTCAAAAGGTCATTGTTGCCTTTAAGCGGCGACGGCCAATCCTTGAACCGCTCACCGCGAAAGTCTTCTTCTGACAGTCCGCGCCGCTGGATCATGGTGCCCATGGCGCCGTCCAGAATGAGAATGCGTTTTTTCGCTTCCGCGTTCAGATAGTTCAACGTTTCTTCACGGGTCATCTTAAGAGGCCTCCTGCACTTCGGCCGTTTCAGTTATTTCGGGACGCAGACCCAGAATGTGACAAATCGCATAAGTCAAGTCTGAGCGATTAAGCGTATAAAAATGGAAATCTTCGACGCCTTGGTCGTAAAGCGCGGCGCAGAGCTCGGTGGCCACCGTCGCGCCGACAAGCTTGCGCGTCGCCAGATCATCGTCCAGCCCCTCAAACCGATAGGCCATCCAGTCCGGCACGCGGGTTCCCGTGGCTTTTGCCATATTGGTCAGGCTTTTGAAATTGGTGACCGGCATGATGCCCGGAACAATTGGAATGGTAATGCCCGCCGCACGAACACGTTCCAGAAACCGCAAATAAATTTCCGGTTCGAAAAAGAATTGGGTGATTGCCTGATCCGCACCGGCATCAATCTTGGCCTTCAGCCAATCAAGGTCCGTATCAGCGCCCTTGGCTTCCGGATGCGCTTCCGGATAGGCCGACACGCTGACGTGGAAGTCACCGATCTCTTTGATGCCTTTAATGAGATCCACAGACGTGTGATAGCCATCCGGATAGGCCTCAAAGGCCGCATCAAGACCGCCTGCCGGATCGCCGCGCAGAGCCACGATGTGACGCACGCCCATCTCCCAATAGTCTTCCAGAATTTCATCGACGTCACGTTTGGACGCATCAACACAGGTCAGATGCGCGGCGGGCTTCAGGTCCGTTTCTGTGAGGATCCGCTCGACCGTTGCATGCGTCCGCTCACGGGTGGATCCGCCCGCCCCGTAGGTTACGGAGACGAAGCTCGGGTGAAGCGGCGCCAAACGCTCAATGGACGCCCAAAGCGTTTTCTCCATCTCTTCCGTTTTCGGCGGAAAGAACTCAAAACTTGCCTTAATCGGCGCGCTGCGCCGTTCGATCCAGTTCATTGTCGTTGTCATGAGCTTTGCGCCTCTTGTTTTTGAGCTTTGTTCATTGCCAATTGCGGCGCGGCGGCAAGCCAGAGCGACACCGTTAACTGGGAGCCATTTTGTTGCGGTGGCGGTAAATGCCTTGCCTCGACCAGATCGAGCCCCAGCGCGTCACACCACAGCCGCACCGTCTCATCGGAAAATCCGAGCCTGTGGTGGGCATGTTTCTCCCTGAGCTCTTCCAGATCATGCGGCGCAAAATCGACGATGAGCAACTTGCCGCCCGGCGCCAGCACCCGCGCCGCTTCGCCGATCGCCTGAGCCGGATCGTCCAGATAGTGCAACACCTGGTGCAGCGTGATGAGATCAAAAGCCGCCTGATCAGATGTTTCAAACGGCAAAGCATAAAGATCGCCCTGACGCACTTGCGCATTGGAGATGCCCGTGTCCTCGAGCCGCGTGCGCGCCAGTGCCAGCATTTCCCGGCTTTGATCGACGCCGATGCTCCGGCCGACACGTTCTGCAAAGAGTTCCAAGATGCGCCCGGTGCCTGTGCCAAGGTCAAGCATCGCTTCAAACGGCCCCGGCCCCACAAGGCCCAGCATAGCGGCCTCCACTTGAGCCTCGTCCACATGCAGAGAGCGGATCTCAGCCCACTCACCCGCATGATCGCGAAAATAGACCTCAGCGTCCTGCCGGCGCGCAGACTTCACCGCCGCAAGCCTTTCCAGGTCGCGCTGGATGACAGGGTCATCAAAGGGCACGAAAGAAATGAGCCGACTCGCATCAATTCCTTCCGGAATTTGGTCCGCCACCCGGTAAAACACCCAGGCGCCTTCCCGGAATCGCTGTAAAAGAGAGGCCTCACACATGAGTTTGAGATGGCGGCTAATGCGCGGCTGGCTCTGCCCCATGATCTGCGTCAGTTCTGTCACGGTAAGCTCACCTTTGGACAAAACAGCCAAAAGCCTCAGCCGGGTCGGCTCCCCGGCGGCCCGCAGGACCGATATCGCGTGATTGAGGCTCATGATTCTCCCGGATTTCCTCGAATTTCAGATCATATAAACATATCTTTATGTGATTATTCAAGATCAAATTGCTCATTGGTCACGTCAGAGCCGGAAAAAGCGGTGTTTCAGCAACAGAAACGCCGGAATTGGCGCCCGTGTCCCTGGCACGGCTTTGTCCGCAAAACCACCTGTGTTAATCATATGTCGCATGAGAATCAGGCCCTTTAATTAAAGAGCAGAACGGAACGCACGTGCCAAATGGACCGATCCAGACCCGGCGAAAAGCCAGTTTCTGGGCAAAGCTTGCTTTGCTCGGGGTGGCGCTTGCCCTAAGTCCGGCTCAAGCACAGGCCGCCGCTGATGCCGATGATGCAAACAAAGAAGCATCACGCCAGGCCCGCATCGCGGTCAATGATCCCTTTGAAAACATGAACCGCCGGTTTTTTGCCTTTAATACCGGCATGGATCACAAAGTTATCCGCCCGACCGCTGAGCTTTATCGCACCGGGGTCCCCAAACCGTTTCGTCGATCTATCCGCAATTTTCTCAATAATTTCCGAACGCCAATTATCCTGGCAAACGATCTGCTGCAGGGCGAATGGAAACAAGCTGAAAACACCACGACCCGTTTTCTGGTGAACTCAACGGTCGGCGTATTGGGCCTCTTCGATATTGCTGCTTACAATGGCTACAAATTCCACGACGAGGATTTCGGTCAAACCCTCGCGGTTTGGGGCGTAGGGGAAGGTCCCTATTTTGTCCTGCCGCTTTATGGCTCTGCCCCGCCGCGTGACATGACCGGTATCATTATGGACCGCGCCTTCAACCCCCTCACCTATCTGGAAGATACGGATCGGACCGTTGCCTCCGTTACTTTGACCACTTTCGATTTGATCGATCTGCGGGCAGAAAACATTGAAAATGTGGACTCGATCGAGCGCACATCACTCGATTACTACGCCACCATTCGCTCGATCTACCGTCAGAACCGCAAGGCAGAGATTGCCAACGGCCGCGAAGACCCAGAAGAGCTGGAAGATTTTGATTTCGATCTCGACGATTTCGATCTCGAATAGTTGCCCTAATCACTAAAATTTTAGCAATGATCCTCACCAGCCCCTAAGGATGATCGCCTATGCTTGCCATAAATTAGAGATGGAGGCGGGCATGGTGTTTTGGCTTTTCACTTTCCCCATTCGGCATTTCAAGATTTTTTCGGTGGCTTGCCTTTTGGCCTTGCTGCTGATTGGAAGCGCGCAAGCGGCTGAAAGAGACCTAGCAGCTGAAACTTTTATACAAAAGGTTTCCGATAACACTTACGCTGTTTTGAACAATCCCGAGCTTTCCCTCGGCGAACGTAAATCTGCGTTTCACCAGATTGTTCTCGAGGCCCTCGATTTCAAGCGCATCGGTCTCTTCACCCTGGCCAGCTATCGCCGACGCGTCAGCCAGGACGAAGTTCGTCAGTTCCTCGATGCCTTTGATGACTATGCCATAGCCATCTACGAGAACCGCCTGGGTGATTATGGCGGCGAGCGCATAAAGGTCGTGGATTCCCTGGTCCGGAAAACATCAAAAGGCCGCAGCGATGTCATCGTTGAAAGCGCCATCCATTTCCAGGATGGCAGTGAACCCCTGCCCGTCAATTGGCGTCTGATCGAAGAAGACGGCACCTACCGTGTGGTCGACATTCAGGTCATCGGTGTGTGGATGGCTCTTGAACAGCGCGCGCAATTCAACGCACTCATGAGCCAATCCGGCGGCGACATCCATCAGCTCATCAACCACCTCAAGGGCGTCAGCGCCTAATGTTAATCAAAGGGGTCAGACCCCTTTATTAACAACTGGCCGCCGGGCGAAAGCCCGCCCTCGCGGAGGCGGTGCGTAAAACGCACACGCCGTGAGCGGTATCAACGCGCGAATTTCTTGAACTTGACGCGTGTGGGCACCATGGCATCTTCGCCAAGGCGGCGCTTGCGATCAGCTTCATAGTCTTCATAGTTGCCCTGGAACCATTCCACATGGCTGTCCCCTTCAAAGGCCAGCATATGGGTCGCAATCCGGTCGAGGAACCAGCGGTCGTGACTGATCACCACGGCGCAGCCCGCGAAGTTGATGAGCGCGTCTTCCAAGGCGCGCAGGGTATCGACATCCAGATCATTGGTCGGTTCGTCAAGCAGCAGCAGATTGCCGCCTTCGCGCAGCATCTTCGCCAGGTGGACACGGTTACGCTCCCCGCCGGACAGCTGCCCCACTTTCTTTTGTTGATCGCCGCCACGGAAGTTGAAGTTGCCGACATAGGCACGGCTTTGCACTTCGCGTTTGCCCAGCATGATCAGATCATTCCCGCCCGAGATTTCTTCCCACACGGTCTTGTTGTCATCGAGCGCATCCCGGCTTTGGTCCACATAGCCCATTTGAACCGTATCACCGATGATCAGATCCCCGTTGTCCGGCGTTTCCTGACCGGTCAGCATGCGAAAGAGCGTCGTCTTACCCGCGCCATTCGGACCGATCACGCCGACAATGCCGCCCGGCGGCAGCGCGAAGGAAAGATCATCGATCAGCAATTTGTCGCCGTAGGCTTTGCAAAGATTTTGCGCCTCAATCACATTGCCGCCCAAGCGCTCGCCAACCGGAATAGAGATCTGCGCTCGCCCCACTTGTTCTTTGCCGGCCTGTGCGAGCAGATCATTATAGGCATCAATCCGCGCTTTGCTTTTGGCTTGCCGGGCCCGCGGAGAGGCCTTAATCCAATCCATTTCACGCGACAGGGTGCGTTGACGCGCCTCTTCATGCTTACCTTCCTGCTCAAGGCGCTTTTGCTTCTGCTCAAGCCAGCTGGAATAATTGCCTTGATAAGGAATGCCTTCCCCGCGGTCGAGTTCCAGGATCCAGCCCGTCACATTATCGAGGAAATAGCGGTCGTGCGTAATCAGAACCACCGCCCCTTTGTAATCGACGAGATAATGCTCCAGCCAGGCCACGGATTCGGCGTCCAGATGGTTCGTCGGCTCATCAAGAAGAAGCAAATCCGGCCCTTCCAGCAAAAGCTTGCACAAAGCCACCCGGCGTTTTTCACCGCCTGAGAGGTTTGCGACCTCCGCATCGCCCGGCGGGCAACGCAGGGCATCCATCGCCATTTCGATCTTGGAATCAAGATCCCAGGCATCCGCCGCATCGATCTTTTCCTGGATCTCAGCCTGCTCGGCAATGAGGTTGTTCATCTCCTCATCGTCCATCGGCTCGGCAAATTTGAGCGAAATCTCCTCAAACCGGTCGATCAGGCCCTTGGTTTCGGCCACGGCCTCCATCACATTGCCCAGCACGTCTTTTTCCGGGTTGAGCTGAGGCTCCTGCGGCAGATAGCCCACACGCGCCCATTTGGCGGGCCAGGCCTCGCCGGAGAATTCTTTCTCAACGCCCGCCATCACCTTCAAAAGGGTCGACTTACCCGCGCCATTAACCCCGACAACGCCGATCTTGGCATCCGGATAAAAGGACAAGTGAATGTCTTTGAGCACTTGCTTGCCGTGGCCATAGCTCTTCGACAGGCCTTGCATATGATAGATGAATTGACGATCTGACACGCTGCGCCTCGTGGGGTTCCTTCGGGAAAATTTTCGCGCAGTCTAGTGAGAAACGCTCCCGGGTCAAGCGGCACCTTGATTTGATTTCCGCCCCTCCGTCGAGGAGCAGTGAGCCCCTCATCCGGCCCACCTAGGCTTACCACCTTCTCCCCAAGGAAAAGGGTCTCAATCGATCGTCGGGAAGCTTAAATTAGCGCCCGAGCGAATGGACGTGGGCCATCGTGCCGTCACAGACTTCATCCGCGTGAAGAAGCGCACCCCTTCCGGCCCATACATATGATGGTCCCCGAAAAGCGAACGTTTCCAGCCGCCGAAGGAATGAAACGCCAGCGGCACTGGCAAGGGCACATTCACGCCCACCATGCCAACTTTGATATCCTGAACAAAAGCCCGCGCCGCATCCCCGTCCCGGGTAAAAATGCAAGTGCCATTGCCATAAGGATGGTCCTGCACCAGCGCCACCGCCTCGTCGTAGGACTGTGTCCGCACGACCGCCAGCACCGGTCCAAAAATCTCATCCTTATAAATGGTCATGTTGGGCGTCACTTTGTCGAACAAGGTGGGTCCGACCCAATAGCCTTGCTCAAAGCCCTGTTCCACCTTGACCTCCCGGCCATCCAGAACCAATTCAGCGCCTTGCTGCACCCCGTCTTCAATATAACGGCGCACGCTGGCGGCATGCTGTTTGGTGATCAGCGGTCCCATCTCATTGGCCCGGTCCATGCCATGACCCACTTTGATTTCTTCCGCCCGGGGCACGATTTTTTCAATCAACGCATCGGCAACAGCGTCGCCCACAGTCACCGCAACCGAAAGCGCCATGCAGCGCTCGCCCGCTGAGCCATAGGCAGCGCCGATCATGGCATCAACCGCCTGATCAAGATCGGCATCCGGCATAATCACAGCGTGGTTCTTCGCGCCACCCAGCGCCTGCACCCGCTTATTAAAATGCGTGCCCGTCTGATAAATATGTTCAGCAATATTGGTCGAGCCAACAAAGCTCACCGCCTCAATGCCTGGATGTTCAAGGATCCGGTCAACCGCCTCCTTGTCGCCATGCACCACATTAAAAACCCCATCCGGCAATCCGGCCTCGGAAAAAAGCGCGCCAAGAAGAGACGCTGAACTTGGATCTTTCTCCGATGGTTTCAAAATATAGGTATTGCCGCAGGCGATCGCGATGGGCGCTGTCCACAGCGGCACCATGGCCGGAAAATTAAACGGCGTGATGGCGGCCACCACACCAAGCGGCATGCGCATGGACCAGGAATCAATGCCGCCGCCGACACCGGATGAATATTCACCTTTAAGAAGCTGCGGAATGCCGCAGGCAAATTCGACCACTTCAAACCCGCGCTGCAACTCACCTGCCGCATCGTCCCAGACCTTGCCATGTTCTTTCACCAGCAGCTCGGTCAGCTTGTCTTTGTTGGCAAGCAGCAACTCACGAAACTTAAAGAGGATCGCTACCCGGTTCATGATCGATGTGGTTGACCAGGCGGGGAAAGCGGCACTGGCCGCCGCAACGGCCCGGTCCACATCCGCGACAGAGGCAAAGGCGACCGCGCCCTGTTTCTCACCGGTTGCCGGATTGAAAATATCACCGGAGCGGCCCCCAAGGCCCGCATCTGATTTGCCGTCTATGAAATGCTGAACCTGATACATGCAAAAAATCCGTTTCGTTGTTAGTCGATTGCTTTCAGGGACTGACGAAGCACATCAACAATTTGGTCAATGTGGCTCTTATCCGTAATGAGCGGCGGCGCGATAGCAAAGATTTCGCCATTCAGCCTCAGGAAAACGCCGCGCTCATAGGCATTGAGGAAAACTTCATACGCCCGCTTAAGCGGCGCGCCCTCGCGCGGCGCCAGCTCAACACCTGCCATCATGCCAAGATTGCGCACATCAATCACGTGTTTCTCGCCTTTCAGCGAATGCATGGCCTCTTCAAAATAGCTTTCCATCTCCCGCGCGCGCTCAAAGAGTCCGCCCTCCTGATAGACTTCAAGGGCGGCAAGGCCAGCCGCAGCAGCAAGCGGATGCCCGGAATAGGTATAGCCATGGAAGAGTTCTACGCCGCTCTCCGTGTTGTTGATGAAGCAGTCGTAAATATACTTCTGCACCCCAACGGCGCCCATAGGCACTGAACCGCTGGTCAGCCCCTTGGCCATACACATAAGGTCCGGCTCTACCCCGAGGCGTTCGGAGGCGGATCCCGCACCAAGACGCCCAAAGGCGGTCACCACTTCATCCAGGATCATCAAGATGCCATGGCGCGTGCAAATCTCGCGAATGCGTTCCAGATAGCCCTGCGGCGGGATGAGAACCCCTGTTGACCCCGCAATCGGTTCCACAATCACGGCCGCAATCGTCGACGCATCATGCAGCGCCACAAGGTTTTCAAGCTCATCTGCCAGGTGGGCGCCCCAGGCAGGTTGGCCCCTTGAGTAGGCATTTTGCTCAATGTTGTGGGTATGCGGAAGGTGGTCCGTACCCGGAAGAAGAGACCCAAAGAATTTGCGGTTGTTCGGCATGCCACCGACAGAGATGCCGCCAAAGCCCGTGCCATGATAACCACGCTCGCGGCCGATGAGTCGCGTGCGCGTGCCCTCGCCGTTCATGCGGTGATAGGCGATGGCAATCTTCAGCGCCGTATCGCAGGCCTCTGACCCGGAGTTGGTGAAAAAGACGTGATCGAGCGAACCCGGCAGCATATTGGCGATGCGTGCGGCCAGCGCGAAGGACTCCGGATGCCCCATTTGAAAATGCGGCACATAATCCACCTCACCCGCTTTAGCGCGGATTGCTTCGACAATTTTGGGATGCGCGTGCCCGGCATTGCAGCACCAAAGACCGGAGGCGCTGTCGAGCACTTCGCGTCCTTCGTTGGTATAGTAATACATGCCTTGCGCCCGGCTGATCAGCCGCGGATCGGCCTTGAAGGCCTTGTTTGCCGTAAAGGGCATCCAAAAGGCCTCAAGATTGTTTGCCTTAGCTAACGATTGATTTGTCATGGGGCTCATCCTCCACCCGTCACGAAACTGATTTTCAATAAAACTGGCTGTTTTCTGCGACTTATTCAATTGTTTTGTGAGGGGGATCATTCTGGCGCTTTTCTGTCACTCTTGCCGAAAAATGTTTGGTTTGCTAAACAGATCAAACAACCCCTTTTGTAAAGGTATGCCCCACAATGGAAAATCTCGGACCGCGCCTTAAAGAATTGCGCCAACGCATCGGCCTCAGCCAACGCGCCCTTGCCAAAAAGGTTGGTGTTTCCAACGGCACGATTTCGGTGATTGAAAGCGGCGAGCAGGACCCAACGGTGGGCCTCCTTAAAAGGCTCGTTGAAGGCCTAGGCGTTTCCTTAAGCGATTTCTTTGGCAACACAGGCCCCATGGAAGAGCAGATTTTCTTCAAATCCGAAGAGCTCAAGGAAATTGGCACCGGCGATGTCTCCTACCGCCAGGTCGGCCCTGATATGCGAGGCCGGGCCCTCCAAATGATTTTTGAAACCTATGAAGCCGGCGCCAATACGGGCCCGAGCCTCATCACCCACGAAGGAGAGGAAGCAGGCATCATCATTTCAGGTCATCTCGAAGTTCAGGTCGGCAGCCGCACCAAACGCCTCGGGCCGGGAGATGCTTATTATTTCCCCTCAACTCAGCCGCATCGTTTCCGCAACACAGGAACGAAGCCCTGTATCCTCGTGAGCGCCTGCACCCCGCCAACGTTTTAGATCAAACCTTCTCCCTCAGGGAGAAGGGGGACCGAAGGCCGCCAGGCCTTTGGTGGATGAGGGGTCGACCCCTCACCCAAAACACTGACGTGTTTTGACCTCTCCCTCAGGGAGAGGTTGTCTATTAAACCCAACCCTGCAGCCGCGCCGCGTCCTGGCGCGCCGTTTCCGGAGAGCCGAACATCTGACGATTAAGGCCGATGCGTTTAAACCAGAAGTGAAGGCCGAGAACATCCGTAAAGCCAATCCCGCCATGAACCTCCGTCGCCGTGCGAGCAACAAATTTGCCGACTTCCGCCACGTGG
The DNA here is from genome assembly GCA_006226415.1 of Alphaproteobacteria bacterium. Classification (GTDB taxonomy): domain Bacteria; phylum Pseudomonadota; class Alphaproteobacteria; order M2410; family M2410; genus M2410. The sequence continues at coordinate 18,360 of SBGZ01000052.1, forward strand.
GATTTGGCATGGGCCGCCATCAGCGCCACCTGGTCCGGCTCCGCGTCATAGGCGTGGGCGGCAAACCACATGAGCGATCGACAGGGCTCCAGCTCCGCCGCCATTTCAGCGCACATGTGCTTGACGGCCTGGAATGACCCAATCACCCGGTTAAACTGCTTGCGCTCAAGAGAATAGGCCACCGCCTTTTCGATCATCCTCTGCGCCGCGCCGAGCGTATCAGCAGCCTGCAACACACGGCCTACAGCCAGCATCTTTTGGGCTGCCGCGCCAGCTACATTTTCCGTCAGTAAAGCTTCCGCCGCCACGCTGTCGAAGACAAGCTCGCCCACGCTGCGCGTAACGTCGATAGTGGAAAGTTTTTTGCGGGAAAGACCCCCCGCATCGCCGATTACTAGGTGCAATCTCCCGCTGCGGTCCGCGACGATGAATTGAGACGCCTTGTCGGCTTCCGTCACGAACAGCGCCCGGCCGGTCAGCTTCCCGTCTTTTTCATCAAGCCCAGCCCCTTCCCGGGCTCCGGTTTGCTCAGCGATGCCAATACCGAATTGTACCGACCCTTCAGCAATCTTGGGCAGCCAGGTTTCTTTCTGTTCTTGCGTGCCGCTTGCCAGAAGCCCCGCTACCGCCATTTGATTGGACAAAAACCCTTGCGGCGTTACATAGCGTCCCAGCATCTCCTCTACCAGCGCCGCGTCCAGCAAGGTCATGCCAAGCCCGCCGAAATCCTCCGGGATCATGACCCCGGCAAGACCGAGGCTGTCGATCCCTTCTTGCAACACATCGCGCGCGCTTTGATCGCCCTCCGCGATCTTACGCACCACGTCGAGCTCGGAGGCCTTTTCAAGAAAGCCGCTGACGGAGGCCTGCAGCAAGCGTTGCTCTTCCGAGAGACCAAATTCCATTTTCGCTCCCCCTCAAACCGTTGCCGGTTTCGGCTCGCGCGGCATGCCAAGCCCGCGTTCGGAAATGATGTTCTTCTGGATCTGCGCCGTGCCGCCGCCAATGATGAGCCCCAGGTCAAACATATAGCGGTGCTGCCACATGCCATTGTCCCGTAGATAGGAACTGCCGTGATAGAGCACACCAAGCTCACCCAGAATATCGATGGCAAAGCCCGCCAGATCATGGTTGAGCTCACAGCCCATCAACTTGACGATAAGTCGCGCAAGACCCGGGTCTTCCCCCTTGATCTGATGGGTGACCAGTCGAAGCCCATGATATTGCATGGCGAGCACCCGTGATTGCAGCTTCACCAGCCGGTCGCGGTAAAGCGGGTTGTCCATGAGCTTTTCACCGCCCATGGTTTCCTCCTTCATCATCTTGATGATGGCATTAAGCCTGGTGCCTGCCTGATTGGGATCGCCCAACATGCCGCGCTCATATTTCAGTGTGGCATTGGCAACAAACCATCCCTCACCGCGCTGACCGACAATCTGCGTTGTCGGCACCCGCACATCGGTGAAGAAAACCTCGTTAAAGCTCGCCGCGCCTGTCATGGTTTTCAGAGGCCGCACTTCAATGCCCGGCGTGTCCATGGAAAAGAGGAGATAGGAAATGCCCTTGTGCTTGGGCGCATCAGGCTCCGTGCGCACCAGGCAGAACATCATGTCCGCTTCATAAGCGGTCGAGGTCCAGATCTTCTGACCATTGATGACAAAGTCATCGCCGTCCACCACGGCCTTGGTTTGCAAGCTTGCCAGATCACTGCCAGAATTCGGCTCTGAATACCCCTGACACCAGACGATATCCCCTTTAAGCGTCGGCTCAATCCACTGCTTCTTCTGCTCTTCCGAGCCAAGTTCAAGAAGGGTTGGCACGAACATCGAGATACCCTGATTGGAAAGCCCGCCCGGCAGTCCTGCCTTGGTGAACTCCTCTGCGATGATCCGCGATTTAAGGACATCCGGCTCAGCGCCATAGCCACCATAGTCACGCGGGATTGTGCGCGCCGCATAGCCATGCTCAATCAGAATTTTCTGCCAGGCTTTGGATGGATAACCCCTCGGGGCTTGGTCGCGGTAATCCTCTATGAAGCGCACCACCTCCTGGCGAAAAGCCTCATATTCCGGCGTCAAGGAAAGATCCATGCCGCACCTCCCTTTGCGAAATGGAAAAAGGCGGACCCGAAAGATCCGCCTTCACAGATTTTTTTAAATGCGCTCGATAATGACCGCCGGTGCCATGCCGCCCGCCGCGCACATGGTGACAAGCCCGAACTGCTTGTCCTGACGTTCAAGCTCATCAAGCACCGTACCAACCAGGATCGATCCGGTCGCGCCGATCGGGTGACCCAGCGCCATGGCCCCACCATTGACGTTGATCTTTTCCCGGTCGATGTCGAGGTCGCGAATGAACTTTTCCGTGACAACAGAGAAGGCCTCATTGACTTCAAATAGATCAATATCATTGATGGTCAGGCCCGCTTTCTCGAGCACCTTCTTGGCCGCCGGAACCGGCGCGTTGAGCATCAAGGTTGGGCTGTCGCCCATATTGGCAATCGCCCGCACTTTGGCCCGAGGTTTGTAGCCATGCGCCTTGGCGTACTCCGGTGACATGAGGAGCAGCGCGGCGGCGCCATCCACGACCCCGGAAGAATTACCCGCATGGTGCACATGCGTGATCTTCAGGTCTGGATATTTCATCGCCACCAATTTGCGGAAGGTTGTGCCTTCTTCGTCGAGTTCAAAATCTGCAATCGCCTCAAACGAGGGATTGAGCGCCGCCAATCCTTCTTTCGTCGTCTGCGGACGCGGAAACTCCTCATGGTCAAGGGCGACAGAACCATCGTCCTTGTAAACCGTCACCAGTGACCTGTCGAAGTGCCCGCCCTTGATGGCGGCATCGGCGCGCTGCTGACTGACCAGCGCCAAATCATCCAGCGCCTCGCGCGGAATATTTTCAAGTGTCGCAATCGCATCGGCGCAAACCCCCTGGTGCGGTTGCGGGTGTTCATGTCGCAGATGCTTATTGCCACGATCCATCATCGGTGAGCCGCCGTCTTTCATCAGACCGTAGTGCGACATCATTTCTGTGCCACCGGCAATGCACATATCCTCAAAACCGGACATGATATTGGCCGCCGCGATATTGACGGTCGTAATCCCCGACCCGCAAAAGCGGTCAAGGGTCATGCCGCTTGAACGCACATCATAACCTGCATCCAGCGCCGCCATGCGGCCCAGATCGCCGCTCTGGTCACCGCGCTGCGCGCTGGTGCCCCAGATAATATCGTCAACTTCCGCGGTATTGATGTCGTTGCGCTCAGCCAGTGCCTTCAAAACCGTTGAGCCGAGCCGCTGGGCGTGCATTTCCGCCAGCGAGCCTTTGCCAATTTTGCCAATGCCGCGCGGGGTCCGGCAGGCATCGATAATCCAGGCTTCAGTCATGGGATTTCCTCTCCTCATATTTTTTTGTTTATGGCGCCATCTTAGACTCAAGGATTTGATCTTGCCCACCCTTTTCGGCGGGAAATTGACGAATGACCACCTCACCGTTGACACAGCCGCCATTTGCCCCACTATGCGTGTCAATCTGTACACCCAATTGACAAAATAACGAGGAACACCATGAGTGACGAAGTTCTGGTCAGTGTCGACGACGGCATTATGACCATCACCCTCAACCGCCCGGAAGCCAGAAACGCCGCCAACAAGGCCCTGGCCGAAGGCGTGGCCAAGGCCCTGGATGAACTCGACAATAATGATGCCATTCGCGTCGCCATTTTGACCGGCGCCAACAAAACCTTCTGCTCCGGCATGGACCTGAAAGGGTTCGTGCGCGGCGAGTCTCCCTTCGTTGCGGAGCGCGGATTTGCCGGCATCACCGAGGCCCCGCCTCGCAAGCCGATCATCGCAGCCGTCGAAGGCTATGCGCTGGCCGGTGGTTTTGAAGTTGCCATTTCTTGCGATCTGATTGTGGCCGCCGAGGATGCCAAGTTCGGCATTCCGGAGGTCAAACGCGGCCTCGCCGCCGCTGCTGGCGGTCTCGTCAAACTGCCCCGCCAGATCAATCCGCGCCTTGCCATGGAGCTGGCGCTCACCGGCGAATTCATTTCTTCTGAGCGCGCCTATGAAATGGGTCTCATCAACCGGGTTGTCCCCTCCGGTGCGGCCCTTGACGCCGCCCTGGAGCTCGCCAAAACCATCGCCGCCAATGGCCCTCTGGCCGTAGCTGCTTCCAAACAGGTAATGGTCGAGTCCCTTTCTTGGGACACTGCCGACCTTTGGCGTAAACAGGGAGAAATCACGCGCCCGGTTTTTGCCAGCGAGGACGCACAGGAAGGCGCCATCGCCTTTGCCGAAAAGCGCGCCCCGCAATGGAAGGGCAAGTAACAAAACCGAGGGGCGCTTGCATCAAGCCGATGTGAGCGCCCTTTCTTTGCGCAGTTCCATCACCGTGAACAGGCCAAGCAAGCCCCAAGCCACCACGGCATAAAGGGCCCCATAGACCGCTATTTGGCGGACCTCCCATCCCCGATCAATCAGATAGCCAAAGCTGGCAGGCGCCAAACCTGTTGAAAGCACAAAAAAGGCGACGATCATGGACCGAATGGCGCCCAAATGCCGTACGCCATAAAGCTCGGGCCAAAGGGAGCCCGCAGCAGGCATGGCAAGCCCCAGGGAAAAGCCGACAAAACTATAAAACAGCAAGCCGCCCCAAAAGCCTTCCGCACCGATGAGAAAGAAAATCGAGCCCACATAGCCCAAATAGCAAATGGGATAGGTTCGCAAATATCCAAACCGGTCGACAATGGGTCCGATCAACACCGTGCCCACCATGTTCGCAGCAGCAAATCCTGTAAAGCAAAGCGCAATTGCTTGCATTGTAATGCCAAGCTCATCCGCCAGACTGGCCTGATTGAGAAACACCCCGGTCAGAAAATAGGAAGAGGAAATATGGGCCGGAATAATGCACCAGAAACGCCAGTCTCTTAGAACCTCCCCGCGCGTATAGTCGCGCACGGCCACCGTTTGATCCGCACCGCTTGAAACCGCGTCTGGGGTCTCTTGCTCCCTTTCAAGACTTAGGTCTCGCCGGTTAGCCTTCAAGAGCCAGAGCGCAAGAGGCAGTCCCGCGCCGAGAAGGATCGCCCCAACAATGACCCACGACAACCGCCACCCGGCGAAGTTCAGCAAACTCACCGCAAGGATCGGGACAATGGCCTCACTTACCGCATAGCCAAGTGCCGCGAGCGAGATCGCCTTGGCTCTGTTGTGCACAAAATAACGCGCCATCGTCGTCGATGAAATGTGCCCCATGAGGCCCTGCCCGAGATGTCGAACACCAAAGAGCGCAAGCACCATAACGACAAGGTGAAAGGAGCCGGCCATCAAGAACGCACTCGCCGCAAAGACCAAGACAAAAACAGTGGTCACCTTTTGCAAGGACCATTGGTCAATCAGCTTCCCGCTCCAAAGGAACACCGCCGCGCTTACCAGGGAAACCGCCGAGTAAAATTGCCCGAACTCCCCGAGCGTCAGCCCATAGGCGCCCGAAAATGAGTCGCGAAAAATACCGATGAAGAACGTCTGCCCCGGGCCGGTCATGAAAGCTGCGACAAATCCGAAACAAATCAGCGGCCAGTCCTGCCGTATAAATTTCCAGTAGTTCATAGGGAAAAAGCGCTCAAATTCATCCGTTTCCATCCTATTCCCGCCAGATCTATCCCATCCTTTCGAATTGCGCTAACGTTTTGCCACTCAAGGGAATCAAAATTGGGAGCCTCACTAAAATGCTAAAGGAATTTCAGAAATTCGCCCTCAAGGGCAATGTGGTTGATATGGCTGTCGGGATTGTCATTGGCGGCGCCTTTGGCACAATCGTCAAATCCCTGGTCGCCGATATCATCATGCCGCCCATCGGTCTTATAATTGGCAATATCGACTTTTCAAAGCTCGTGATTACGCTGCGCGCGGCAACCGAGGATACTGCCGCGGTGACGGTCAACTACGGCGTTTTCATCAACAATGTGATTGCATTTTTGATTGTTGCCTGGGCCTTGTTCATTGTCATCAAGGGCATGAACAATCTTAGAAAGAAAGAAGAAGCAGCGCCTGCCGAACCGCCGGCACCGCCCAAACAGGAAGTTTTGCTGGAAGAAATCCGCGATCTTCTAAAAGCCCGAAATTAGTCGGCCTGACACTCAACAAAAAAATTGGCCTCGTTCAGATCGTCTGGACGGGGCCTTTTTTCATGAGCCCTTTAGGGCGTCACGCGGCAACTCACCCAGAAGCCCCCCTTCGATCGCTTCAAGGCACTGCTGCAGCTCCGCAGAGTCAATAGGTTTGGCAAGGTGGCGATCCATGCCCGCCGCCAAAGAGCTCGCCACATCCATATCCATGGCATTCGCACTGAGCGCCACCAGAAACGGCTGCTGGTCATCGGGAATCTGCGCCCTGATGGCGCGCGCGCAGGCATGTCCATCCATGATGGGCATTTTAATGTCAAGAAACACGACATCATACCGCTCTTCAATGCAGGCTTTGAGCGCCAGAGCACCGTTTTCCACAATGCAGATTTCCCGGCCGAGTTTCTTAAAGAGCAGACCAATAAGCTCCTGGTTGAGCTTATTGTCTTCGGCCACCAGTATCTTCAGATCCCGAAAAACAGGTTTGTCCCCACACCTGAGACGATCCTGCCCACGTGTTTCTTGAACCGGCTCTGTCGAAGACTTCGGTAAGGTAAGCTGCAACGTAAAAGCAGCGCCTTCACCCGGCTTGCTCACCACCTTCAAGGTCCCTGACATCAAGGACGTGAGTTCATTGCAAATTGCCAACCCCAGACCTGTACCGCCAAATTCGCTCGCTATAGCCGCATGTTCCTGGCTGAAAGGCGTAAAGAGATCATCTAAATATGCAGCCCCAATTCCAATGCCCGTGTCCCGCACCATCAGATCAATCCGGTAATCCCCGGAACTGTTTTGCACCACATCGACCTCGACTGCGACAGAGCCTGCATCCGTAAATTTAAGAGCATTGGACAAAAGATTGAAAAGGATTTGGCGGATACGCATCTCATCGCCCATAAGCCACAAAGGCGCCTCGATGTTTGAAGTCACCGTAAAGGTCAGCCCCTTTTCAACCATCGGCAACCGCCACATTTGATCAATGGACTGCAAAAACTTACCCAGATCAAAGGCCTTGAGATTGAGTTCCAGTTTCCCCGATTCAATCTTTGACATATCGAGAATGTCATTCAGGATCGTCGTTAAAACATCCGCCGATGATTGAACCACCTCAGCAAGGCGGCGCTTCTCTCCTTCAAGCGAGGGATCCTCCGAAAGGAGATTGGAGGCGACACGAATGCCGTTCATCGGCGTCCGGATTTCATGGCTGATCGCGGCCAGAAAATCACTCTTTGCCTTCATCGCCTTTTCCGCGCGGCGCAAAGCGATCATGGAGTCATTCATGCTCCGTGACAATTTGATATTGGCTTCCCGAAGATCTCGCTCAGACCGAGCGACGCGGAGCTTACTTTTCGCGCCAGCATAAACAACCCGGCGACGAACAAAAAAGGCCGTCAAAGACAGCACGGAAGCTTGCAAGAGATGGAAAATCATATGATCCCAGCCGCCTGGGAGGGCAGCCTGAGATCGCAGGACAACAACCAGCCCAATAAACACAACATTTGCGGCAACGACAAAGACGGTAGAGTGAGCAAATATCCCAAACCCAATCACGCACAAGGCCAGGTTAGTGGCAAGTTCGGGTCTGCCGCCCAACAAAAGATGCAGACAGACAATGGCGCCAACCAACGAGTAAACAGTGGTCTCAAGCGCCAGGAGGGCGGGCCCGGGCAAATCTCTGTATCGGACCAAATACCAGGCCAGGAAACAAACCAGCGCCGCCCCTTCTGTAACGCCGACCATCAAGAGCTTATAATCCATCGGTAGGCTGAAAAAGTGAGCCAACCCCAGAGCCACATTGAGGAACGCTAAGACCAACACAATGACTTCGAAGATGCGCTTAAGAGATTTGATCCTCAGCTTTTCAAACAGGTTTTGAAGCTCGTCATTTGAATTGGACATCAAAACACATCCCCCCTGCGCCCAATATAAGGCAGCTTCGCCGACTTGTGGACGATACTTTCGTCCCAAAAAGTGGTTAACGCTTGTTAAAGATTGCAGACCCAATACCTGCAATTGGCTGAAATCCGCCATTTTTGGGGAGTTATGAGGTGGCTTTTAAAGTCCGAGCCCAACAGAAATATGGTAGGTCAGCCCCGCCATGATGTAGGCCAATCCAAAAAGATAGCCGAACATGAACGCTGTCCAGCGCCATGAATTCGTCTCGCGCCGCGCTGTTGCCAAGGTCGCAAAGCATTGCGGCGCAAAAACATACCAGGCCAAAAAGGCAAGTGCCGTCGGCATCGACCAGGCCGACTGCAAGACCTCGGCAAGGCCAGCGGTATTTTCCTCACCGCCCTGCACCGCATAGACGGTGCCCAAAGCACCGACAGCGACTTCGCGTGCAGCCATGCCAGGCACCAGCGCAATCGCAATCTCCAAATTAAACCCGATAGGCGCTAGGAGCTTTTCCAGCCATCCCCCGATCATCCCCGCATAGCTCTCTTTCAGGCTTCCCGCCGAGGTTGGGTAGCGCGCCAGGAACCACAAGACAATGGAGGTGGACAGAATGATCGTCCCGGCACGTTTTAAAAACGCCCAGATCCGCATCCACAGATTGAGGAAGAAATCTCTCGGGGTCGGCAGCTTATAGGTTGGCAGCTCTAGGATGAGAGTCTGTGACGACCCACGGGTTGCCGTACGCTTCAGGACAAAGGCTATGATGATCGCGCTGACAATCCCCGCAATATAAAGACCAAAAAGTACCAACCCCTGCTGATTGAAGAGACCAACCCTTTCCGGCGGGATAAAGGCGCCGATAATCAGCGTATAGACCGGCAGACGCGCCGAGCAGGTCATCAAAGGCGCCACGAGAATGGTCGTCAGGCGATCCCGCTCACTGTCAATCGAACGCGCGGCCATAATGCCCGGGATCGCACAGGCAAAACTTGAAAGCAGCGGAATAAAGGCCCGGCCATTCAGCCCCACCCGAAGCATAAGCTCGTCCATCATCACCGCGGCACGCGCCATATAGCCCGATGCTTCAAGAGAGAGAATGAAAACAAACAAGATTATGATTTGCGGCAAAAAGACGAGAACGGAACCGACACCGGCAATGACCCCATCCACGAGCAGATCATGGAGCCAAGGCACGGTGACCGACGCGCCGACAAAATCACCGATCCCAGACGCTCCCGCTTCAATGGCGTCCATAAAGGGTTCCGTCCAGGAATAGACAGCCTGAAACATCAAAAACAAAATCGTCAATAGCACCAAGGGCCCCGCCACCGGATGCATCACAACACCGTCAATCGCCCGCGTGACACGGTTCATCGGTGGCTCATACAAAATGGCTTCTGATGCCATTTTCCGGGCAGCCATTTGAATTTCCTTAAGGCTGCGCTCCGCCTCCACGACCGGCTCGACTTCTTCCCACCCTTCAATCTCCTGATCTAATCGTTGCAGGAAAGCTTCACGGCCAGCCTTGCGCGTCGAAACCGTTGGGATAACCGTCACGCCCAATAATTCTTCCAGCTTGCCCACGTCAATTTGCATGCCGTCGCGCTCAGCCAAATCAAACATATTGAGGACAACGACCATGGGATAGCCCAGCGAACGAAACTGCAGGACTGTGTGAAGGTGCGTGCGCAAGAGGGCCGCATCGATGAGAACGATCAACCCATGTGGCTTTTCCTTTCCCGCCACCCGGCCCTGCAAAACTTCCAGCGCCACTCGTTCGTCCACGGATTGAGCATTCAGCCCATAAATTCCCGGCAGGTCCATAAGATCAATCGGCCGCCCCGCTGGCGATACAAAATGACCGGATCGGGTCTCAACCGTCACGCCTGGATAATTCGCGGCCTTGGCCCGCCCTCCTGTCAGACCGTTAAAGAGTGTCGACTTACCGCAATTGGGGGCTCCGACGAGAGCCAGTCTAAGAGCGCTCAAGTCCAGGCCTCCACTTCGATGGCGATGGCTTCATCCATCCGCAAGGCAATCATGGTTCGATTCAGCCTGAAACAAAGCGGTCGGCGACCCAATGGCCCCGTATAGAGCAGCTCAACCTCGTCTTCCTCCGCAAAGCCGATTTCGCGCAAACGCGCCACAAGAGAGGGGTCGGATTCTGTAAATCCGACCACACGAAAGCGCTCGCCAATTTTGACCTGGTCCAAGGTTGTCATAGTCGGAACTTGTTGCGAGCGATTCTCAAAGTCAACCTAAAAAACTGCGACATTTCGGCCCGTTGCGCCCAAAGGAGGCGAATTACCTCCCCTGTCACAGATCCTAAGGCGAAATGGCGTCCAGCACCGTCACCCGCACATCGTCGGCCCAACAGTAATCATTGTTGGAATCCCCTTCGGACCGCAGCCGAATGGCCAACGTGCTCATGGGGCCCGGCAGCATCAGCTCCGCGTCTCCATAATGCCAGGTCTCCCCGTCATCCTCGCTATCGTAGAGCCGCAAAACATCCATCCACTCCGCGCCGCCATCCGCAGACGCCTCTGCGACACAGTGATCCGCCTTTTCAAGGCTGTTGGCCGCCATTCCAACCTCAATTTTAACGGCAAACTGGCCATCTATCCGCACGGCCGCCAGGGCATAGCCCCGCTTTGTAAGCTGGAGCGACTCGCCTTCACCGAAAGCGACCACTTCAACGGTCCCATCGCCGCCCACATGCCAGCGATTTGCGGTCATATCCTCAAAGTCGTCGAAAAAAAGGTCTCCCCCAGCCGCCGGCGCCGCCCAAACCGTCACGGTGACAAAAGACACCAAGGCGACAAAGGAGCCTGCAAGTTTGCCAGCGATGACCCTGCAGATCCGAAAAAACAGGCTTTTCTGACCCATAATCTGATCCTCAAATTGAGCCCCCTCAAAATCTGACCAGCATCATGTTACCAAGGAAATTCTCATCCGAACAGGCCAAGCCAGCAAGGGCTCACGCGAAAGTGACGCCACCGATCAAGCCGTGACAAGTTCCAATAAGATGACTATGACTGACCTCCGAACAAGGGAGAGTGAGCGGTTGACATCGTCCCACCAAATTGAAATTCGCCTCAACGCGGTCATCGTGGCGGTGACCAAGGAGGAGCCCCGCCTGTTGGTGGTCGATGACGCACCGACGAGCAAGCATGCTCTGCCCTTTGGCCCCTTCAATCCGGCGGCGGATCGCACCTTGGAACAAGGCTTGCGCGGCTGGGTGAAAAATCAAACCAACCTTCAATTGGGCCACGTCGAACAGCTCTACACCTTCGGCGACCGCGGTCGCGACACCTACGGGCAGTCAGGCAGCGAACGTGTGGTCTCGGTCGGCTATCTGGCGCTCACCAATGAAGCCAAACCCGGTGCCACGACCAACGCCCATTGGACAAATTGGTATGACTATTTGCCCTGGGAGGACTGGCGAGAAGGTGAGCCTGAAATTTTGCAGCGTGAGATCCGGCCCCGACTCAGCGATTGGTTCCACGGCCTGCCAAAAACCACCGCAACCGCCGCCCTGCGCCAACGCATTCACCTGACCTTTGGTCTAAAGTCACGCACCTGGAACGAAGAACTTGTTCTCGAGCGCTACGAACTTTTGTATGAGGCAGGCCTGATTGCCGAAGCCGTTCGCGCGGGCCGAAAGAAATTTGAAGACCCGGGTCTGGGCAAAGAGATGCATTCTGATCATAGACGCATCATCGCCACGGCACTTGGCCGCCTGCGCGGCAAGATCAAATATCGCCCCCTGGTTTTTGAGCTTATGCCAGAGCGCTTTACACTCTTCCAGCTCCAGCGCGCGGTAGAGGCCTTGTCCGGCACCCGCCTGCATAAGCAGAACTTCCGCCGGCTCATTGCCGACGGTGGACTGGTCGAGGAGACCGGCTCCGTTGACCTGCATACCGGTGGCCGCCCGGCCAAACAATTCTGCTTCCGTGAAGAGGTTCTTTTAGAAAGGCTGTCTCCGGGGGTAAAACTGCCAGGCAAAAGGCGTGCCGGCTAAGATCTGTCATCGCCCGCTCACATCCTCCCCCCGTTCCACCTACCAAAAAACATCTGACCCCTGAAAAAGGGTCTTGACTCTTCTTATGCTCATCTTAAGTATATCTAGGTCAAGAGGTCTATTTTTTTACACTCCTTATACTCAGTTTGAGCATTAATGATCTAAAACAACAAAAAGGAAGGGGATCATGCAAACCGAACTTTTAACCAGGAAAGACGCCAAGGTGCATGACCACGCGCCCGCCATCGACAAGCTCTACGACCGGATCCGCCATGTAGTGCCGGAGATCGAATGGCACTTGTTCAAAGATGATATCAGAGAAATCCTGCGCCTGAAGAAGGAGCGCAACGCGATCATTCTCGCCCACAACTACATGACACCGGAAATCTTTCATTGTGTGTCTGATTTTGTTGGCGACTCCCTCGCCCTCGCCCGTCAGGCAGAGGCCACAGAAGCAGACATCATCGTGATGTGCGGCGTTCATTTCATGGCCGAAACCGCAAAACTACTGAACCCGCAAAAAACGGTTCTCATTCCCGACCTGAACGCGGGCTGTTCACTCGCTGAATCAATTACCGGAGAAGATGTCCGCAAGCTCAAAGCCGCCAACCCCGGTGTACCGGTTGTCACCTACATCAACACCACGGCGGGTGTGAAAGCCGAAACCGATATTTGCTGCACGTCGGGCAATGCTGTCGAAGTTGTCGAGAGCCTCGGCGTCGACAAGGTCATCATGATCCCCGATGAATATCTGGCGCGCAACATTGCCAAAAAGACAAATGTCGAAATGATCACCTGGCCGGGACGCTGCGAGGTTCACGAGCAGTTCACACGTCAGGACCTGCAGGATATCCGAACCAATAACGAAGACGTCGTCATTCTTGCTCATCCCGAATGCCCACCGGATGTTTTGGACGAGGCGGATTTCGCCGGTTCCACATCGGCCATGCTGAACTATGTGGAAGACAAGCGACCGAACACTGTGGCCCTTATTACAGAATGTTCCATGAGCGACAACATTGCCGCCCGTCACCCGGAAATTGCTTTCGTCCGGCCCTGCAATTTGTGTCCGCATATGAAGCGTATTTCCTTGAAAAACATTCGCACGGCCCTCGAGGACAATCTTTTCGAAGTGGTCATTGATCCCACGCTTGCTGAGAAGGCACGTCGGCCAGTCGACCGAATGCTCGCTCTAAAAAAATAGGAAGACGCCGATGAAATCTGATCGGACAGATGTCGTTATCCTGGGTGCGGGGATCGCCGGCCTGATGACAGCCCTGGCCTTGCGGCCGTTGCGCGTCTGCCTTCTAACGCCTTTTCCGCTGGGGCAAGGCTGCGCCACCGGCTGGGCACAGGGCGGCATTGCCGCAGCTCTAGCCGAGGAGGACAGTCCGCAGGCGCACAGCGAGGACACCCTTGCAGTGGCCGCCGGCATTGCTGAACCGATGGCCATCGAACTTGTGACCAACGATGCCCCCCTCGCGATTGAAGAGTTGACAAGGCTCGGAGTTGCCTTTGACCGCAATGAGCAAGGGGACCTTGCTTTTGCGCGCGAAGCTGCGCACAGCACAAACCGCATCCTTCACTGCGGCGGCGATCAAACCGGCGCACAGGTCATGGATGCCCTTGTCGCGGCAGTCGCGGCAGCACCCCATATCGACGTCCTGGAGGGACATGCCGCCACCCGCCTCGCCGCCGCAAAGGGCAAGGTTTGCGGCGTCTTCGCCGTCGCCAAAGAAGGCGAGGTCATGATCACAGCCAAGGCGACTGTTTTGGCCACCGGCGGCCTCGGTCACCTTTACACCAAAACCACCAACCCGGAAGCCGCCAACGGGGACGGCTTGGCCATGGCCGCACGCGCGGGCGCGATCATTGCCGATCCGGAGTTTGTCCAGTTTCACCCGACAGCTCTGGATGTTGACAAAGATCCCCTGCCCCTCATCTCCGAAGCCGTGCGCGGCGAAGGGGCCTGGCTGATCAATGACCGCCATGAGCGCTTCATGACAGACGTCCACCCCTTGGCCGATCTCGCCCCGCGCGATGTGGTCGCCCGCGCTATCTGGCGCCAGCAACACCTTGGCCAAAAAGTTTTTTTGGATGCGCGTGCCCGCCCAGGTCCGGGCTTTCATGAAAGGTTCCCGCAAATTCATGCAAAATGCCGGGACAACGGGATCGACCCGGCCAGCGACTTGATCCCGGTCACCCCTGCCGCCCATTACCACATGGGGGGCGTCCTGACCGATCTGCAGGGCCGCACGTCCTTGAAGGGCCTTTGGGCCTGCGGTGAGGTCGCCTCAAGCGGAATGCACGGCGCCAACCGTCTGGCCAGTAACTCGCTTTTAGAGGGCGCGGTCTTTTCCAGGCAGGTCGCCAAAAGCATCAAAACCGAAACGCTTGCAATCGATGAGGGGTCGCGAGCTCTGGATCGACCGCTTGTTAGCGATGCCCCCACCCCTCAGCCACAAATCTCTCGCGCCATCCGCAAGATTATGTACGACCATGTGGCTTTGGAGCGCTGCGCAGCAGGCCTAAGGGAGGCACTCTTGTCTCTCGACGAATTGGCATGCGGCCTATCCCCGTCAGACCAAGCTTCCACGAACATGATCACGACCGCTCAAATCCTGACCGCCGCAGCGCTCCTGCGCGAAGAAAGCCGCGGCGCCCACTACCGCTCGGACTTTCAACAGACCGCCAAAAACGGCAGGCGCACCCTGATCACTCTCCGCGACGTTGAAGCACTCATTCGAACCCTTGCAACCAAGGCAGCTTAAATCTCATGACCCAGAACATCCCTGGCCTGCCCCTTTTGCTCATGGCCCCAATCGTTGAACAGGCACTGCGTGAAGACCTGGGCATCGGCGGTGACCTCACGACCATCGCCACAATTCCCGAAGATCTTGTCTCCAGCGCAGATCTGGTGGCCCGTCAGGAAGGCATCATCGCTGGCCTGGACCTGGCTGAACTAACCTTTCGTGCTGTTGATCCCCTCATCACTTTCGAACGATGGGTGACGGATGGTGATGCCGTTTCAAAAGGCACCAAGGTCGCCCATATCAAAGGTCCAGCGCGCGGTCTTCTCACCGGTGAAAGGGTCGCCCTCAATTTTCTGGGGCGTCTGTCGGGCATTGCCACTTTGACCCATAAATTTGCAAAAGCTGTCGCCGACCTGCCGACCCAGATTGCCTGCACTCGCAAAACCACGCCCACGCTGCGCAGCCTTGAAAAACAGGCCGTCCGTGTGGGCGGCGGCGTAAACCATCGATATGCCCTTGATGACGCCATTCTGATCAAGGACAATCACATCGCCATGAACGGCAGTCTTTCTGGCGCGGTGAAAAGCGCCAAAGCCTTTGCCGGGCATATGACCAAGATTGAAGTCGAGGTGGACACACTCGATCAACTGCGCGAAGTGATGGAGATCGGTGTCGACGCTGTGCTGCTCGATAACATGGCGCCGGAAACGCTGAAAGAAGCGGTGAAGATCGTGGCCGGACGCGCGATCACGGAAGCTTCGGGCGGCGTCAATCTCTCAACCATACGCGCGATCGCAGAAGCCGGTGTTGATATGATCTCTATTGGCGCGCTGACACATTCCGCACCCAACTTTGACATCGCGATGGATTTCGCCGGCTGACGTCCACGCCTGGCAGATTACTCATCATCGGCTATTGAGATTGGCAGCTTCTGACGTCGGCGCCGACGTGGAAAATGAATTCTCACGTTCTTTTCAATATGCTCAATGATCAATCCGGCAATATCCTTGCCCGTCGTTTTCTCAATGCCCTCAATACCCGGAGAAGAATTGACTTCGAGCACTTTCGGTCCAGACTCAGAGCGCAGCATATCGACCCCGGCAACATTGAGCCCGATCACGCGTGCCGCCTTAATCGCTGTTTCACGTTCCGCCTTGGTTATGCGCACCTTTGTGGCCTTGCCGCCCTGATGCAGGTTGGACCTAAACTCACCGCTTTCGGCTTCGCGCTTCATGGCCGCAACGACTTTGTTGCCAATGACAAAACAGCGGATATCGACCCCGGCGGCTTCCTTGACAAATTCCTGGACCAAAAAGTTGGCGTCCAGGCCTCGGAAGGCATCAATCACAGAAGAAGCGGCCTTCCGGGTCTCCGCCAGCACCACACCGCGCCCTTGGGTGCTTTCCAGGAGCTTTACGACCAAAGGCGCGCCGCCAACAATATCGATCAGCTCGCTTGTTTCCCGTGGCGAGTTGGCAAAGGCCGTCACCGGCATACCGATCCCGCGCAGAGCCAGGAGCTGATGAGCATAAAGCTTGTCTCTCGACGCCCCGATCGCGGACGCGCTGTTCAAACAATAAGAACCCATGAGATTAAACTGCCGCACCACGGACATCCCATAGGATGTTACCGATGCACCAATGCGCGGGATCACGGCGTCAAATCGCGGCAGAACCTTGCCGTCATAATGAATTTCCGGCGCCAGCTCGTTGATGTTCATGTAACACCGTGAGGTGTTGACCACCTCACAGACATGGCCGCGTGCTTCTGCCGCAGCGATCAGCCGTCTAGTTGAAAAATTATTCGGCTCGCGGGTCAAAAGCGCAATACGAAGCGCGCGGTCGGCGGGTTTAGATTTGGGAATATCATCATAAAGGTCATAGGACAGGATGGGCTGCTGAAAAGACTGCCCCGGATCCACGACCATATTTTCACTCAAGGCCCGGCGCCCCAAAAGCATGCGGTATTGCATGGTTTCCCGATTGGTCAGCGACACCTCGATCGGCCAGGCATGATCACCCATTTGGGCCATTGTTCGAATGATATAGCGCAACTCCGTCTCACCGTTAGAGCTGGTCACCTCGCGCCGGTCAACAATGGGCGCAGAACAAAAGATCGCGACTTCCGGACGCTCCGGTATGGGATGCACGCCAAATCGCACAAACGGGCGATCAGACCGGCCAAAGGGTTCAATGGCAAAGGCATGCAGCGCAGAGGTTCGCGCGCCGGTGTCAATTTTTGCTTTGATGGCGGGCAGGCCAAGATCTGGAAGACAGATCCATTCTTCCCACCCGAGAGTATTTCGCGCCATGACAATTCAATCCCAAGGGCATCCAAAACGAAATGCCCTCATTAAGTCCTATGGTCAAAAAGTCAATCTATTCTGTCAACTCTGGCGCGCTCTGCAGGGCGCTTTTTTCTTCCACGGCTTGTTGCAGGCCAGGAACATTGTCTGCCCCCTCACGCACCGTGAGGGAGGCGTCCATCAACGCATCACCAATGGGTTCATGCATTCCGCCCAGGCATCCGGCCAGAAAAGCCTCGGTAACAGCGCCATAAGCGGTCACATTTTGCTCCGAGTAAAAACCATATCCTTCATCAGTAAGCTGCAGATAGGTGACCGGAACACCGTTGTTTCGCAAGGTCTGGGAAATGGTTTCAGATTCCTGAACGGCAATGTCGCCAAAACGGTCCGATTGAACCATCAAGAGAGGTTTGGAAATCCGGTCCAGATAGAAAAAGGGAGAACGTTCTTTAAGCAAGGCCCGCCCTTCTTCCGTGCGCGGATCCCCGGCTCGTCGATACCAGGTCGCATCCATGACAGGCTCATAACGCTCCGGCAAATTTTCGATCAGACTGATCAGATTGGCCATCCCCATCAAATTCACGCCACAGGCAAAAGCCTCAGGATCCCGCGACAGGCCGACCATTACCGCATAACCACCAAAGCCCTCTCCCATGATCGCGACCCGTTCCGGATCCGAAATACGGGTCACATTGGCCCATTCCACAGCATCCATGAGATCGTCCTGCATCTTGCCGCCCATCTCATGCGTGCCCGCTTCAACAAAGTTTTTGCCGAACCCGAGCGTGCCGCGATAATTGACGGACAAAACCGCATAGCCGCGATTGGCCAGCCACTGATGATCGGCGTTATATCCGAAGTGATCACGCGGTCCCCACGGGCCGCCATGCACCAGAACCACCATCGGCAGCGCCATCTCCGGGCGACCATCGCCATCAGGGTCTGTACCCTCTGGCAAGGTCAGATAGGAAACCAGATCCAGACCATCCCGAGATTTGATAATGCGCGGATACATTCTGGCAAGCGGCGCGCCGATAAGGTCCTGGCGCGAGGTAAAGAGCTTGCGCGCCGTATGAGCGACCGCGTCCACCAGATAATAGTCGCCGGGTTCTGTTACCTGATCGTAAAAGACAATCCAGCGGTTACCGTCTGCACTGCGGCTGACGATATGAAAATCGCCGCTTGCCGCGCGCGCCAGAAAAGCCAGTGTCTTGGCCACATCCGCAGAGGCGGTGACCCATTCTTCACGATCATATTCGATTGCAAAGGCTTCAAGTTCCCTGGTTTCAGGGTGGACAATCACATCCTCGATATCCGCCCGGTCATTCGCGCCTATCAGCCTTTGCGTGCCATCTTGCAAATTCAGTGCATAAACGCCTGACGTGTTGCGATCGCGTGAAGAGTAAATATAGGCCGTTGTGTTGTCAGCATTGAAGCCACGGATCTCAAAAGGGAAAATATCAATCGCATTGATATGGCGGATAATCTGCCAGTCTTTGCCATCCGATGACACCAGCAGATTGCCGCCCCCATCAGAGGTCGTCTCAATGGCCAAGCGCGGCACGCTGTTCCCGTCAAAGTGAACCTCAATGAACCCGCTGTCATCTCCCCAGCTGTTTTCCATCAACAGCTCGCGCTCACCGGTGCTCAGGAAGACGCGGTAGAAGTCAGGATAGCGCCCATCCCGATCATTGATGGCAATAATCGCCTCATCCGGAAATGCCGGGTTGATATAAGCCACATGCGCCTTGATGTTTGGCTCATCGATAGGCGTAAGATCGCGGGTTTGGCCATTGGCAACCTGGGTCGCAAAAACATGCCACCCCTTATTGGCGCCTGCCAGCTTGTTGTAAATAAGATAGGCCCCATCGGCTGACCAGTTTACTTTGCCGATCTCGCTTCGGGTTTCCCCCGTGATGGGGACCGCCATGCTGATCTGCTCGGCGGGCCCGACCCAGATGTTCATCACACCGTCGAGCGGCGCCAGATAGGCGATCTGGGTACCATCGGGGCTGATCTTAGGGCCGTGTCGCGTCGGATTGCCGAAAAAAGCCTGCCGGGGAATGAGCCCCTCGCCAATCGCGTCTGTCACGCTCTCCTCGGCAGGAGGTGCCTGGTCATCGTTATCCGGGCCACAGGACACAAGAAGTGCTGTGCACAGCAAAAGGGCAAGGCCGGATCTGATAGACTGAGAACGCATCGCGAATATAAGACTCCAGAGTGAATAAATGACGCGCGGTCAAAATAGCGATATTTTGGCCCGCCCACAACGCTCCGACCTTATTGATAGAGGTCTTGCCTGACAACCTATGCAAATAAGTTTACATAACTCTCGAATTAGGCGGGATTCTGCTGTTAAAGGGCTTCTTCAAGCCCGGCAAAACTGCTATAGGACCCGGGCTCAACAGAGCACAATCTGTCGTGGCAAGGGCCTGTAGCTCAGTTGGTTAGAGCCGACCGCTCATAACGGTCTGGTCGTAGGTTCGAGTCCTACCGGGCCCACCATGCGATCTATAGTCGTATCACAATTTTTATACTACTATAGATTATCCTCAAGAAATCAATGCCTTAGCACGACTTTCCAGCCCCAAGCATGGCCGAGAGAATGCCTATTCTGAAAACCAACCAATTTCACATCAAAATTCTCTGTCGGTAAAAATTGACGGCCAAGACGCTTTCAGCAGCAATCCCTAACTCTGTTTTGCGAGTTCGAAATCAAGTCGAAACAGATACAAATCAAATTGTCGGTGAGGAAATACGGCCAATGTCGAGCACTGGTGCAGCATCGATTTCTTCAGCATCGAGCAACATTGCGGTACGCTGCAATGCCGCGATCAAAAATGATTGCTCCCATTCTGGCAATGCTTGGAAGCGCATCACAAAATTCGATTGTAATTGATCTGGCGCGGACGCCATGGCGGATTTACCCTTGGTGGTAATCCTGATGAGCACTCGGCGCTTGTCAATTTCATCACGATCGCGTTCTACCAATCCGCGCGCCGATAGTTTGTCTATCAGAGCGGTTACTGTGGCCTGGCTTATTGAAAGCTGTTTGGAAACAGCGCCCGGAGACAAACCCTCGCCTCTGGACAGGGTTTGAAGCATGATCAACTGGGTTGGTGAGAGATTAACCGCTTTAGCCAACGCGCGCGAATTCATCTCGGTAGCCCGAAGTATTTGTCGAAGTGCGACCAGAGCAGTTTCAGATCGTGGGTCCAAGGCAGCCCCCGTTTCGTATTACCCCTCTTCGGAGCTCTCTAATTCAGGCTCTGTCATTAGCCCACGTAGCAAACTAACACAACAGACGATCAATACGAGTGAAAACGGCAGACCCACAGCGATGGCGCCAGCCTGAAGAGAGGAGAGCGCCGTTGCACCACCGCCAACCAGCAGAACTATTGCCACCAGACCCTCCATGGTAGCCCAGAATATCCGCTGGGGCACCGGTGCGTGGAGCTTACCCCCAGCCGTGATGCTGTCAATAACCAGAGATCCCGAATCGGATGAGGTCACAAAAAAGATTATCAGGAGCACAATTGCCACGACCGTCGATATCTGCGCGATTGGCATTTGTTCCAACATCTGAAAGAGCACCAGGGAGACATCATTGATGCCGTTCGGCAGTGTACCGACGCCGTTTTGAACTTGGTCAATCGCGGTGACACCGAAAGACGAGAACCATATGACGGAGACCACAGTCGGAAGCGCAATAACTGCGAGCAAAAACTGCCTTATGGTCCGGCCCTTTGATACGCGTGCGATAAACATGCCGACAAAAGGAGACCAGGAAATCCACCATGCCCAGTAGAAAATGGTCCAGCCGTGGAACCAGTCTTTGTCATCCCGTCCAATCCAGTTACTGAGGCGAGTGACGTCTTCTAGATACCCGAGAAAATTCGTTCCAAAGCTTTTGAGAATCAGCATCGTCGGGCCTGCCAGTATCACAAAGAGCAGCACTACAATGGCGAGCGCGATATTGATGTTGCTCAGGAGTTTAACGCCGCCATCGAGACCCCTGACCACGGAGAATATCGCAAGACTTGTAATGCCGACGATCAGAATGACTTGGGTATTGAGACCAGGATCTGTTCCGAAGAGGAAATGGAGACCACTCGCGGCTTGCTTTGCACCGAGTCCGAGCGATGTGGCTAGACCAAAGAGCGTCGCAACAACGGCCAGCAGATCCACCACATGCCCTGGCCAACCCCAGACGCGTTCACCAAACAAAGGATAAAAAGTCGACCTGATTGTAAGTGGCAGCCCGCGATTGAAGGTGAAATAGGCTAGTGCCAGCCCAATCACTGCATAAATGGCCCATGGCGTAATGCCCCAGTGAAAAATTGTGGCGCTGAAGGCGAGCCTTTCCGCCTCAGGCGTAAGAGGTGGCGCATTCAATGGCGTGCCGGACCAGCCCGTGTAGTAAGCCATTGGCTCGGCCGCGCCGTAAAAGACCATGCCAATCCCCACACCAGCGGAGAACAGCATGGCGATCCACGAGATGGTGCTGAATTCCGGTTTGGCGTCCGGACCACCGATCCGGATCTTGCCAAATTTGGAAACTCCAATTCCAACACAAAAGAGAAAGACAATATTTGTGGTGATAACAAAGAGCCAATCAAAGTTTTGAATGGTTCCGTTTTTCGCAGCCAGAAAAACTTCTCGCGCAACATCGGGAAAAGAAAGTGAGCTGACCACAAAGGCCGCAATTAGAAAAGCCCCTACAAAGAAAACCGGATTGTGGAGATCAAGACCCCAGAACTGGATATTGTCCTGCCCGGTTGTGAAATCCGTGTCGTAAGCAAGGTCTTCAGGGGCATGATGCTCAGGCAAGTCAAATTCGTCATCTTTACGTTCTTCGCTCATTTTCGATACTCCGTAAGGGCTGGCCCCAATGCCTGACGGAGGGGATCCAGATGCTTTTCGAAATTCTTCCACTGCGCAAGGCCTGCGTCGCTGACAGGCCTGCGGACTTGCTCCGAACTGGCCGTTCGAACACTTCGATTGGTGTTGTAAAACTCTAGGCAGGCACCTTCAAAAGGAAGCTCGCAGAATTCCAGCATGCGCCTGACCTGTCCTTCAAGATCCGTCACCACATCCTCGTGGAGCACGCGCAGAACCTTGCCCGGCAGCACTTCATCAAAGTGCGCCATCAGATCGACGTAGTCCCGGTAGTAGCGGCCGATCTCTTCCAGCCCGTATGTGAACTCCTGGCCTTCCGCAAAGAGCTGCTTAAATCCAGAAAAACAACAAGCCATGGGTTCGCGGCGGGCATCGATGATTTTAGCATTCGGCAAAATGAGGTGGATAAGCCCGATGTGGCGGAAATTGTTCGGCATCTTGTCGGTGAAGAAAGGTGCACCTTCGCGGTGGATGGCTGTATCACGAATGTAGGTATCGCCGAACTCTTTGAGTTGGTCTTCTGTCAGTTCATGCAGATTATCCGGGTAAAGGTGTTTACCGGAGGCCCGACCACGGCCTCGCAAGCGGTGTGCCAAAGAAAGAATGTTGGGCAACTCCAACGTCCCGTCGACCTGGCTGTGAGACGCGAGAATTTGTTCAATAAGCGTGGAACCCGCCCTCGGTAACCCAACGATGAAAACCGGATCCGGCGCCGGGCAGCCTCTTCCAGACTGCAGTTCAAACAGTTCTGCTGTACAGGCATCTTTCTGACGCTCGAATTCCTCGGTCATTTTGTCAGCGTGATAATTCGATTGCTGACGCTTGAGACTGTTACCTGCCACATAACAATCGAAGGCCTTGTCGAAGTCCTCTTTGTCTTCGTAAGCCTTGCCAAGGGCAAAATCGATCGCGATTTCATCCTTTTGAGTCACGATCTGCGCTGATCTGACCCTCTCCATCCGTTCGATCTCGAAGGGCTGAAACTCAAAAGTTTTCAGATTTGCCAGGGCGTGCCAAGCCTCACCGAGTTCCGGCGCAACCTCACAGGCCGTACGATAGCACCTGATGGCTTCGTCCTGCTCACCGATCGTTTTGAGGGCGTGGCCTTTTGAGACGAGGGTCTGCGGATCATTGGGGTGCTTATCCAGAATGGCATCGAAGAGCGGAAAAGCGGCTTCGTAGTTGCCCGACTGCATCAGCTCGATTGCATAGATCGACTGAAAAGCCGGTTCATCGGTATTGCGCTCATAAAGACTCTTTGCCTCCTCAAGCGCTTTCACAAAATTCTGTCTGCGGCGCAGGACCTGAATGTAATCAATACGAAGCTGAATTTTCTCTGGCGCCAATTCGACAGCGCTTTCAAGCAGAAACTCGGCATCGTCCAACACACCAAGCCGCTTGCCAATTTCAGCCAGAAGTCGCATGCCTTCGGTATCATTTGGATGCACTTTCAAAAAAGTGCGACAGATCTCTTCTGCCTTGAGAACCTGGCTTTCATAGATGAGATTTTCAACAGCAAGAAGCTCGTTTGGCAGCGCTTCGAGCCTTGCGACCTGCGCCTCAGCAAAATGTGCCATGTTGTTGTCATAGGCTTCCCTGCTGAGCATTGCGAGTGCAACCCAGGTCCCCTTAAGAGCCGGGTTGATCTGACTGGCCGCCCGGTAAGCATGAATTGCCTCACCGGTCTTCCCCTGGTCGCGCGCAAGGTGCCCCTGTTCCTGATGTAGCCGGCCACTAAAGGGCGCAGCGGCAATCAACTCCGCCAGAACTTGCCCAGCTTCATCATAACGTTTTAGATATCGCAGCGTCACAGCCTGCATGTAACGCAGATCCGGATTGGTCGGATCAGCAGCCAAGAGTGTCTGGATGGTTTTCTCAGCACGGCCGAACTCCCGATTCAACAAACACAGACGGACTTTTGCGAGATCCTCATTTGTGACGGCCGAACTCATCATAACCCTACACATCACAAGCAGAAGCGCCCCGCAAGGAGCGCTTCCAACTTTGGTCGATATCAATTTGCGTCCACAGCAAGGTCTTAGTATTCGACTGAGAACCGGGCACCCACTGTCAGCGGCCGGATCACCGTGACCCGTTCGCGGTCAAAGACGAAATTATTGTTAATCTCCGCTCGTTCGTCCGTCACGTTGTCAATATAGAGTTCCGCATTCCATTTGTCGGTCGTGAGACCAGCGCGGAGCCCGAGTGTCGTCCAACTGTCAATCGGCGCCTTGTTAATCTCGATGATATCACTGTATGAGGAACTAGAGTGCACGACCTGGCCTGAGACGTACGCCCCATAGCCGTTCTCGAGCATCCATTCATACCGCAAACGGACGTTACCCTGGAATTCCGGTGCGAAGGCGAGCGGTTCACCCTTGATGACGTCGCCAGTTGGCGTGAGCACCTTGGTGATTTCCGTATCCAGAAGCGAAAAGGCACTGGCGACTGTCAAGCCGGGAACTGTGTCCGGTGCCCAGGTAATTTCTCCTTCCGCGCCACGAATTTCCGCATTCGCGGCATTGTCGGAGAAGAACAGATTGACTATCGAAGGATCAAAAATCGTTGTTTGCAGTTTCTCTATTTCGACATAGAAGATATTTCCGTTGAAGCGCAACGTCTTGTCAAAGAGATCAGTCTTCCAACCGAGCTCATAGTTTTTGATATCATCCGTGTCGAGCACGAAAGGCACAGTATAACCACCTGGTCCCTGTGCGCCGCCTGGGCGGTTCAACAGACCTGGACGGAAACCTTCCGAATAAGTCGCATAGAAAAGCAGATCATCGGTCGGCGTCCATACGGCCGTCGCCTTGTAGATGGTGCCTTTAGCTTCTGCTTTGTCCGGTGCGCTCAAGGCATTGAAAATCTGAGTGACCTGGCCAGGCGACAACAGAGGATCAGCAAGTAGAATGTCGGCCTCCGACATACCTTCGGTATAGGTGATATGGCGGGCCGTATTGCATGTGCCATGGAAAGTGTATTCTCCATCGCCGTTATAGAGATCACTGATATCAGTCCCATAGGCATTGGCATCAGACGGACCGCTATTACAGAATGATGAGTTGGCGCTGCCATCGAAGTCGACTTCGATGTCGTAGTTGCGCGCGCCCAACGTAATTGAGAATAGCGATGGTACGACATCAAATGTCACCTCGCCAAAGTAACCGAGCTGCTTGTCGGTGCGCTTCACATCATTGCGGAAGATAACCCCCGGTGGGAATGGTCCGGAATCAGACATATATCCTGTTGTGAAGGGATAGTTGTCTGCAAAGCCCGTCTGTCCCCAAAGGTCCACATATTTGGAACCGGGATAGTCGAAATCATTACGCTCACGCACCTCCGAGTCGGCATAAAAGACACCGAGGGTTGCCTTAATGCGGTACTCTTCTGGCGTATTGACCCGGAACTCATGTGTGAGGAATTCACTCTCCGTTTGCGATTTCACTGAAAGATTAGGTGCCTGGCATGTGCCGGTTGGATCGCCTGCGGGATAGGTCACGTCCCCATCGCAAATATAATAAGGCAGATACTGGCCTACATAGAGGTAGTCCGTGTAATCAACCGTCTGATCGGTTTCACGGTCCGTGTAAGCGCCAGTATAAATCATCTCCAATTGACCCATGCGGCCATTGACGGTCCAGGCGGTGTTCTTGTAGCTGTCCTCCATAGAATCATCGGAGTAGCGTTGAACCTGGAGATCGTCCAGGGTCGGGTCTTCAAAAAAGACACCATCGGATTCGATGTCCTGTTCGCTGTGCGCTACAAGTATCGACCAATCTTCATTGACATCCATCAGGCCCGAAAGGCGGAAGCCGGAGTATGTCGTGTCGTTGAAGTCTTCCTCCACCAAGGCGGAGTTATCTGCCTGCAAGAAGGTGACGCCCGCAAGATTGTCGGTCGATTGGAAGCCCGCGCGATTCGCGGAAACCGGCACGCCATTGGCTCGAACAGTTCCTGCAGGTCTGAAACGCGCCGACTGAGAGGCATCCACAGTGCCGTGGACATTGTCAATGTAGCCGCCCTGGTTATCATTGTAGACCACGGCGCGGACTGCAAAGTTGTCGCTGACCGGAAGATTGATAACACCTTCAACTTTGTTGCTCATTTCACCGTCTTTGGTAAACGAGGCGCCAAAATTGGCCTTTGCCTGAAATTCGCCGATGACCGGCTTATTTGTAATCAGGCGAATGGTACCGGCCTGAGAGCTGGCGCCATAAAGGGTGCCTTGTGGACCCGCGAGAACCTCAATCCGTTCAAGGTCGGCGGCATAGACATCGAGGTTTCGACCCGGTTGCGAGATCGGTTGTTCATCCAAATAGAGAGCGACGTTTGGCGCAAGTCCTGCGACGCCAGCAGTTGTGAGGTTCGGCGTTGTGGACGCGAGACCGCGGACATAGATCGTGTTCTGGCCGGGGCCGGAACCACCTGCTGTTACCCCAGGCATTTGCATTAGGTAGTCCGTGAATACATCGACATTAAGTTCTTCAAGAGCCTGCTCGTCGAACGCGGAAACGGCAATTGGAATGCTTTGTGCGCTTGCTGAGCGCTTGGTAGATGTAACAACAATCTCATCGATTGCAGCCGTGGCGGGAACCGCCATCGCGGTCAGAATCGCGATTGACGAGACGCCCGTCATAAATTTGGACATTAGAAATCCTCCGTTTGGCTTATTTTTGTCAAACGGGGGTCTTGCCAGGCCCCGCCCAGCGTCGCCGCGAACATGTCTAAAACCGCAGGCGCCCCCGGAAGGCCGCGCTCACCGGGCCCTCTTGCCAAGGGCAGTTGATAGAATATTACTTAGGTAATTGAAAGGGTAATAACGAGAAACGAAGGACTTCTTGGATATTTTGGTCAATAAATCTCATATTTCGGTAAATTTGCCACTCATTTCATTCGATATTCGAATCACTGATCAAAACTTCTCCCAGTGACCAGATACAGCAGCGCAGTCTGGTCCTAGGTTCGAGTCCTACCGGGCCCACCCTGGCAAGTTGGGGTGTCACGCAAGTTTTCTGGCACAACCCGCAGCGGCAGAATTCACCGATGACAAACCCAACCCAAGCGATCTAAATGGCGCCAGATGAGCGGACTTGGCTGGCCCGCCTTCCAAAGGCGCACAATTCGGCGCTAAAGGCTCAATTTTCAGCGAATATTTAACGACCTATTTCCACCGCGCCTCTATATTAAGTTCGCAAATGAGACCCTTTCCTTTGAAAGGGTGGTGTTGAGTCTGGTGCCAAATATGAAATTGCCAAATGGAGATCGTTCCGGCGGACGCATTTCGCTGCTGGATCCAGCCATTGTGTGCTGCGTCATCGGGCTCTGTCTGGGAGGCCTGCGGCTCTTCGCGCAACCGGACCTCTTGTCCGGCTTCAGATCTGAAACGCTGCACAGCTACACCCTCAACATGTCCTTCGACGAAGATACCGATGATGTATCCGTCCGCACCTATTTGCCCTTAAGCAATGAACATCAGGAAGTGATCCGCGAGCATGTCATCTCCGGAAAATTCTCCTTCGATGACACTGAAAACGGCGACGGTCGCCTGGGGGTATGGAGCGGCCGAGGTGAATCGAATCTGAGCTACCACGCGCTGATCGCCTCCAAACGCATCACCTATGAACTCGACCCCAACCTTTGGATATCAAGACAACTCCCCGAGGAGGTCACCGCCTATTTGGACGGAACCGATGCAATCCCGGTCTTCCACAAGGAAATTGACCGTCTCTGGACAGAGATCGGCGCGGGACAAGACCGCCTGCTCGTCCCGACCCTGCAAGCGATCTATCAATACGTCTACCAAGAGATTGAGGGCGCGCCCTTTAAAGGGTTTACAGATGCCCTCACCGCGCTGCGCCTCAAACAGGCAAGCTGCAACGGCAAAAGCCGCCTCTTTGTGGCATTGGCCCGGCATAACGGCATTCCGGCGCGTCTGGTCGGCGGCGTCATATTAAACAACGGCCGCAAGAAAACCTCACACCAGTGGGTTGAGGTTTGGGTGCTTGATCACTGGGTCCCGATCGATGCCACAAACGGACATTTTGCGACCCTTCCGGCAAACTATCTCCAGCTTTACATTGGTGACCTTCCTCTCTTCACCCACACAAAAAATATCAACTTCGAATATCAATTTGATATCGAAAAGGAGCACCTTTCCTCGGCGCTCTTCAGATTTGGGGATGAAGAACAAGAAGCCTCCCCTTCCAAGATGAATGCTGCGGAGTTGCTGGCATTCACAGGACTTGATGAAAGAACCATCGGGGTTTTCCTGCTCTTCCCCTTGGGCGCGCTCATTGTCGCCTTTCTGCGAAATGTGATCGGCCTGCACACGTTTGGCACCTTCATGCCCATGCTGGTCGCCGCGGCCTGCGTCCACACGGGGCTCATTGAAGGCCTGACGGCCTTTACCGTCGTCGTTCTCTTTGCTTTTGCCGGCCACGCTGTCCTTGATCGCTATCGGCTGCTCAAGGTCCCGAGGCTGGCTGCGATTATCACACTCTGTACAGGCCTGTTTATTGTGACCCTCTGGGCACTCGGCGGGAGAGTTTCCTGGAACTTTGGCATGCTGGCGCTCTTTCCGGTCATCATCATTTCCTTCCTCGCCGATCGCATTCACCAGATGGCAGAAGATCGCAACTGGTCCGAACTGGTGATCTCTTCATTTGGCGTGCTCATCTCCACCACAATCTGTTTTTTGGCGTTCTCTTCCGTGGTCCTGCAAAGCATCTTCTCTTTGATGCCGGAAACTCTGTTTCTGGTCTTGGCGGTTCTGATTTACTTCGGGCGCTGGCCAGGTATGCGCTTGCTGGAATATATCCGTTTCAGAAACCTACTCGCCGAAGGTGAGGCTCTTGGCATCAACAGTCGCAATCGGGACTATGTCAATCTCGTCAATCCCCGCATCTTTCTGGAGCTGGCCGCAGACAAAATTCGCACCAAAGAGGCCCTGGCCAAAGACCACATTCCGATCTGCGACAACCTCGCCATCTGCACAAGCCATCACGATTTGGATGATTTTCTGGCGCTGGTTCAGGAACTCGACCAATTTGTGCTCAAACCCAATCGCGGGTCACAAGGCAACGGTATCCTGGTCATTCGCGGCAAAGAGAATGGTAACTTTATCGCGGCAAGTGGAGAGCTTCTGTCACCAAAAGACATAGAGCGACACACTCTCCATATTCTCAGTGGCACATACTCACAAGACAGCCATCCAGATGCCGCCTATGTGGAACCCCTGCTCGAACAACACGAGGCCCTGAACAGACTGGCTGACTTCGGCCTTTCAGACATTCGCGTCATCCTGTTCAGAGGAAAACCGATCAGCGCCATGCTGCGTCTGCCGACCAGTCAGTCCAGTGGCAAGGCTAACCTGCACCAGGGCGCCATTGGGATTGCCATCGACTTAAAGAACGGCTTCACCCGGCGCGCCTCTCTCAAAGGCAAAGAAATCAAGAAACATCCAGACACTGAGGTTTCGCTGGAAGATTTCGAGATACCTTATTGGGACCAAATCATTCAAATTGCCATCGACTGCGGCAAGGCCATTCCCCTTGGTTATCTGGGAGTGGACATCTGCATTGATGACCGCGAGGGACCCATTGTCCTGGAGGTCAACGGTCGACCAGGCATCGAAATTCAAAACGTACAAAAAAAGGGCTTACGCCGTGACCTGGAATTCATTCTTCAAGCCCCTTGATTCCAGGGTTGCCCTGTCGGCACCGGGATTGGCCGCCTTGGCAATTTGCCTGACGGTTATTGTTGTGCTGGTGGATCAGCGCCTGGCTAAATCGATTTCCGAAACGCAGGTCGTAGCGGTCAGCGCCGAAGAAGACGATACAGCAGAAGACATTTCCGCTGTTACGCTTTCCGAGGACTTGGCGGTCCAGATCAAGGATCTCATCAAAGCAACAAGAAACACCCCCTTCACTGTCGACACCCTCACCGCCGCCGCTTTTTATGAGGCTGTCGACCCCGCCCTGCAATCAGCCGTCATCGCTTATGCCGGCGAGGAACTCTCAAGGCACCAACGCTACAGCGAGGCCGTCGACATCTTCGCAGCCATAACGGCCCAGGAAAGGGCCGCGCTCGGCAGTGCATTTGCATATGGCTATGCCCTGCGCGCCTTGGACAGGGACGAAGAAGCTCTCGAGAGCTACCGCCAACATGTGGCAGCTTTCCCCAATCATCAAGCTGGCAACATTAACCTGGGTCTTCTTCTGGCCAAAACCGGCAATCATCTGGAAGCTTTAACGGTGCTTCACCACGCCGCCGAAATTTCAAGCGGCGAGCGACGCGGCAAGGCGCTCGCCTCCCAGGGGTCTTCTTTGGTCGCGCTTGGCCGCTTCGAAGAAGCTGTGTCCGTTTTCAGGAAATCCATCGAATATCGACCCAACAACAGCGCCACATGGCGCAAGCTCGCCATGGCGATGAACCAGACCGGCATCCATTCCCAGGCTGAAATCGAATCAGCCTTCCTCAAGGCCATGGCTCTGGCCCCACACAATGCGATCCCAAGTGCCGAGCTTGCTCATTTCTATTTCGGCAAGGGCCGCTTCAGAGACGCGATTCCAATTTACCGACAGGCCCACAATCAGGCGAAAGATCGGTTGTCCCTGGGACTTCAGCGGGCACTCAATCTCTATATTTCAGATCGCCCGACGAGTGCGAAACGTGTGCTGCGGAAAATCCAAAGCACTAAGCGTTCAGCAAGCCAAAGCCGGCAATTTGATCTGATGACCGCGCTCCTCGATGGGTCATCCCGAAAGATCACCAAGGCCGCCGAAAGACTTACCGATAGCCGTACGCGCGGAGAACCTTTGACCGAGGCATTGCTTTTATTAACCCAGATAGAAACCAGCCCCGACAGCATCACCGAAGATCTCTTCTCTCCCTTTGCGGACGACACGACATTTTATCAGCCGCTTCGATATGCCTTTGCGATGAAGCTCCTGTCGGAGGATCGATTTGATGAAGCCGCGGATCAGTTTGCGGTCTTGGCCGCCCTGAGCAGCGAGAGCCCCACTTTCGCCTATGCCAACAGCCTGGCGCTTCGCGGTTCTGGAAAGGCTAAACCAGCTCTGAAGGAAATTCAGCGCGCCTATCAGCTGCAACCGATAAGTGACCGCATTTCTTACGAACTGGTAGACCAGCAATTGGCCTTGAACGACTTCAATGGAGCTCTCAGCGTTCTGGACGATGTCATCGCCCGGAAAAAACGCCCCCTTCAGGCATATATTCAAAGCGGCGATCTCTACCTGAAACAGGGCAAGCCGAAAAAGGCAATTGCGATGTATTCGCAAGTTATCGCTCTCGGCAACACCGACATGGCCATTGCCTTGAAGCTTGCTGAGCTCCAGGCCTCTGTCGGTAACCCCGAAGACGCGCTGGCCACCCTCAATGAAGCCATTGATCGGGAAAGCGGATCCATCGAAGCACGCATGTTGCGTGCTCAGATCCTAGTTGAGGCAAATGGCTCCGATTTAGCCATACAAGAGTTGCGAAAAATCCTCCTTCTCGATGAAAATTACGAACCCGCTCAGAATCTGTTAACCAAATTGCAATCAAATGCTATGTAACGCTGGGGCGCATGGCACAATTGAAACGGAAAAAAACAATGAAAAAGTCAGCCCTCCTCGCAGCCGCGACCACTATTCTCGTCCCATTCCAGCTTGCTCATGCAGATGTCTCCGGCTCTGTCTCGCTGGGTTACGATGACAATCCTTTCAAATTGAACGGGGCCATGAACCCCGATAGCGCCATGTTCGCGGAGCTCGATCTTGGCCTTGAGCACGAGACCGAAAGCGGTCTGAAATTTGAGTTTGACGCAAATCTCGCCAAGTTTGACAGCGATGCAGACGATGCCGACAACCACACCCTCAACGCGGGCATCTCATATGAATTCGAGAGCAGCTTCTTCGGCAAAGACACGGAATATTCCTTTGGCGCCGATTATCGCCGCCGTGACAAGACCTATGTCAGCCGCTCCACCGGCCTCGTTGGCGAGTCAGGTGGCACGCCCACCCCGGACCGGTTTGATTCAGATACCTTCAGCCTGTTTGCCCGCGCCAACATTGAGCTGAATGACAAAACAGAGTTCCGCTTGACCGTTGACGGTCGGGATCGGACCTATGAGGATTACGACAGCCTGGGCCTGACCAATCTGGATCACAAACAATGGTCTGTTGAAGGGCGCCTGACATTCGAACCTGCTGACAATCAGGAAATTAGTGGCGAGGTCGGCTACACCAAACGTGATTATGACGACCGCGAAGGCCGCGATCTCCTGGGCGTCTTGGTCGCAGGCACCGATCTGGAATATGAGACCCTTGCGTTTGATGTACGCTGGACCATAGACCTGTCAGACAAACATGACATCCGCTTCTCCTACGGTCACAAAAATCGCGAAGACAATGTGTCCGGTTACTACGACACCACGACCAACGACGCAGGCGTTCGCTTTCGCTATCGCGCCTCTGACCGGCGCCGGTTTGATGCCGATCTGTCCTACAGCGACTACAGCTACGACAATTCCTCACCGGACCCGTTGCTTGAAAACGAAGAGCCCATCAATTCCAAGGAAGGTTTCCGCCTGAAACTGGGTTATGAGCAAGCCATCGGCGACCGCAATGTCTGGGTCTTTGCCAACGGCAGCTACGAAGACTATGACAGCGTGAACGCTGTTTACGTCTACGACAAAATGGTCTTCCAGATTGGCGTCAAATCTGAGTTTTAAAGCTTCAATAGGGGCCCGGATCGCTTCCGGGCCCGCTTCTGACCAAGATGTGTCAGATTTTCGAATTCAGACTGGACCGGTTCAGCGCGCCTGATCCGGTCCATTTCTTTTGGGGGCGAGGCCAAACCAGCCCAATCCGCCTGATAGGAGGCACACCCTTTCAAGGGCTTATTCCCCCCTGCCACCAAGTTACACCCAGCGCTTTCTGAATAAATTGTTGACCAAGTGGTCAGGATTAGTAATGATTTCACCAGTGAAGTCTAAAACCTGGCCTTTTCAATACCTTAATTGGTAGTTTGGCGCCGGATTTCCTTGGAAGGAGGACGGATGGACAAAGCTACGCGCCCCGGGCCGGATGCCCGCCAACTGGCTGAAAATCTTTCAGATATCCATCCGCCGTTGGATAAGTTCCAGGCAAAAACCGCCGCCGCTGAGTGCCTTTATTGCTACGAGGCCCCTTGTACGCGGGCCTGCCCGACCTCCATCGACATTCCAACCTTTATTCACAAGATCTCGACAGACAACCCCTTGGGCGCCGCGAAGACAATTCTCGCGGAGAATATTCTGGGCGGCACTTGTGCCCGCGCCTGCCCGACAGAAGTGCTGTGCGAAGAGGCCTGCGTTCGCAACACGTCCGATGGCGCCCCGGTAGAAATCGGGCGCCTGCAACGCTTTGCCGTCGATCACCTTATTGATCGGCCGACGGAAGAACACCCTTTTGATCGCGCGCCAGACACGGGACGAAGGGTTGCTGTCGTCGGTGCCGGACCCGCAGGACTGGCCTGCGCCCACCGCCTCGCCATGCTGGGTCACCAGGTCGATATCTTCGAAGCGATGCCCAAGCCGGGTGGGCTAAACGAATACGGCCTCGCCGCTTACAAGATGACCCAGGATTTTGCCCAACGAGAAGTCAAATTCGTCCAAGGCATCGGAAATATTGAGATCCACCATGGGGTGCGTCTGGGAGAAGATTTACCTCTCTCCGCCCTGCAGACCAGCCACGATGCGGTCTTCATTGGCGTGGGTTTGGGGAGCTCCAATGATCTCGGTTTTACGGATCTGCCGCCCGAGGGAATTGAAGATGCTCTGACCTTCATTGAACGGCTGCGCCAGTCGCCGGAAGAAGCCGCCGCCCGTCTACCCGAGCGGGTAACGGTCATCGGCGGCGGCAATACCGCCATTGATGCCGCGGTACAAGCGCGCAAGCTCGGCGCCCGCGAAGTAACGCTGTGTTATCGCCGGGGCCGTGATGAAATGAGCGCCACCGGCTGGGAACAGGACCTCGCCCTCAAAAACGATGTCAAAATGATCCTCTGGGCGATGCCGGTTAAGGTCTTGGGCAAACACCAGGTCAAAGGCTTGGCCTTAGAGCACAGCGTCATGTCAGAGGATGGCCGCCTGATTTCCACCGGCGAAAAATTTGAAATCGAAACCGATCTGATCCTGACCGCCATTGGGCAAAAGCTACATCGCGCTTCCCTCGGCGATTTGGAACTGGCAGGCGGCAAGATCACAATTGACGCCCACTATCAGACCTCTCTCCCGGGCGTCTTTGCGGGAGGCGATTGCACCGCCACAGGCGAAGATCTCACCGTGCAGGCCG
The DNA here is from genome assembly GCA_006226415.1 of Alphaproteobacteria bacterium. Classification (GTDB taxonomy): domain Bacteria; phylum Pseudomonadota; class Alphaproteobacteria; order M2410; family M2410; genus M2410. The sequence continues at coordinate 52,699 of SBGZ01000052.1, forward strand.
TAGAAGACGGCAAACGCGCCGCCCACGCCATCCACGACTACTTAAGCCAATAACCAAGGAAAGGGACCGCCATGGCTGATCTTGGCTGCACCATCGCCGGTATTGAGAGCATCAATCCATTCTGGCTCGCCTCGGCCCCGCCCACCGACAAGAAATACAACGTTGAACGGGCCTTTCACGCGGGTTGGGGCGGCGTTGTCTGGAAGACCCTCGGTATCGACCCGCCCGTCATTAACGTGACAAGCCGATACGGCGCTCATCATGACTCGACACGCGGTCTGATCGGCATCAACAACATCGAACTTATTTCAGACCGCCCCCTCAAAACCAACCTCGACGAAATCCGTGCCACCCGAAAGGAATGGCCGGACCGCATTATTATCGGCTCCATGATGGCGCCAGTGGAAAAAGAGGCCTGGCAAACCCTCGCGGTGCAGATCGCCGAGGCCGGTGTCCATGGCATCGAGCTTAATCTTGGATGCCCTCACGGCATGTGCGAGCGCGGCATGGGGTCCGCCATCGGTCAGGTGCCGGAAATGGTTCAGCAGACAACCGCCTGGGTGAAAGAGGTCGTCGACATCCCTGTCTTCACCAAGCTGACCCCCAACATCACCAATATTCTTTGGTCCGCGGAAGCCGCGGCCCAGGGCAATGCCGATGCGGTGGCGCTCATCAACACCGTCAACTCAATCATCTCCGTCAATCTTGACACCATGGCACCGGAACCCACTGTCGACGGGCGCGGCACCCATGGCGGCTATTGCGGCGCGGCGGTCAAGCCGATCGCGCTCAATATGATCGCAGAAATCGCCCGCACACCGGAAACCCAGCGCCTGGATATTTCCGGAATTGGCGGCATCACAAATTGGCGCGATGCGGCCGAGTTCATATCTCTTGGCGCCAATGCGGTCCAGGTCTGCACGGCGGCCATGCTCTACGGCTTCCGGATTGTCGACGACATGATCGACGGTCTTTCGGGCTGGATGGATACCCAGGGCTATATAAACGTGGCGGACTTTACCGGCGCCGCCATCCGCAATGTCGTCGACTGGAACGACCTCAACATGAATTACGATCTGAAGGCGCGCATCAACGAGGACAAGTGCATTGAATGCGGGCGCTGCTACATCGCCTGCGAAGACACCTCACACCAGGCAATTACCATAACCCAAATGGCAGAGGGTCATCGCCGCTTTGATGTTGTGGATGAAGAGTGCGTTGGCTGCAATCTCTGCTATCATGTGTGTCCGGTACCGGGCTGTATCGAAATGGAAGCTGTTGATACAGACCGCCCCTACATGACCTGGCCAGAGCACCCCTTGAATCCCATGAAGGGTGCTGAATAAAGGTATTGATAAGCGAGAGGACGGCCTTATGACCGAAACATCAGGAACCAATCTTGCAATTGACGGCAACCGTCTCTGGCAAAGCCTCATGGAGATGGCAAAGATCGGTGCAACGGAAAAAGGCGGCTGTTGCCGACTGGCCCTGACCGATCTGGACCGCGAGGGCCGCGATCTCTTTCGCCAATGGTGCGAGGACGCAGGCTGCACCATTCGCATCGACAAGATGGGCAACATCTTTGCCCGCCGCGCAGGTCGCAACAACGACCTGGCCCCCGTTTTGACGGGGTCACACCTCGACACCCAACCCACAGGCGGGCGGTTCGATGGGGTCTTTGGTGTATTGGCAGGACTGGAGGTCGTTCGTACACTGAACGACCTTAACGTTGAAACAGAACATCCTGTTGAAGTTGCTGTTTGGACCAACGAGGAAGGCTCCCGGTTTGCACCGGCGATGGTCTCCTCTGGTGTCTTTGCAGGTGTCTTCGACCTCGCCTACGGTCTTAGCCGCAGTGATGAGGACGGCAAAACCATGGGTGAAGAACTTGAACGCATTGGATATGCAGGCCCCGAGGAAGTCGGCAAGACCCCGGTTCATGCCTATTTTGAAGCCCATATCGAACAGGGACCCATTCTCGAAGCGGAAGAAAAGACCATCGGTGTTGTCACCGATGCGCAAGGACAGCGCTGGTATGAGCTGGTCTTCACCGGCGTAGAAAGCCATGCCGGTCCAACCCCGATGAACAGGCGCAAGGACGCCCTGCTCGGCACCGCGCGTGTCATTCAACTGGTCAATGCCATTGGCCTGAAGCATGCCCCGCTCGCCTGCGCAACGGTTGGCATGGTCAATGTCCATCCCAATTCCAGAAACGTCATACCAGGCAAGGTCTTTTCCACCATTGACTTCCGTCACCCCGACGACAAGGTGCTTGAGACCATGGACAAAGAGATGCGCGAGGGGGTCAAAGCCATTGCCGAGGAAATCGGCCTTGAAATGGCGCTGGAGCAAATCTTCTACTATGCGCCGGTGAAGTTTGAAGAGAGCTGCGTCTCTGCAGTTCGCCAAGGCGTCGAAGCTTGTGGGTATTCTGCCCGGGATATGGTTTCCGGGGCCGGACACGATGCCTGTTATTTGGCCGAAGTTGCGCCAACTTCAATGATCTTCATTCCCTGCATCGACGGAATTTCTCACAATGAAGTCGAGGATGTCGAACCGGAATGGGTACATGCGGGCGCCAATGTGCTTTTGCACGCCATCCTCGATAAAGCGGGTAAGGTAACCGAAGGGATCTAACGTGACAGAAACCACCCAGACACAAGCCAAGCTGACGAGCCATGAAACAGAGCTATGGAACGAAGACCTCGCGCCTTCAAGCCTTGCCACCCGCACCTGGGAATGGCCCCACATTGCCGCGCTTTGGGTGGGGATGGTGGTCTGTGTCCCGACCTATATGGTCGCCGCTGGTTTGGTCGCCGAAGGCATGGCCTGGTGGCAGGCGGTTCTGACCGTTCTCATAGGCAATATGATTGTCCTCCTGCCCATGCTTGCCATGGGTCATGCGGGCGCCAAGCACGGCATTCCTTTCCCGGTTCTCTTGCGCGCGGCCTTTGGAACGCAAGGCGCCAAGATCCCGGCCATCGCGCGCGGGCTCGTTGCCTGCGGCTGGTTCGGCATCAACACCTGGATCGGCGGCTCCGCCATCTATGTCATTTTGAATGCCGTCACAGGCGACTTTTTTACCGGCACGCCCATCCCTCTCCTCGGGATCGATATTGCGCAAACCCTGTGCTTTCTCTTGTTTTGGGCCTTGCATGTTTTCTTCATCAGCAAAGGCACCGAGTCTATTCGCTGGCTGGAAAGCCTGGCCGCGCCCTTTCTCCTATTGATGGGGTTGGCGCTCCTGACTTGGGCCTATGTCAAGGCCGGCGGCTTTGGCGCCATGTTATCGACGCCAAGCGCCTTTGGTCCCGGCGGCGCCAAAGAAGGTCAGTTTTGGTCCGTCTTCTTCCCGGGCCTCACCGCCATGGTGGGATTTTGGGCCACCATGGCTCTCAACATTCCGGACTTTACCCGCTTTGCAAAATCGCAGCGCGACCAGATCCTGGGACAGGCCATCGGCCTCCCCCTCCCCATGGCGCTTTTTGCCTTTATCGGCGTCGCGGTCACTTCCGCCACGGTCGTCATATTTGGCGAAGCCATCTGGGACCCGGTTCAACTAGCCGGGCGCATGGGCGGCCTCGGTGTCATCGTTGCACTCTTCGCGCTTGCGCTCGCCACCTTGACCACAAACCTGGCGGCAAATGTCGTCGCGCCCGCTTATGGGTTTTCCAACCTCAACCCCGGGAAAATTTCATTCCGAATGGGTGGCTATATCACCGCGGGCATTGGCATCGCCATTTTCCCCTGGAAACTTCTTGAGACCGCGGGCGGTTATCTGTTTACCTGGCTCATTGGCTATTCAGCCCTCTTGGGACCGATTGCAGGCATTCTCCTCGTCGACTATTTCCTCATCCGCAAAACGGATCTGCATGTGGACGATCTCTACAACGCAAAGGGAGCCTACAGTTATTCAAACGGCTGGAACCTTGCCGCCCTCGGCGCCTTGATCATTGGCATTCTGCCCAACCTGCCCGGTTTCTTGCACGCCGCAGGCGCGGCCTCTGAGGTCGCCCCGATCTTTGACACCCTTTATGGGTATGCCTGGTTCATCGGTCTACTCCTCGCCGGCGGCGTCTATTATCTCTGGATGCGCCTGACCGGCCACATCAATACAAACTAAGGGAGCCCCCAATGTCACTTCTCATCAGAGGCGGAACCGTTGTCACGGCGGATATGGAAGAACGCGCAGATGTGTTCTGCGACGAGGGCAAGATTGTCGCCGTGGGCCCCGACCTCGAAGCGCCGATCACTGCCGAGGTCATCGATGCAGGCGGGCAATATGTTATGCCGGGCGGCATTGACCCGCACACTCACATGCAGCTGCCCTTTATGGGCACTGTTGCCTCTGAAGACTTCTTTACCGGCACCGCGGCGGCCATGGCGGGCGGCACTACGCAGATCATTGACTTTGTTATTCCTGATCCTGAACAGCCGCTCATGGCGGCCTACAAGGATTGGCGCAGCTGGGCAGAAAAAGCCGCTGCCGATTATTCCTTTCACGTCGCCATAACCTGGTGGGACGAAAGCGTCCACCAGGACATGGAAACCCTGGTCATGGAAGAAGGTGTCAATTCCTTCAAACATTTCATGGCCTATAAGGGCGCCATCATGGCCGATGATGAAATTCTCTATAACAGCTTCACCCGCGCGTTGGAGCTTGGCGCCATCCCGACTGTGCATGCCGAAAACGGCGAGATGGTGATCCAGCTTCAACAAAAGCTGATGTCGGAGGGCATCACCGGGCCGAAAGGGCACCCGCTCTCACGTCCCCCCCAGGCAGAAGGCGAAGCCGCCAACCGCGCCATTCGTCTGGCAGAGGTTATTGGAACACCGCTCTACGTGGTGCATGTCTCCTGCCGGCAGGCCCTTGAAGAGATTATTCGCGCGCGCCTTGAAGGCCACCGGGTCTATGGCGAAGTGCTGGCGGGCCATCTTCTGGTCGATGAGTCAGTTTACGATTCACAAGACTTTGAATATGCCGCTGCCCATGTCATGTCGCCGCCCTTCCGCGCCAAGGAGCATCAGGCCGCCTTGTGGAAAGGTCTGCAAAGCGGGTCCTTGCAGACAACGGCGACCGACCACTGCTGCTTTAAGGCTGATCAAAAGGCCATGGGCAAGGATGACTTTACCCAGATCCCGAACGGAACCGGCGGGGTTGAAGATCGTCTGGCCGTGCTCTGGCACCACGGCGTTAATACCGGCCGCCTGACCCGGTCAGAATTTGTCGCCGCCACTTCGACCAATGCCGCCAAGATCTTTAACATCTACCCGCGCAAGGGATCGATCCATGTGGGCGCCGATGCGGATCTGGTGGTCTGGGACCCGAAGGCAACCCGCACAATCTCCGCCAAGACTCACCACCAGAATGTGGATTTCAACATCTTCGAAGGCATGACCGTAGAAGGCACCAACTCCCACACGGTTTCGCAGGGCAAAATCACCTTTGCCAATGGCGACCTGCGCGCCGAACGGGGCGCCGGTCGATATATCAAGCGACCAAGGTTCGTTTAAGAGCGAACCCGCAGCTGACCAGCCCCACCACTGCGCTTATCCGCAGTGGTGCGCCTCCAGCTCGATTTCAATCATAAACTCCGGCAAGGCCAATCCCTTAACCTCAAGCCAGGAGCCTGCTGGAAACTGCTTTTGATAGAGGCTGTTGCGATACCCCGACACAGCCAAAAACTGTGCCATATCCGTTGTGAAAACATTTTCAACCGCCACATCGTCGAAGGTACAGCCGTAATGGGCCAGCACTTTTTCAAGATCCGCATAGGCGTTCTTCATCTGCTGCTCCATGTCCCCAATCGCCGTCGGATTGCCTTGGTCGTCCATGCTGACCGCGCCGGATATGGAAATGTGATCCCCAATGCGTACCCCATGGGTATAACCGTAGGCCTTTTCGACCTCGGGGCGCAGCTCAAACCAATCGGCTGTGCCATGATGGACCTTCGCGGGGCCGCCAATGCTAATGCTGGTGCACGCCGGCAGTAAGACCGCCACGAGACCAGAAAGCACCGTTGCTGAAAGTTTGTTCATTTCCCCTCCTTGAAATTTGGGTGCGTAATTGGTTCCAGACTTTTTAGTTCGATGTCAGGAATCTCAAAATAGACTATGGCCCCAAATGCTCAGTAAACAAATAGAAACCACGCGCGCCTATCCCAACGACTTTTCCATCAGCACATGTCCATCCGCATCCTGACCCGACACAACAAACCCCTGGGCCAGATAAAATGACAGGGCGCGCTGGTTGCCCGCCAAAACATCGAGGCTCACCTTATCGTGTCCCCGCGTTCGAATTTCCGCCTCTGCCGCCTCCAGGAGAATTGTTCCGCAGCCTTTGCGAAATTGATCCGGATGTACATAAAGGTGCCAAAGGTAATCGCCCTCTCCAAGCGAATAGAACCCGATAAAGCCGCCGCTCTGATCCCTGAGAACCTGAAACGCTTCACAGCGCTTGTCCTCAGCCTCTGCCAACATTTGCGGTGCCTGAACAACCTCTTCCTCGCTTAGAAGACCAACATAAGCGGCGCGCCACGATGCAAGCGCCATTTCGACGAAGGTCTCCTTTTCGTACCTTTGCAAAGGTCCAATATGCATATCGCACTCCAACACCTATGCGCCCACATCAATGAGCCGCCAGTGCAGCCAGCGCTTCCAACATTTCTTCCGAAGCGCCCAGATGCGAGGTCACCACAAACCGAACCTGCGGATGGACCTCCTCAGCGGCTGTCACCAGTGCCGGGATGTCCCGCGAGACATGCGACCCCGGCCCCAGGAAATAGGGGACGATTTTAACCGACAGCGCCCCTTGTTCCACCACCTCCCGGATAACCGCGCTCAATTCCGGCTCCGCCATTTCCAAAAACCCGTGGCGCACGAGATCAAACCCGTGACCGACGCGCGCGGCTACGGCGGCAACCAAAGTTTGAAAATCATCATTGGCTTCTTTTTGGCGGCTGCCATGGGCGACCAAAATCAATGCCTTCATGAGCATGCGTCCATTTTTTCGTGAGCTGACCTGCCAAGCTAAAAACAATTGTCGTCCCGAGGCAAGCCATCCTGTCACTCTGGACGCTGAAAGACCGCCTACCCGAGCCGCCCCCTTGCAATTTGAGCTTCCGGGCGCCCCCCTCCTCCCTTAGAATGGCGCCATGATAAATCTGTCCCGCCGACAAGTTCTGATGGGAGGCGCCGCACTCACGGCGGCGGCGCTATTGCCAATGGGCTGTGGCCAGCCTCCCGGTCACTTAAAAGACTTGGCCAAGCGCAAGGGCATTCTCTTTGGCGGCGCGATTGGTCCCGAGGAGCTTTCCGATTCGACCGCGCGCGACCTTGTGCTGCGGGAAAGCGCCGCCATAACGCCGCGCAATGCTCTGAAATGGCGGACCTTGCGCCGCAGCCGACATGACTGGAGTTTTGCCGAGGGCGATGCTATTGCCCAATTCGCCCAAACCAATGACCTGAAGATGCGCGGCCACGTGCTGGTCTGGAACCCGATCGAAAATATGCCGGATTGGGCGGTGGACGTGCCCCATGGCGCGGCTGGTCGCGTCGAAGCGCAAAGCCTCATGGAAACTCACATTGAACGGGTCTGCGCCCATTACGGGGATCGCATCGCCTCCTGGGACGTGGTCAACGAGGCCTTCGAGCCCTACTCCGGCGATCTGGCGCCCGGCTTTTTTAAAGACCGCATTGGCCCTGAGTATATTGAGCTCGCCTTTCACAAAGCTCGCGAGGCCGCCCCTCATGCCCAGCTTGTCTACAATGATTACATGCGCTGGTCCGACAAATATCCCAATCACCACAAAGGCGTATTGAAACTCCTTGAAACGCTGCGCAAGAAAAATATCCCCATCGATGCCCTTGGCATTCAAGGACACATCGGAAAATATTCAGGGACCGAGAACGATGCCCATTGGTACGGGTTTCTCAAAGAAGTGACCGCCATGGGCTACGATCTTTTGATTACCGAATTTGATGTGCGCGACTTTGCGCGGGCCCCAGACATCGGGTCGCGAGACGCCAATGTCGCCGCCCTCGCAAAAGGCTTTCTCGATATCACGCTCTCCTTTCCGGAACTGAAACAGTTCATCTGTTGGGGGCTATCCGACCGTTGGTCCTGGTTCCGCCAAAGCGAACCGCGCGAAGACGGTGAACTTCAACGCACGGCGCCTTACGATATCGACTTGAAACCGAAACCTATGTATGCCGCCATTGCCGCTGCCCTGATGGCCGCGCCTAGTCGAGACCCCGCAACGATATGACATTTGCTTTTTTGACCACCATCGGCGGCGTCGGCCTCTTTATCCTCGGCATGAGCCTTTTGACCGACGGGCTGCGAACCCTCACCGGCGGTACTTTGCGGCGCGGCCTCAAACGTGCGACCCGCAACCGCTTCAACAGTATTATGACCGGCCTTGTCAGTACGGCCATCCTGCAATCATCAAGCGCCACCACGGTAACCACCATTGGCTTTGTGGGCGCCGGTCTCATTACTTTTCAACAGTCCCTCGGCATCATATTTGGCGCCAATATTGGAACAACCTTTACCGGTTGGCTGGTGACCCTTCTCGGCTTCAAGCTCGATCTGGGCATCCTCGCCATGCCGCTGGTGCTCATCGGCGGCTTTATGCGTCTGGCAGGGCGTGGCAAAGCGCAGCCGATTGGCCTGGCGCTTGCCGGGTTCAGCCTGCTCTTCTTCGGGATTGAAGGCATGCAATCGGGCATGAGCGGCCTCGAGGCGGTGCTCAATCCCTCCACGCTGCCGGGCGATGGTCTTGTCGGCCGCCTCGGCCTGGTGGCTCTCGGCGCTCTGATCACCGTCATCACGCAAAGTTCCAGTGCCGGTGTGGTTACCGCTCTGGCCGCCCTTGGTGTCGGCGCCATTTCTTTCCCCCAGGCCGCAGCCATGGTCATTGGCATGAATGTGGGCACCACCATCACGGCGGTTCTGGCGACCATTGGCGGTTCCACCGCATCAAGACGAACCGGCTATGCCCATGTACTTTTCAATATTCTGACAGGTCTGATCGCTTTTGCGCTTTTAACGCCCTTGGGGCGACTGGTGAGTTCCGGCACCATCACGCTTCTAAACGATCCGCTCTTGGCCCTTGTCTCTTTTCACACTGTTTTCAACATCATGGGCGTTCTTCTCATCGCCCCCATTACAGGACACTTTGCGCGTATCGTTATTCGTCTTGTCCCCGACCGCGAAGAAAGTCTCACACCCGAGCTTAACCAGGCAGATCTTACTGACAGTCAAAGCGCCATCGACAACACGACAGGCGCCCTTATTCGCATCGCTTATGCCTTAGCGGACGACTTGATGATCGCTCTCGGACAAACATCGAGGCGCCCCCAATACAGCTTGGAAACCATTGACCTGGCACTGCAGGAGGTGCGGGACTTTACGGGCCAAATCCCCGCCACCACCGGCGCGCCCATGGGCAGCTCGCGCAGGTCCTC
>SBGZ01000041.1 GCA_006226415.1 Alphaproteobacteria bacterium
GTGCCGCCCTCGCCCATAACCGGCGCAAGACCTGAAAGACCTTCCAGTGTCGTGCCCGGGCGGTTGCATTCATCGCTCGTCACCGTCACTTCATGTAGATCGCTTTCACCGGTCTCTTTGTTCATGACCACCATCTTGGTCGTTACCGGAATGATCTCGTCGTCGAATTTGCCCGCCTGTTGCGCTGCCGCCGTGCGCTCCTGGCTCTGAAGCGAATATGCATCCATCGCCTCGCGCGAGATGTTGTAGCGCTTGGCCACGGTCTCAGCGGTTTCGATCATCGACATGTGAACATGCGGGTGCTTCGAAATCAGATTGGGATCCGGAACCCGGTAGAGATTCATATGCTTGTTCTGAATAAGACTGATCTGATCAACGCCGCCCGCAACGCAAATGTCCTGACCATCACAGATGATCTGCTTGGCTGCTGTTGCAATGGACATGAGGCCGGACGAACACTGCCGGTCCAGGCTCATGCCGGACACTTCCACCGGCAAACCGCCCGCCAGCGCCGCCAGGCGTCCGATGTTCATGCCCTGCGTGCCTTGCTGCATGGCCGCACCGACGATGCAATCATCGATTTCCTTGCCATCCACGCCCGCGCGTTCAACCGCCGCAGCAATGGGATGACCCAGCAAAGTCGGTGATTCAAGATTGTTGAAAGACCCCCGAAAGGCCTTAGTCAGGCCTGTCCGCGCCGTGGATACAATGACGGCTTCTCTCATGTTTCTCTCCCTTTTGAAGCATTATTGTTGTTTGGCAAAACACTAGCGCTACCTTATCCTCCCTCAAAGCACTTTCTTGTCGGCAGAGGGCCATTCCACATGGAAATTGACCATTTCGCCATCGGCGTCCCCGATCTCGATGAAGCGATCGAAGAATACGCCCCCTATTTCGGGAATGCGATCAAACGCGGCGGACGCCATCCAGATTTTGGCACCCACAATGCCCTCGTCGGCATTGGCGAAAATATCTACCTCGAATTTATCGCGCCGGACAAAGATGCGCCCGAACCCAAGCAGCCAAGGCCCGTGAACCTCGATAATCTGATAAGTCCGGGCCTGGCGACATGGATCGTCAGATCTGACAATCTGGACGCCGCTGTGAGGAAGGCCATCGATGCAGGCTACGATCCGGGGATCATTGTCCCAGCAAGCCGCACCACCCCGAATGGGGAAACCTTAACCTGGCGACTGACGGTGGGCGCGCCCTTGCGCGACGGCGGCCCCATTCCCTTCCTGATTGACTGGCAGGACACGCCCCACCCCAGCACCACAGCCCCGTCCGAGAGCCGCCTTCACTCCTTCAAGATCCTCTCACCGCGACACGAAAGCCTCAACGAGGTCTTCGCCGCACTGGGGATCGACCAAAGGGCCGAGCCGCACGAGATCGAACAGATGCAGCTCACCCTTCAAACCCCCAAAGGCTTGCTTAACTTTGAAAGCGCGAAGATGAAAGCCACACAATAGCGGCAAATCCTACAGCCAAAAACAGATGCGCAACCAGACTGAGGGGCCAGAGCAAAAGAAGGCTGGAAAGCGCAAAAAGCACGCGCCACAAAGGCGAAAGCCGCCACTCGCAATGACCGGCCATCGCAGCCGTTAATCCATAAAGGCCAAGCGCGGAAAAGAAGAACACACTAAGGGCTGCGCCCCAATCTCCCGACAGTAAAGGCGTATAAGCAAACAGAACCGGAATGATGTAGAGGCCCTTGGCAATCTTCCAGGCGGCAATCCCGGTTGCCATCGGAGGCGACTTGGCAATCGCCGCCGCAGCAAAAGCCGTCAGGCAAACCGGCGGCGTCACATTGGAGTCCTGAGAGAGCCAAAAGATGATCATATGGGAGGCGATGAGCGTCGAGGTCAAAATCGCGGGCGTAAAACTCTGCTCCATGATGAGCGGCCGCATATCCGGCGGCAATTGAGCCAGATAGGCATTCGCCTCAGCGCCGCTCATCGGCGCTGAAAGCGTCACCATCGCATTGGGGTCCACAAGCATGAAAAGCGCTTTGGCACTGTCCGCCAAAGTACCGGCAGAGATGGCGTCAACAAGCCCGGACGTCAGCATGAGATCGTAAAGTGCGGGCGCCGAAAGTGTCGCCAACACAATATAAGAAGCTGTTACTGGCAATCCCATGCCTAAGATGAGTGAGGCCAGCGCAATCAGAATGAGCGCGATCACCAGATTGCCCCCCGCCCAGTCCGACATGAGGAGAGAAACCGTATTGCCAAGGCCCGTCGCCGAAATCACCATGACGATGAGGCCCACCCCCACCAAGAGCACGGCCGTAGCGGTCATGTTTTTCACACCCAGCGCCAGCGCCTCAATCACATCTCCAAACCTCATGGGCGTGGGCGTCAGCCAGCTTGATGCGATCACGGCCATGATACCTATTCCCGCCGCGTAAGTCGGCGTGAAGCCGAGCACCAGCAATAAGATAATCACGCCAATCGGGATGACAAAACTGGCACTGCGCCGCATCAATCCCGCGTCGGCGGCCACGCCTTCGGGCGCCACCTTGGCGCGCTTGGCTTCGATCCGCACCCAATAGCCAACGGAAAGAAAATAGAGCAGCGCCGGCAAAACCGACACCGCCACGATGGTAAGATAGGAAACCTGCGTGTAGCTCGCCATGATGAAGGCGCCCGCCCCCATGATCGGCGGCATTAATTGACCACCCGTCGAGGCCGCAGCTTCAACCGCCGCCGCAAACCGAGGTGCGTAGCCGGCGCGGATCATCAGCGGGATCGTAATCGAACCCGTGGAAACAGTGTTCGCCACTGCCGAGCCCGAAACAGTTCCAGTTAGCGCGGATCCCAGCACCGCCACAAGCCCCGGCCCGCCCGACATGCGCCGAGCGAGAACATGCGCCAGAGACACAACAAACTCCCCGGCCCCGGAGCGCAGCAGAAAAGCCCCAAACAGAATGAACATGAAGACATAAGTCGACGAGATGCGCGCAATAGATCCAAACATGCCTGAGGTTTCAAAAAAGGCACGAAAGAGCGTCGTCTCAAGCGTTAGCCCGGGAAAGTGAAAGAGACCGCCCACCAGATCGCCCCACCAGACAACGTAAGTCAGCCCGATGAGCGCCAGCACCGGAATAAACCAGCCCGCAGTGCGCCGAACCATTTCAAGGGCAAGCAAAATACCAAGACAGGACACAGCCCAGTCTGCCTTGGTGAAATGCACCCCGCGCGCATAAAGCGCTTCCAGCGCGACCACCGCATAAACCGCAAGACCAAAAGCGGCGACACCCAAAACGCCATCCAAGATGAGAAGGCGGCGCCCCCTTCCCCGCACCAGCGGCACACAGAGCGCACAGAAAAAGGCAAAGCCACCCCAGTGCATAGCCGCAAGTGTCAACTCTGGCAGGCTACCGATTGTATTCGCCCAGACATGGAAAAGCGCAAAGGCCACCGCAAGCCATTTAAGGCCGCGCTCAAGGCGGTCGTTTGAAATGCCGCGTTCAGCAAGAAATCGGGTGCGCTCCATCTCTAAGGGGTCAGTCCACAATAAGCCGGTCCGGGATCGTCAGCCCCGCTTCCCGGTAATACTGCGCGGCTCCCAGATGCAGCGGTACAGGAAGGCCTTCAATCGCAGTCTCAAGGGCCATGTCGAGGGTCGCCTTATGGATATTCTGCAAGAAGGTAAGATTCTCATAGATCGCTTTGGTGATCTGATAGACCGCCTCAGCGGGCACATCCGAGCGCGTCGCCATGATATTGGGCTCGGCAATCGTTGTGACATCTTCGCTCTGGCCGGGATAGGTCCCCGCTGGCAGGACGTGCCGCGCCCAGAGATGACCACCGGAATTGACTTGCGCAATTTGCGCGTCTGTAAAATTCAGCAGTGTGACTTTCTCCCCCAAGGAGGCGAAGGCCTGTGTGACCGCGCTCACCGGCGGACCGGCGGGCAGATTGGTCGCGACGACCGTGCCATTCTGCATGGCGTCCGCCGTCGGCCCATACCCCAAATAGGCGAGGTCAAAAGACGTGTCCGGGTCAATCCCCAGGCTTTCAAGGATGAGCCGGGTGCCACCCTCCGCGCCGGAGTTGCGTTTGCCAATCGAGAACCGTTTGCCTTCAAGGCCCTTGAGGTCTTCCATCGTCCCAGTTGCGGCAAATTTCGACCGGATCAGAAAATGCTCTACATTGCGCCAGAGCATGCAGACGGAGCGCAGGTTCTCCATTGGGCCCTGCGCCTCAAGGTCGCCGGTGCCGGTATAGGCCCAATCCCCGTATAGCCCCATCAAAATCGCGAACTGTGCCTGGTTTTCTCGCAGGAGCTTGACATTTTCCGCTGACCCGGCGGAATTGATCGCCGAGAGCGAAATGCCCGTGGACGGCGCCAGCTTGACTTTTGTCAGGGTCGCAACCGCAACGCCCACCGGATAATAGGTGCCGCCCGTGGTGCCTGTGGCAAAGAGATAAGCCTGATCCTGCGCCGCAGCTCGCAAGAGACCACTGGCCGAAAACGCAGCCGCTGCCGCTCCCAACATCGCACCCCTTCGGGTCAGACAAATCATCAATTTCCCTCATACCAAATCAATAAGAAGCCCGAGACTACCCCGCCGCTTAGACCGCTTCAACCGCCCATGGCAAAACCAACAACTGAACAAACAAAGGCCTAACCTATTGTTTTAATTAACAAATAAAAATTCACGCGATTAGTATGCGCTTTCTAATTTTTCTCCGTAGTTTCCCCATCAAGCGCCGGGCAAGACCCAATCCCCCAAAGTCCCCGCCCGGCATCAAATGACTGGAGAAATAAAATGGCTAAGACCGACACTAAAGAATTGCTGAAACCGGCAGAATTTGCTCGCAAAGTATGGCTCGCAGGCGTTGGCGCCTACGGCAAGGCTTTTGAAGACGCTCAAGAACGTTTTGAAAAGATGGGCCTGGAGAGCAACGAACTTTTCGAGAACCTCGTCAAAAAAGGCGAAAAGATCGAAACAGAAACTCAAAAGCGCATTGAAAAAGTTCAAGCTGAAGCAACAACCAACATCGAAGAGCGTATCGCCAAGGTTCGCGAATCTATCTCCTTTCCTTTTCCCAAGGTTGTTAAGGAAGACCGGATCGAGAAACTTGAACTCGAAGTAGCCGCTCTCAAGCGCAAAGTTGCAGCACTTAGCTCAACTAAAGCAGCTCCTAAGAAAGCTGCGAAAAAGAAGGCTGCCAAAAAGGCCGCATAACAAAAGAAGCCCGATAAAACGGGCCGCCCAAAGATCCGCGTAAAAGAGCAGCCTCTTTCCTGAACCTGTTTGATCGGATCTTGTTTAAAAACTGGCCAGAGTCGCTTTTCGCGTCTCTGGCCATTTTGTTTCCCCTTCGAATTCGCCTAGACTACGGGGAAGATGAGTCTGCCAAGGAGTATTGGATGGCCGGCAAGGTCAAAACACGCGACCGCGTTTTGATGACAAGCCTCGACCTCTTCAATGAGGAAGGTGAGCCCAATGTCACGACCGTTGATATCGCCAATGAGATGGATATCAGCCCCGGAAATCTTTATTACCACTTCAAGGGCAAGGACGTCATCATCTCCGCGCTCTATGAGGAATTCGACCAACGGATTCGTGAAGTTCTTCAGGCGCCCGTGGACAAACCTCTCGCCCTAGAAGACAACTGGTATTACCTCTATGTAGTCTTTGAGGAGATCTATGCCTTCCGTTTCTTTTATCGAAACCTCACAGACATTCTCACGCGCGATGCGACCATTGAAGCCAAGTTCCGCCGCATCCTGGACTTGAAACGCAAATCCATCACGGCCATCGCCCTGGCTCTGCGCGACGCGGAAGTCATTGATGCCCGCGACCACGAAATCCATTCAGTAACCGAATCTATTGTCCTCATTCTCACCTATTGGCTGACCTATCAGGAACTGACCCATCGCGGCGCCAGCGATGCGCGCATCATTCACACAGGTGTCTTCCAGATCATGTCGGCCCTTGCCCCCTATTTCGGGGAAGGCCAAAGGGATTTTGTTGAGACTTGCCTCAACATGCTGAATGAGGCGCTCGCCAACTCCTGAATAAAGAAAAGCTAAAACAAAAATGAAAACAGAGCTTCTCGACTTCAACGGCCAAACCATTCGCACAGCCATTCGCCCGGGTGATCCGGACCGAATGCCCATATTATTTCTGAACGGGATCGGCGCCAATCTCGAACTCGCCTTACCACTGGTCGATAGCATAGCCCACGGCG
This sequence comes from Alphaproteobacteria bacterium, assembly GCA_006226415.1. GTDB lineage: Bacteria > Pseudomonadota > Alphaproteobacteria > M2410 > M2410 > M2410. Next base: position 6,204 of record SBGZ01000041.1, read on the forward strand.
ATTTCATCACCTTCGACATGCCTGGCGTCGGTCGATCGCCGGCCTCACGCATGCCCTACCGCCCCTGGTGGGCCGCCAAGCTGGCTCAGCAAGTTCTCAATCACTATGGTTATCCTGAAGTCGACCTTATGGGATATTCCTGGGGCGGCGGTATCGCTCAGCAATTTGCCACGCAGTTCAGCAACCGCGTCAACCGCCTTGTCCTTCTCGCCACCTCGCCAGGCTCAACCATGATGCCCGGCAACCTGGCCGCCCTCACCAAGCTGGTCAACCCGCGCAAAGTCATGCGCGAAGAAGCGCTTGCCCGCGGGTTTGAGAACCTCTTCAGCGAAGTGCGCGATCACGCGGCCAACACACATCTCAAGGTCATCCCCCCACAACAAATGGGCTATATGATGCAGCTCGGCGCTATGGCGGGCTGGACCAGCTTGCCGCTCTTGCCCTTTATCAAGGCCCCCACGCTCATCCTCACCGGCGACAAGGACACCATCGTCCCGCCAGCCAACTCAAGCCTGTTGAACAATTTCATTCCCCGCTCACAGCTTGTGATCATTCCTGGCGCTAACCATCTCTTTGTCATGTCCGACGCGGGCAAGATCGCGCCCCACATTGATGATTTTCTAAGGGAGTGAAAAGATAGCTCAAGGGAATCAGTTCTCGCGCGAAGGAAAGCAAGGCATGAATGAAATGAAGATCGAAACAAGCTGCGGGCAGATCGCGGTGAGAGACACCGGCGGCCAAGGCCCCGCCCTCTTCCTCATCCACGGCAACTCCAGCTCCTCTGATATTTTCCAAAAGCAATTCAAGAGCGATCTGCCCCAGGACTTCCGCCTTATCGCCATGGACCTGCCCGGCCACGGCAGCTCCGACGACGCCCGCGATCCCGAAAACACCTATCACGTACAAGGTTACGCGCGCATCGCCCTTGAGGTAACCGCCGCCCTGGAGCTCGACAACTATCTCGTGCTCGGCTGGTCCCTCGGCGGGCACGTGGCCCTGGAAATGATGGACATGAATCCCACCCTCAAAGGCATCGTCATCACCGGCACGCCGCCCGTCGGCTTTGTTGGCGAAGAACTTGTGACCGGATTTTTGCCATCAGGACATATGGACCTAACCGGCAAGGAAGATCTCACCGAGGAAGAAGTGCACCTTTACGCAGAAACCACCTGCGGCGTTCCTGGCTCAGTCGTACCCTTCATGATCGAAAATGTCCGCCGCACCGATGGCCGCGCACGGCGTATCATGTATGAGAGTTTCCTTGCAGGCATCGGCGTCATGGAGCGCCAATTTGTTGAAACCAACAACACCCCCTTAGCCATTATCAACGGCGACCCGGAACCCTTCGTCGACAACGAGGTCCTTGAGCAAATCAACTACGCAAACCTCTGGGAGGGCAAGCTGCACCTGCTACCCGGATTGGGGCATGCCCCCTTCTGGCTGGCGCCGGAAAAGTACAACCCCATCCTTCGCCGCTTCGCCGAAGAGGTGCTGAAATAGACGCCTAATGGATCCCGTGGGAGAAGCGTTTCAGGATTGGCGTCAACACGATAAGAACAACACCGGCGATGAGAGCATATTCACCCACTTGTGAGTAAACCGCTGCATAATTCGCCTTGGCCGCTGCCATATCGACAATTTCACCACCCACCGTTTCTGAGCTGGTCATTCTGGCGATTTGTCCCGCCACATAGTTCGCAAAGGCCGAAGCCAGGAACCACACACCCATCATGAAACCGACAATGCGCAGCGGGGAAAGCTTGGTAATCATCGACAAGCCAACGGGTGAGAGGCAAAGCTCGCCGCAGGTGTGCAGGAAATACAAGGCGACAATCCAGATCATGGCAATCTTACCAGCACCTGACGTCTGCATACCGAAAACAAGGGCGTAAAACCCTGCCCCGACTAAGAGCATGGCAATGCCAAATTTAAGGGGCGTCGACGGCTCAAGGCGGCGTTTGTTCAGCCACACCCACATCACAGCGAAAAGAGGCGCCAGGGTAAAAATAAAGGCCGAATTAAGCGATTGGAATACAGACGCGGGAATGACACCGCCCATCAGCTCGCGGTCAACAGCCCGGTCTGTTAACAGGTTGAGCGACGACCCGGCTTGTTCAAACAGCGCCCAGAAAAGAATGGACGAAATTGTTAGAAAGGTTGCCACATAAAGACGGCCGCGTTCCTCGCGATCACACTTCCAAATCCCATAGGCAAGAATGCCAGCCAGAACCAGCGCGCCAGACCCATTGAGCATGGATCCAACAAACTCCTGATGTTGAACCAGCTGCCAACTCACAACAACAATCGCAATGCCGCTGAGATAGATCAAAAACTCCGTGCTCAAGCCCATGAAGACAGGTTTCTTGAGCGCTTCAGGGTCCGGCGGTTCCGCATGACCTTCAAGCAAATGCTGCCCCTTTAGGAAGAATACGAGCCCAAACAACATGCCAATGCCAGCAAGTCCAAACCCATAGCGCCACCCATAGGTCTCACCGAGATAACCACAAGCAATGGCAGCGGCGAAGGCACCCAGATTGATCCCCATGTAATAAATGGAAAAGCCGCCCTCTCGCCTTGGATCTCCTTGCGCGTAGAGCGCGCCAACAATGGTCGACATGTTGGCCTTCAGAAAAGCAACGCCGCCAATAATTAAAGCCAGGGACAAATAGAAGATTTGAATATGGAAGTCGCTGCGCACCACTTCCTGACCATCAACGATGGCCGGTGGTCCTTCAAAGGCCATACCGAAGTGCCCCAGCACCAAGAGAAGCGCCCCATAGGTCACCGCTTTACGCGAACCCAAATAGCGGTCTGCAAGTGCGCCGCCAAGAATAGGAAGCAGATAAACAAGCGCCGTATAAGACCCATAGATCAGGGCAGCTTTGCCATCCGAAAAGAGAAAATGCTTGGTAAGATAAAGGATCAAAAGTGCCCGCATCCCGTAGTAGGAAAAGCGCTCCCACATCTCTGTGAAAAAAAGCACATAGAGCCCCTTAGGATGGCCCAAAAACTCCCCAGATGTGTAATGTGGTGGAATGTCGTGATCAGACACAACTTCGATCGAATCGCTCACAAATTTCTCCCTGAATTTGCCAGGAACCTGCGCTCATCCCCGCGCACTGCCCCCCTTTTGAGTCTCACAAGTGTTAGCGGGCTTGTCACCCCTTGTCGAGGGGCTCGGGCCGTCTGTGTTATCTAGTTTACACAAGACCCTGAGAAAAATTGCGATAACCCCCCGATTATGATTATCTGCGGGCAAATCAGTGATGCAGAACATTTGAAACTTTAGGGGATCCCATGAACAAATCTGTTCTTTTGGGCGGTGTTGCCGCCATCGTTCTGGCCGCAGGCGCCTATTATTTTGCCACCAGTGGCACAAATGAAAGCCCTGCGCCAGAAACGACTGCAATGTCAGAAACACATGACGCGGGCCATGCCGCCACAACTGAAGCCGAGGCACCGCACATCAATTGGTATGACGGCTCGGTTGACGAGGCCTTTGCCCTTGCCAAGGCAGAAAGCAAGCCAGTCATTCTTTACTGGGGCGCCGTTTGGTGTCCGCCTTGCGCGCAGCTGAAAGCAACCATTTTCAAGCGCCGTGACTTTATCGAAAAGACAGAGCTTTTTGTCCCGGTCTATCTCGATGGCGACACAGACCGTGCCCAGTCCTATGGCGAGAAATTCTCCGTCCGAGGATACCCGACCCTCATCATCTTCAACCCGGAAGGTGAGGAAGTCACCCGCATTCCCGGCGGCATGAATTTGGAGCGCTATGTCGATATCCTCGACATCGCGCTTAACGACATCCGCCCGGCCAAAGAGCTCGTCGCCGCCATCATGGACGAGGGCTATGAGCCCAACGAGCAGGAACTCAGCCTTCTCGCCCACTACTCCTGGGGACAGGACGCAGGCCTTGCCATGGGCGAGCGCAATGAAGTCGAAGTCTTCGACAAACTTTCATCTCTGGTCCCTGAGGGAAATGCGGATATGAAAGGCAGATTTGAGGCAGATTATCTTTCTACTTTCGAAAACGCACCGGCCGAGGATGAAGACCCTCTTTCTGCGGACACCAAGGACGCCGTGACAGCACGCCTGATCGCCTTGCTGGATGATCCGGCGCTTTCAGCCACCAACGCCTATTTTGTTCCTTATAGCGCAGCGGACATTATTACCAATGTCACTGACGAAGGTTCAGAGGCACGCACCTCGGCAACCGAGGCATATGCCAAAAGGATGACGGCTCTACAAGCGGACCCGGGTCTGACATCTGCTGAACGCCTGCGTCTGTTTTATGGCCGCCTCGGCCTCGAAAAACTTCAGGCGGGCGAGATCTCTGATGGCCTGAAAGCCGAAATTCTGAACGCCGTAAATGAGGCTCAGGCCTCAACAACAGATCCCTATGAGCGCATCGTTATCGCCAACGCCGGCTTTGGCCTGTTGCTCGAGACCGATCAAGGCGATGCGGCGTCGGAAATGTTGAAAAAAGAACTGGAGACCTCTGACACCGGTTACTA